>CAUEUD010000043.1 GCA_959020865.1 Eubacterium limosum | reverse complement strand
GGAGAATAATAAATTACGACCCCATTTTAAATTTTAATATTAAACCTCATCATAAGAAAAACCCAGCTGAAGGTTCAGCTGGGTTTTTCTTATGACTACTCACTGGAGCCGGAGGTGCCGGATTCCAAAATAGAAACAATGGAGTAAAGCGTGAAGCATACAGCGCCGAGGCCGACCATTACACGAGCCGGAACAAAGAAGGCAGAATTGAAAAGCTCTGCTTCAAACAGGAAGGCCGCGGTAAAGAGGCAGAAAAGTGTGGTCATGATTGGGATCAGCGGAATACGCTTGGCGAGAGAGAAAGTCTGACGCCAGACGGAAGCGAGGAGAATAACCTTGCTCGAGATGCTGTAGCAGATAAAACCGAGGCCAATCAATACCCAGCCCGGAGCGATCCACGCCGGTGTTTTTTGAATCAGCAGTATGCCAATGCCCAGAACGACGTTGATGGAGCCTAAAATTAAAACGAAAATCGTCCATTTCCAGCGCTCTTTGTCGGTGAAAGTGTTTTGTATCTGACGGACCACTGAGGCTACCAGCGCGATCAGGCTGGCACAGACAAGGGAAGTGCCAAAAAGGACGTGGCCGGCTACAAAATATTCAGAGCTCAGGCCTGCTGATATCAGTACGATGCTGCGGATCAGCCCTACAAGAGCGCAGAAAGCCGGGATGGCAATGAGGATTTTTGCTGTGTTTTCGCTGAAAGCGCCCTGCGGCTTATCGCCGGGCTGCAGCTTGTTTGAGTTGGCCGGAATAAAAAGAAAACGGGTAGAGGAGGTGGCCACAGTGGTGACACAGCACGCGATCAGGCCAACGCCGAAGATAATGTTGCCGGAGACAAAGTAAGCGGTGTTGATGGTATGAAGATTCCAGTAGTAGATGCCCATGCCGACAGTAAAGAGACTGACAGCATAACCGAGAACAGGTAGAAACCATTTGAAAAAGCTGCTGTACCGGTTGATGAGCTGACGGATAATGGTAGCGGCTGTACAGTACAGCGCGATACAGATGGCAGTCAGTGAGATAAGCACATGCCCGGCCACCAGATAGCTAGAGCCCAGAGCGTTTCCAAGGGTAGTGACATAGATGCCGTAGCTAAAACAGATTGCCCCCATTAAAAGGGGGATGAGCCTGAAAAAGATACTCATAAAATAATTCATAATAAAAAACCTCCAAAGGATAAAGTTGAATGACGGTAATTTATATACCCTTTAGAGGAGCTGAATATCTTTTTTTATAAAAATCTTAAAGTCCTAGCAATGGTCAAAAAATTGGATGAGATCATCGACAAAATAGGCGATAAAAACAGGATGGTAGGACTCGATTTCCTGGACGTTTTTAAAACCAAAACCATACTCAACGCCGATAAAATCCACGCCACTCTGTCCGGCGCCAATGGCGTCATAGGCACTGTCACCGATGAGAACAGCGTTTTCCGGTTCGACACCGAGATCCTCAAGCACCAGATTGATGATATCAGATTTTGTCAGGGACTCAGCCATGTCGATGCCTCTGATAGAGTCAAAGCAGTCCAGCATATCGGCGGCGGCCAGCGTCGCCTCAGTAATATCCTGGCGTTTGAGAGTAGCGACCCCCAGCTTATGGCCGGATTCCCTCAGCATTGCGAGTAAATCCGGCATGCCGTCATATGGGCGCGCTTCTTTTACGCCCTGCTCGCTCTGGTATTTTCGATGGTGGATAACGGCTTTTTGGGCGGTATCGTCGTCGATATCGTAATGTTTTTTATAGGAAAAAAGAGTGGGCGGCCCTACATATTCTGGAAGGGTCGTGTCATCGACGGGGGTAAAATGCATTATTTTTTCAGTGGAACGGACAGCGTTGTAGATACCCTCGGAAGTATCGAGCAGTGTGCCGTCCAGATCGAAAATAATCGCAGTGTATTCTTTCATAAATGAACTCCTTATCTTATGGGATACTTAATTATACCATAGTAAAAAGAACAGGTGCAATGATAATAAAAGACCGATACACCAGAGTGCAGCGGCCTGTGACGTTTTCAGATTTTAAAATTTAACCCTGTCGGGTATTGTTTAAATGGTTTGTATGTTATAATTGTTAAAGTCTACGGAATCATAGTTCTGTTTTAAAAGGGCTTTGGCTTCCCTGATGATTTCTTTTTCAGAGAGCGGCAGGCGGATATCCCGGATTTCAATGATATCAAGCGGATCATCCTTGACTGTTTTGGTTAAGGTGTAGCCGCCGTATATTTTAGGAATGATCTTAACTTCGAAGCTGCCGTTTGACAAAATGGTGTTTTGACCATCAATTATAACTGTTTCAAACATAGGAACACATCCTTTCGTGTATAAGTAACTGCATTATTTATAGATAGATTATACCAAATGGAATGGAAAATAAAAGTATTTCTTGGCAAAAAGTAGAAAAATCTTAAAAAAATTCAGGAATAGACATGTACGATCGCAATAAACTAAAAGATATACCGCAAAATCCCGGCGTTTACCTGATGAAAAACGCTGCGGGAGATATAATATATGTCGGGAAGGCTATCAATCTGAGGAACCGGCTCCGGCAGTATTTTCAAAACTCCAAAAATCTGACGCCCAAAACAGTCACGCTGGTATCGCATATCTGCGATATAGAGACCATCGTGGTGGACAGCGAGCTGGAAGCCCTGATTCTGGAATGTAACCTGATCAAGGAGCACCGGCCCAAATACAACATCCTGTTAAAGGATGATAAAAGTTATCCCTATGTCAAGGTTACGCTGGAAGATGAGTACCCCAAGGTCATTATGACCAGAGAGCACAAAAAGGATGGCGGCAAGTATTTTGGCCCCTTTACCAGCAGCTTTGCGGTAAAGAAAACCATCGAGGCCATCGGGAAGCTTTATCCGCTTCGTCGCTGTAACCGCAAGGTGGCCTTTGGAGAAAAAAACGGACGGCCCTGCCTCAATTATTATATCGGCCAGTGCTGCGCCCCCTGTCAGGGGAATGTGCCGAAGGAAGAATATATGGCCTATATAAGCGATATCCTTTCCATTCTCAACGGAAAGGATAAAGAGCTGGTTTCTACCCTTGAGAAAAAAATGAACGAGGCGGCTCAAAACATGGATTACGAGCTGGCTGCTAAGCTGAGAGACCAGATTTACGGCATTCAGCATATTGTGGAAAAACAGAAAATTATTGTCAGCAACCAGCAGGATCAGGACATTATCGCATTTGCAAAGGACGAGGACCTGGCCTGTGTTCAGGTTTTTAACGTCCGTGACGGAAAAATGCTGGGCAGGGACCACACCTTTCTCGAGGGGGTGGAGGAATCTTCACCGGAGGATATTATGACAACCTTTGTCAAGCAGTATTACTCCTCAAAGCCCTTTATTCCCAGGGAAATTATTCTGGGCGCCCCACTGCTTAAGGACGAAGAGGACACCATTGCCCAGTGGCTGGCAGAGCTGCGCGGTGCGAAGGTGGTCCTTACCCGGCCCCAGAAAGGCCAGAAGTCAAAGATGACACGGATGGTAGAGGAAAACGCAGAGCTAACCCTCAAGCAGTATGCGCTTGAAAAACGCCAGAAGGAAGAGAAGAAAAAAAGCCGACTGGACGCTTTCAAGGACCTGCTCAGAATGGACCACACGCCAGAGAAAATTGAGGCTTATGACATCTCGAATATCAGCGGCACCGACAATGTAGGGGGCATGGTCGTTTTTCAGGGCGGCAAGCCAGACAAAAAAGCCTACCGACGGTTTAAGATAAAATCAGTGGATGGACAGAACGACTATGCCAGTATGCAGGAGATGATTTTTCGGCGTATCGAGCGGGGCATAAAGGAGCAGAATGAGGGGAAAGACCCAGAAAAAAGCAGCTTTCTGCCCTTCCCGGATGTGTTCTGTATTGACGGCGGAAAGACCCATGTCGACGCAGTTCGAAGCATTTTGCAGATGTACCCGGACGTTCATATTGAGGTCTGCGGTATGGTAAAGGACGATCACCACAGGATTCGCGGGATCATCTATAAGGATGAGGAGTATCCTCTGAAAAAGTCCACACCGCTGTGCACTTTTCTGAGCGATATCTCAGAGGAAGTTCACCGCTACGCTCTGGGATACCATCAGACGCTGCGAAAAAAAGGAATGCTGGAATCCCGGTTAGAAGAAATTCCGGGAATTGGAAAGAAGCGCCGTGAGCTGCTTATGCGGCATTACGGCAGCCTGAACAATCTGAAGAAAACAACATTGGAGGAGCTTAAAACTCTGCCGGGAATGAGCGATAAGACAGCTCAGGCAGTTTTTGACTATTTCAATGATGATGAGCATAAAACAAAATCTGAAGAAAAGAGAGAGAATAAATGAACGAAGAATCTTTAGGATTTATGAATCTTGCGGAATTTTGTAAGGACCTGAATCTTGAGGAGATTTACAGTCCGGTTGATGAGTTTGATCTTTACGACAGCGGTCTGAACCGCCCGGGACTTCAGCTTCATGGTTATTATGAATATTTTGACGCCAAGCGTATCCAGATTATCGGAAAAGTTGAGACCTCCTATCTGCTGAGCCTTGACCCCAAGCTGCGGGAAAAACGTATCGACGACTTTTTCTCCTATGATTTTCCGTGTGTGATTATCTGCTGGGATCTGCCAGAAGCAGAGATTTTTGAGGCAGCGGCTGAAAAGCACGCGCGTATTCTGCTGAGAAGCAAAGAAAAGACATCCATTTTCTTTTATCATTTAATTGATTATATCGACCGTAAAACCGCACCTATGATCAGTATGCACGGCGTACTGGTGGAGGTCCACGGCGTGGGTGTTCTGATTACAGGCCCCAGCGGCATCGGCAAGAGTGAGACAGCCCTTGAGCTCGTCAAGCGGGGCAGCACCCTGATTGCAGATGACGTGGTGGAGGTCAGCAATCATCAGGACCGTGTGCTGAGCGGTACAGCGCCTGAAATGCTGCGGTATTATATGGAAGTCCGCGGCATTGGCATTATTGATGTGAGAACCCTGTACGGCGCAAAGGCTGTTAAGCAGTCTGTAGAGGTGGATATGGTCATAAAACTTGAAAACTGGGATGAAACCTCCCCCTATGACCGGCTGGGTCTGGATGAGGAAACCCAGGATATTCTTGGAATCGAGGTGCCGCTGGTAACCATTCCGGTTTCCGGAGGCCGAAATCTGGCTGTGATTATTGAAACCGCTGCGATCAATAACCGTATGAAGGCGCTGGGATTCCGTTCTGCCCAGATTTTCTGCGACAAGGTCGCAAAGCATAATGAAGAGGTTGCAGAAGCGCGTAAAAGACAGGAAGAAAAGGAAAAACAGAAAGCGCTTAAGGAGGGACAGAAGTGAGAAATTACGTACTTGACGGACATACACATACACTGGCCTGCGGCCATGCCTACTGCACATTGATGGAACTGGTGGAAGCAGCGTCCAGAAGAGGTCTTGAGATGTTCTGCCTGACTGAGCACGGACCCGAAATGCCAGGCTCAGCCACAGCCATGTTTTTTGCGAACTACCGGATCATCCCGCCGGTTATCAACAATGTGAAGGTTCTTAAGGGAATGGAATCCAACATTATGGATAAGGATGGGACTATCGATGTGCCGGAAAAATTTGCGGACAGGCTGGAGATTGTTTCGGCCTCTCTCCATACCCCCTGCATCGAGCCAGGTTCAAAGGCTGATAATACTTCCGCGGTTCTGGGCGCTATCAACAACCCGCTGGTGGATTTTATCTGTCATCTGGGCAACCCGATCTATGAGCTTGACTATGAGGCTGTTTTACAGGAAGCGAAGCGGAAGGATACCCTCATCGAGATCAATAACGGTTCCTTTTTTATAAGACATGGCTCCAAGCCAAACTGTGTTGCCATTGCCAAGCGCTGTAAAGAGCTGGATATTCCGGTTATTTTAGGAACCGACACGCATTTCTGCACCGATATCGGTTATTTTCCATATGCTGACAAGGCGCTGGATGAGGTGGGATTTCCCGATGAGCTGATCATCAATCTGGACACCAAACGTCTGACCGATTATCTGGAGGCCAAGGGGCGAAAGCTTTTTGCGGACCCGAGGAAAGAAGCTGAAGAATTGTTTTAACAAAACACTGTTTTTATGTTACAATAATAAATTGAGAAAATAATGAAACCTGCCGCTGCCCGCAAAGTAGATACGCTGTGTCTTAAAAATGCGGGCAGCGTTGACCGTTACAGTGGTGAAATTAAAATAATGCAGAGAGGAAAGCAATGAGTATAAAAATATTAACCGATTCCGCCTGCGATATGCCGGTGGAAGAGCTGGAAAAGTATGATGTTGAGCTGATGCCTCTATACGTCATTGAGGGTGAAAAAACCTATCTGGACGGGGTTGAGATCACGCCCGAGGTGCTCTACAGCAAAATGCGCCGCGGCGTCCATTATAAGACATCGCAGATTCCCTATGCGGATTTTGTAAAGCGGTTTACCGAGCTGGCAGAAGCGTCGAAGCCTTTCATGTATCTCAGCTTTTCGAGCGGACTGTCTGGAACCTATCAGGCGGCAATGCTGGCGAAGCGGGACGTGCTGGAAAAATACCCCGACGCGGATATTGAGGTGCTCGACACCAAGGCTGTAACGGGCGGTCTTGGCCTGATTGTACGGGAGGTAGCTGAAGCAGCCCAGAACGGTGCCAGCATGGAAGAGCTGGTAAAGCTGAGCAGCTATTATGCAGCCCATATCCGCCACGTGTTTACCGTAACGGACCTGGAGTACCTGTACCGGGGCGGACGCCTGAACAAGGGAACCGCCATTGTCGGAAATATGCTTAAGATCAGCCCTTTACTGGACGTTGACGAAAACGGTGAGCTCAGACAGCTTGACAAGGCGCGCGGCGAGAAAAAGATACTGAAAAAAATGGTGGAATACATTGAGGAAAAGGGCGATAAGCTTAGCGAACAGACCTTTTACATCACCCATGCGGATAATATGCCCCTGGTTGAAAGCTTTGTAAAGATTGCCAGCAAGCATTTTAAGACCGATAACTTTAAAATTATGCCGTTGGCCCCTATTATCGGCACCCATTCGGGACCGGGGACACTGGCGGTATTTTTCTTCGATGAAGTGAAATAAACGTAATAGAGGAGAAACAGAAAAACAGAATGTTAGAAAAGTTAGATTTTTTATCAAGTAAATATCAGGAGCTCAATGAAAAAATAGCAGATCCCGATATTATTGCCGATCAGGCACAGTGGCAGAAGCTTATGAAGGAGCATGCCCATATCGAACCGATCATCAACCGTTATAACGAATATAAAAAGACCCTTGAGGGGATTGAGGAAAGCAAGGAAATGCTGTCCGACAAAAGCATTGACAAGGATTTTGAAGAAATGTGCAAGGCTGAGCTGGACGAGCTGACCGAGAGAAAAGCAGCCCTTGAGGATGAACTAAAGGTCCTGCTGCTGCCAAAGGACCCCAATGATGACAAAAACGTTATTGTCGAAATCCGCGCAGGCGCAGGCGGAAGCGAGGCCGCTCTTTTTGCCGGCGATCTTTTCAGAATGTTCACCCGCTATGCAGAACGCCAGGGCTGGAAATCGGAGATTATGAACTCCAATATTCCGGATATCGGCGGGATTAAGGAAATTACCTTCTCCATCGAAGGGCGCGGAGCTTACAGCCGTCTGAAATATGAAAGCGGTGTTCACCGCGTTCAGCGTATTCCAAGTACAGAATCCGGCGGGCGTATCCATACATCTACCGCGACGGTTGCGGTGCTGCCGGAAGCCGAGGATGTGGAAATTGATATCAATCCGAACGATCTGAGAATCGACGTTTACCGTTCCTCCGGAAATGGCGGCCAGTGCGTAAACACCACTGACTCCGCGGTTCGTATTACCCATGAACCCACCGGAATGGTTGTAACCTGTCAGGATGAAAAATCCCAGCTGAAAAATAAAGAAAAGGCCATGAAGGTTCTGAAGGCTCGCCTTTTTGAAATTGAAATGCAGAAGCAGCAGAGCGAAATTGCTGAAAACCGTAAAAGCCAGGTGGGCACCGGTGACCGAAGTGAGCGTATCCGTACCTATAACTTCCCGCAGGGCCGTGTAACGGACCACCGCATTGGCATGACCGTTTATCAGCTTGAGGCTTTTCTGGACGGTGAAATTGACGAAATGGTCGATGCACTGATTACCAGTGACCAGGCGGAAAAGCTTAAACAGCAGGGTGAGTAAAGACAGTGGAACACAGGCATCTCTTATGTGATGCCTTTTTTATTTTATGATAGCAGGAGGAAAAATGAAAACAGTAGTAGACCGATTTTTGAGATACGTTCAGGTGGATACAGAGTCTGTGCCGGAGGCTGATTGTTTTCCAAGCAGCGAAAAACAGAAGAATCTGGGGGCCATACTGGTTGAGGAACTCAAGGAAATGGGCGTGGGGGATGCACGCATGGACAGTTATGGTTATGTCTATGCAACCATTCCGTCAACAACGGATAAGGAGCTGCCCGTCATTGGGATGATCGCCCATATGGATACCTCCAGCGCAGTGAGCGGAAAGGATGTTAAACCCAGAATTGTCGAAAATTATGACGGGGGCGATATTTTACTGAACGAAGCGCAAAATATTGTTCTTAAGACAGAGGATTACCCGGAAATTTTGGATTACAAAGGCCAGGATATCATTGTGACAGACGGTACCACCCTTTTGGGCGCAGATGATAAAGCCGGCGTGGCTGAGATCATGACCCTGTGTGATTACCTGATGCACAGCCCTGTAACTCACGGAACCATAAAAATAGCCTTTACACCGGACGAGGAGGTCGGACGAGGCGTTAACCATTTTGATGTGGAAGGCTTTGGCGCAGCATTTGCCTATACGGTGGACGGCGGTGAGCTGGGTGAGCTGGAATATGAGAATTTTAATGCAGCCAGTTTAAAATTAACCGTCAACGGCGTCAGCACGCATCCCGGAACAGCTAAAAATAAAATGAAAAATGCCCTGCTCATGGGAATGGAATTCCAGAAGATGCTGCCAGCCTGTGAAACGCCTGAACACACAGAGGGCTACGAGGGTTTTTATCACCTGGATCAGTTTGAGGGAACAGTAGAAAAGGCCGAAATGACCTATATTATCCGTGACCACGACCGGGCGAAATTTGAAAAACGTAAGGAACGGGCAGTAAAAATCTGCGATTACCTCAATGAGCTGTACGGTGTGGGAAGCTTTGAGTACCTTCTCTCAGATTCTTACTATAATATGAAAGAAAAAATTGAGCCGCATATCCATCTTATCCACAATGTCGAAAAAGCCATGAAGGATGTTGGTATAGAGCCTAAGGTGACGGCAATAAGAGGCGGTACCGACGGTGCGCGCCTGTCCTATATGGGGCTGCCGTGCCCGAATATCTGTACTGGCGGGCACAATTTTCATGGGCGTTTTGAGTATATTCCGGTTCAGTCCATGGAAAAAGTGGTTGCGCTCTTAAAGCGCCTGGTGGAAATTTACAGCTAAGCAGAAAGATATACGCAATCAATGTGAACATTGTAATCCGGAGGGCCTTACTCTCCGGGTTCCCTTGTTTTTTGAGCAATGGATATGTTATAGTTAAGAAACAAAAAATATAAAAAATGATAAGGAGCTGTGGCAATGTTGGAAAATGATCGTATATGGATAACCGGAGCAGAGGGGCAGTTGGGCCATACGCTCTACAAAACGCTGGAGGATGCGGCGAGAGATATTTTGACAACCGATAAGGATGTGGATGTTACAGATTTGGACGGCATTATGCAGTACGCAGATATAAACCGGCCAGACGTGATCATTAACTGTGCGGCGATGACGGACGTCAAAGACTGTGAAGAGGAGCCGATTCAGGCGTATAAGGTAAATGCGCTCGGTGCGCGAAACCTGAGTATTGCCTCGAGGAAAATAGGCGCTAAAATTATCCAGATATCCACCGACGATGTCTTCGGAGGAATGAGCCAAAAGACCTATACCGAGTTTGATACACCTGAACCTGTGACCGTGTATGGCAAATCCAAGCTGGCAGGCGAAGGCTTTGTGCGGGAACTGAACCCGCGTCATCTGGTGATCAGGAGCTCGTGGATTTACGGGCAGTCCGGCAGTAATTTTGTGTTCTGGGTGTTGGAAATGGCGCGAAAAGGAGAGCCCTTCCAGGTTCCCAATGATCAGGTAGGCTCTCCGACAAGTGCTGTTGAGCTGGCAAAATTTATTGTGCGCCTGCTTTCAACCAGAGAGTATGGGGTCTTTCACGCTGCCTGCGAAGGCGTGTGCAGCCGCTTTTATTTTGCCAAGGAGATCCTGCGGCTGGCAGGTCTGGAGAATGTACCCATCGACGCAGCCGTTTCTAAAAAGACCAGCCAGTTTTTCCCATATCCCAGTTATACAGTGCTGGAAAACATGATGATGTATATGACTGAGGTATACCAGATGCCGCGTTGGGAAGAGGCTATCCGTGAGTTCATGGAAACGCTGAGGCGGGATACGGTATGAGAGGGGGCATTTATGAAAAAGAATAAAGGAAAAAAGCTTGGTCTGACAACCTGGATTTTTATCGCGCTGCTGGCAGGGGCCATTACCGGGATTGTTCTCCACTATCTGGTTCCCAGCGGCTACATTAAGGACACGGTCGTTATCAACGGCGTTTTTTATGTGCTTGGAAATGGCTTTCTCCGACTTATGCAGATGCTGGTTGTTCCTTTGGTGTTCTGCTCTCTGATCTGCGGAAGCGCTGCCATTGGGGATACACAGACGCTGGGAAAGGTAGGGGTTAAAACCATTGGCTTCTATATCTTTACTACCGCTGTGGCGGTTACTCTGGCCATCGCCGTTGCCAGCCTGATCAATCCTGGAATGGGCCTCGATATTTCTTCGATCCAGCAGGCAGAGACGACAATCGCGGAAAAGACAAGCTTTGCGGACACGCTGCTGAATATTATCCCGAAAAACCCTATTCAGGGTCTGGCCGAAGGAAATATGCTCCAGGTCATTGTCTTTGCACTGCTTATTGGGATTATTCTGGCTAAGCTTGGAGAAAAGGCAGATATTGTTTCCAATTTCTTTTCCCAGTTTAACGATATAATGATGGAAATGACCACGATGGTTATGAAAGTGGCACCGATTGGTGTTTTCTGCCTGATTGCCAAAACTTTTGCAGGAATCGGCTTTAATGCGTTTCTGCCAATGCTTAAATATATGGCCGCTGTTTTTCTGGCCCTGGGCATCCAGTGCTTTGTGGTTTATCAGGGAATGCTCAAGGGCTTTACAGGCCTCAGCCCCATCACCTTTATCAAAAAGTTTCTGCCAGTTATGGGCTTTGCTTTTTCAACGGCAACATCCAATGCGACCATTCCACTGTCCATTGAGACGTTGGAACAGGAAATGGGAGTATCGCGTAAAATTTCTTCTTTCACCATTCCCCTGGGAGCGACCATAAACATGGATGGTACGGCCATTATGCAGGGGGTGGCAGTTGTTTTTGCAGCCCAGGCCTTTGGGATTCCTCTGGGGATACCCGATTATGTGACCGTTATTGCGACTGCTACGCTGGCTTCCATCGGGACAGCTGGCGTGCCGGGAGTCGGTCTGATAACCCTTTCCATGGTCTTTAATTCGGTCGGGCTTCCCATTGAGGGAATTGCTCTGATTATGGGCATCGACCGCATTCTGGATATGGCCAGAACAGCTGTTAATATCACAGGCGACGCGGTTTGTACGACGATTGTCGCTTCACAGGACAAGGCAGTAAACCGGCAGGTGTTTTACCGGCAAAAATAAAAAGACAGGATGTACCGATTGGTTCGGCACATCCTGTTTTTTTACAGCAGCGGCGCAAAAAGGCGGGAGATGGATTCCTTGACCTTGATGACACGGCTGCGTTTCTCATAAGCCACGGTGTCATAGTAAATGGATTTTTCAATATCCCTGTAAAAAATATCGCGCAGCTTTACAGCAATTTCGGGGTCGTAGATAAAGGCGTTGGTCTCAAAATTGAGGCTGAAGCTCCGGATGTCAAAATTGCAGGAACCGACAGCGGCGATCTGGTCGTCCACGACCAGCACCTTGGCGTGGAGAAAGCCATTGTCATAAATGTAGACTCTGGCCCCGTATTTTATGAGTTCCCCGACATAGGAGAGAGTGGCCCAGTAAATAAAGATATGATCTGGTTTGTTGGGGATCATTATCCGCACGTCGATACCGGACAGCAGGGCGATTTTAAGAGCCTCCATGATACTCTCGTCTGTAACAAAATAAGGGCTCTGGATTAAAATGTATTTCTCGGCATTGGTAATCATCCGGATAAAGCCCTGCTTGATGACCTGATTGGGATCATCGGGGCCGCTTGAGACGATCTGGATGCCAGAGCCTTCACAGTTTTCCATATAAGGAAAATAGCGGTGGATGTTTTCAGAATTGATATTGAGCTTAGCTTTGTTGCCGCTGGTACGCCAGTCGAGGAAAAAGCGCATCTGGAGCTCGTAGGCAGCATACCCCTCGATCTTCAGGTGGGTATCCCGCCAGTAGCCCATTTTTTTCTTAAGGCCCAGATACTCGTCACCGACATTAAAACCTCCAATAAAGCCGGTTTTGCCGTCAATAATGACAATTTTGCGGTGGTCGCGGTAGTTCAGGCGGAGATTGACAAAACGAAGCTTGGAGGGGAAGAAAATACCATACTGTCCGCCGGCGGATTCCAGCTCTTTTAAAGCGCTCTTAGGAATGTAGCGGCCACCCATTTCATCAAAGAGAAGCCGGACCTCAACACCCTCCCGGGCTTTTTTGGTAAGGAGCTCCATAAATTTCTGTCCAAGGCCATCGTATTTAATGATATAGTATTCAATGTGAATAGTGGAACGAGCGTTTTCAATGGCCTCAAACAGTGCGTCAAATTTTTCGTGTCCGTCGGTATAAATATCGATGCTGTTGTTGTCGGTGTAGAGGGCATGGCTGACATTGAGGTGATACTCGATGTTATAATGGTATTTTTTCGCAATGGTTTTATTTTTTGCAATCCGCTGGCGGTCTACCAGCGCTTTTTTCTGCCGTCGCAGCAGGAGTTGATACTGCTCGTTTTCCGGCGTGTTGTAGCGGTAGATTTTTCGCTTGGTCAGATTCTGTGAAAAGAAGAGATAAAAGACAAATCCCAGAACCGGAATGATCCACAGAAACAACAGCCAGGCATAGGTGCTCTGCGGCGTTTTGCGCTCCAGAAAAATAATCGTGAAGCTGAACAGAATGTTAACAATAAACACAAAAACCGAGAAAGGGCTGGCAAGGGTAAAAAAAGAAAAAGTCATATGATTCTCCCGATGGCTGTAATGATACTGAAAGTATACCATATACAGCGGTTTTTACAAGATGTTAAAAGCGGATAATAAAAGTATTTTAAATCAGGTGCTTTCGTTTAAAAAAGCAGGTGTTTATTTGCTCTTTTTAGGAGATACCGCAGCCTTAAGCCCGGCTTTACAGGACAAAATATTACATTGTGTTATGGTTCTCAATATGTTATGATAGGCATGTTAATACCTATATATACAAGTCAAGGATTTTTACTTGTTAAAAAAATAACAATCCATCAGTTCACGCTTTAAAAAGCCTGTGAAGCAGGCTGAGTGAAATTGAAATTTCAATAAAGGAGGAGCGTATTATGGCTTTTAATATTGCAGTTGCCGGTAAAGGCGGTGTTGGAAAAACAACCTTTACAGGTATGCTGGTTTCATATCTGGTAGAACAGGGCAAGGGACCGATTCTGGCAGTAGATGCCGATTCAAATGCAAACCTGAACGAGGTTTTGGGTGAAGAAGTTGAACTGACTATCGGACATATCAAGGAAGAGGTCAACCATGCAGAAATGGACGGTAATCAGCTGCCGCCGGGAATGACCAAGGGGGATTTTCTGACCCTTCGTTTAAACCAGGCTGTTTCTGAAGGAAAAGGCTATGACCTGCTGGTCATGGGCCGAAGCCAGGGCGAAGGCTGCTATTGCTTTGTCAACGGCCTGTTAAAGACTCAGGTTGGCCGTTTATCTGAAAACTATAACTATGTCATCATGGATAACGAGGCGGGAATGGAGCACATCAGCCGCGGAACCATGGGGAGAATGGATATTTTACTGCTGGTCAGCGACTGCTCACGCCGCGGAATCCAGGCGGTTGCCCGAATCCGTGACCTTGCAGAGGAGCTCAATCTGAGAATCCCGGTCATTAAGCTGATTGTAAACCGCGCGCCAAACGGTGAACTCAATGAGGGCACAGCAGAAGAAATTGAAAAACAGGGACTGGACCTTTTGGGTGTTATCCCGATGGATCAGCAGGTATTTGAATACGACGCATATGGCAAGCCGCTTGTTACCCTTCCAGAGGATTCAGCAGCGCGCAAGGCTGTTCGTGAAATTATTGATAAGCTTGAAATCAAGTAGTTCTGGTTTCTTAAGTAGGTGCAATGGCAGAAGCCGCCAAAGAGGAGTGGCGGTTTCTATTTTAAAAATAAGATCATGCATATGACTATTTTGAAAAGGTTAACAGAACAAGGAGGCGTGTATGCATAAAGTAGTGTTTGTCGTTAAGGGGAAACGGCAGGTAGAGTTTTGGGCAGGACAAAGAGAAAATCTCTTGGAAGCGGCGCGGAAAGCCGGAATTATGATCGACACACCGTGTAATGGCAATGGAACCTGCGGAAAATGCAAGGTTCAGATTACAAAGGGCAGGGTGGACGCCTTGTCGCTGACCCGGCTGACGGAAGAGGAAATTGCCGACGGATGGGTGCTGGCCTGCAGCTCGGAAATCATTGAGGATATTGAGGTAAATGTGCCTGATCTGGCTTCTGCGTTCCAGAATGAAATGCAGATTACCGACCTGTCTGAAAATGAAAATAAAAATATCCGCTATGTGCGGAAAAAGATGCTGAAGATGGGAATGACCGATTCCAACCGCCTGTGCTGTGAGATCATTCAGCTGCCAGAGCCTACCAACGACGATAACCTCGCGGATGAGGATCGGTTAAAGCGTTATTTCCGCCAGACATTGGGCTACTCAGATATTCAGGTGAGCCTGGATGTTCTCAGAAAATTTCCGGACGCGTTCAGGGAAAATAATTTTAAAATAAAGGCTGTCTATCTGAAGCGCGGCGATGTCGCCGAAATCATGGATGTACGTTCCTGTCTGGAATGTGCCTGCGCCCTTTACGGGGTAGCTTTGGATATCGGAACAACTTCTGTTTCTGCCTGCCTGGTCAATATGGATACCAATGAGATTGTTTCCAAGGCATCTATGGGGAATGCCCAGGTTAAATACGGCGGCGATGTTATCAACCGTATCGTTTATACAGAAAAGCCGGGAGGCCTCAAAAAGCTGCGGGACGCGATTATCGAGGAGACCATCAATCCACTGATCGGACAGATGGTACAGTCGGCAGGTATTACCACCGACGACATTTATGAGATGTGTGCGGCGGGAAATACGACCATGACCCACCTGCTGCTTGGGATCAACCCGGATCATCTGAGACGGGAGCCTTTTATACCGGGTGTCAATACGATTCCTGAAATGAAGAGCACCGAGATCGGTATCCGTATTAATCCGGAGGGCCGTGTCTATCTGGCGCCTTCGGTGGCCAGTTATGTTGGCGGCGATATTACCGCTGGTGTATTCGCTGTTCCTGTTTGGCTGCAGGAAGAATTTACCATGCTGGTAGACCTGGGAACAAACGGCGAGATTGTTTTCGGAAACAAGGATTTTATGATGACCTGCGCCTGCTCGGCAGGACCGGCTTTTGAGGGCGGAGAAATCAGCTGCGGAACCCGGGCGGTTCCAGGAGCCATTGAAGAGGTCAAGATTGACGATGCTACCTTAAAGGCAAGTTTTTCGACCATCGGCGAGGGAATACCAGTAGGGGTCTGCGGCTCCGGGATCATTGACCTGATCTGCGAGATGAAGCGAACCGGCATTATTGACGGCAAAGGCCGTATCAGCAAGGACATCGACAATCCCAGGATTGCCTTTGACGAATACGATATCGGGCGTTATTTTGTCTGCTCAAAAGAACTGGACGGTACTGCCAAGGATATTTACATCACAGAAATTGACATCGACAGCTTTATTAAGGCAAAGGGAGCGGTGTTCTCAGCTATTCACACCTTGATGGAAAGCATGGATATGCCGATTGAAATCCTTGAAAATGTGTATGTGGCCGGAGGAATTGGCAGCAACCTTGGCATTGAAAACGCCATTGCCCTCGGTATGCTCCCGGATATACCGGTCGATAAATATTATTATATTGGAAACAGCTCGATGCAGGGGTGCTATCTGGCCCTTACGCTGGCTGAAGGAAAAGAAAAAATCGCAGAAATCGGACAGAATATGACTTATATGGAGCTCAGTGTCCACCCATCTTATATGGACGCCTTCATATCTGCCTGCTTTATTCCGCACACGGATATGAGCCTGTTCCCGAGCCTGCAAAAATAGACAGAGGTAACCAATGCTAAATTCTGAAATAGAAGCAGCCATTGAAGAGAAGAGAAAAGACAAGCTGCCCTATGATCATTATAAAAATTTAATAAAGGATAAGGATCCCCTGGAGATGGCGGAGAAATCAACCTGTCCCTATGACCCGGAAAAACAGCTGTTTACAGTGACGCTGATGGGCGAGGAATACAAGGTAAAATATCCCGAAGGCGATGTGCTCTTAAAGGACGGGACTGCCTTTGATGATTATAAGCCGATGACCATGATCCTGCGTTATCTGCTTAACGCTCAGGGCGTGCCGCCGATGGGCACAACCATTGCATACCGGGATATCTCGGGAGGAAACCACTATTTTAAGAGCTTTGAGGGACGCTGCCTGAAGCGCTTTGCCTTTACCTTTAACTATGATGTTGAGGGACTGAAGCGGGCCATGGAGAAGCTGAAAGCAGAACCTAAAAAGCATGGTGATCTGTCCTACCGGTTTGAGTTTATCAACAATATGTATCTGACCGTGATCCTCTGGCTGGGGGATGATGAGTTCCCACCAGAATCACAGATTCTTTTTGACAGTAATATTACCTCAGGCTTTGACGCGGAGGATCTCGCTGTAATGGGAGATATTTTTATCCCTGCATTGAAGCGGCTGGCAAAGGCAGAATGACACCTGTAAAATATAGTAATATTCTGCTTATTTACAGGGTCGTTTTCATGGGTTTCATGAAATCATTTAAACCTACTGAATAACTGCGAATTAAAAGCTTTAGAAAGACGGGTAAATTTTTGTTTTTGGTCGAAAAATGTTTGACAAACTTATAACAAGATAGTAGTATATGTGTATACTTATATATACAAGTCTGTGTACACCGGTTTTTTTACAATTGAAATTTTAAAGCAACCGGAATTTGTCATGTTCATAAAACGATTCCGGGCTTTGAAATATAAAAAAATACTAACAAGAACGAGTTAGGAGGTAACGAGGAAATGCCATTCAAAAAAGCAGAACAAAAGTTTAGTGGCAAGATCAATGAGTGTGTAATTGGTGTTGGAGATGCAGCAGTTACTCTCGGAGGAGAAAAGGCATTACCATTTTTAAGTGGTGAAGGAAACGCACCGGTTGTCGGTGTCGAAATTTTAGACAGTTACCCAGAAGACTGGGAAAAATGTCTGGTTGACGTTTATGGTGACGTCGTGAAGGATCCTGCAGCATGGGCAAAATATGTACAGGACAATACAGACGCACAGTTTATCGCATTAAAATTAATCAGTGCCGATCCTAACGGTGCTAACAAATCATCTGAAGAATGTGTTGAAATCGCTAAAGCTGTCGAAGCAGCAATCGATCTTCCACTGGTTGTTGCTGGCTGCAACAACGCTGAAAAAGACGGTGATTTACTGGTTAAGGTTTCTCAGGCATTGTCTGGCAAAAATGCTGTTTTATTCTCAGCTGTTGAAGATAACTACAAATCTGTCGGCGTAGCAGGTAATGCTGACGGCCACAAAGTATCCGGCCAGTCTGCTGTTGATATCAACCTTGCAAAACAGTTAAATATCCTGTTGACACAGTTAGGTGTTGACGGTGGAAACATCATCATGGATGTTGGAACCGCTGCTGTTGGCTATGGTTTCGAATATGTTGCTTCTACAATGGACCGTATCCGTTTAGCCGCTTTAGGCCAGAACGATACAGACCTTCAGATGCCAATCATGACCAATGTTGGCGATGAAGCATGGGGCGTAAAAGAAGCTGTGTTCACAGAAGAAGAAGCTCCTGAATGGGGAAATCAGGAAGAACGTGGTATCGCTATGGAAGTTTCCACTGCAGCTTCTTGCTTAATCGGCGGCTCAAACGCTGTTATTGTTAAACATCCGGAATCAGCTAAAGTGATTAAAAACTTTATCAAAGAGTTAGTAGGTTAGGAAAGGTAGGCGCAAAAAATGGCAGTAAAAGGTTTAGATATTTTTAAACTGACTCCTAAGAAAAACTGTAAGGAATGTGGATTCCCTACATGTATGGCATTCTCAATGAAAGTAGCCGCTGGCGCTGCAGAAATTGATAAATGCCCTTATATTACAGACGAAGCTAAAGCTCAGTTATCTGAAGCTACCGCTCCTCCGATGAAAACAATCAAGATCGGAACTGGCGACACAGAATGTGCTCTGGGCGGCGAAACCGTATTATTCAGACATGAAAAAACTTATGTCAACAAAGCTTTATTCGCAGTTGAATTCTCAGACGCAGACTCTGACGATGAAATTGCTAAGAAGGCAGCTCATTTAGAAGCTGTTAAGTATGATCGTATCGGCGAATTAATGTGCGTAGAAGTTGCTTCTGTACGTTATGCTGCTGACAAAGCTAAATTCTTAGACCTGATCGCTAAAGTGATCGAACTGGGCCGCGTGCCAATGGCTGTTGTTGAAGATGTTGAAGTAGCTAAGGAAGCTGCTGAAGCGATCAAAGCTGCCAAAGGTATCTTAATGGGCGCTACACCTGCAAATGCTGACGCGATGGTAGAAGTTGCCAAAGCTGCTGATGTTGTACTGGGTGTTTCCGCGGGTTCTATCGAAGAATTACACGACACTGTTGAAAAAATCGAAGCTGCTGGTTACAAGAACCTGGTTCTGAACGTTGGCGACAGCTCTGTTAAAGAAGCTTACAACAACGCTGTAACCATCCGTACAAACACTCTGAAGGGCGATGACAGAACTTTTGGTTATCCTTCAGTTGTATTTGTTAACAAAATTGCTTGCTGCGAACAGATGGAAGTAGCCTTAGCTTCTGCTTTTGTTCTGCGCTATGGCTCCATCATCGTAATGAGCGATATGGACTTCAAACAGGCTCTGCCACTGTTCGGTTTAAGACAGAACATCTTCACCGATCCTCAGAAACCAATGCGTGTTGAACCGACGATCTATGAATTCAACAAAGCTGATGACAACTCACCTGTACTGGTTACCGTTGACTTCGCTCTGTCTTACTTCGTAGTTTCCGGCGAAATCGAGCGTTCTAAAGTTCCTGCTTACCTGGCTATTCCTGACGCTGGCGGTTACTCCGTTCTTACAGCCTGGGCTGCCGGTAAATTCGGTGCTTCCGTTATCTCTGATTTCATTAAGGAAAGCGGCATTGCGGACAAAACTAAATGCAGAAAACTTATCTTACCAGGTAAAGTTGCTGTATTACAGGGTGACGTTGCTGAAGCACTTCCAGATTGGGAAGTTATTGTCGGACCGACAGAAGCTATGCAGATCCCGAAATTCTTACGTGATTTAATGGGAATTGCTTAATCTCTGTGCTGAGCGGCGCACATCTGTAACTCATATGAATTAAAACTTTTACGCAGCTGGAAGCGGGGGCTTCCGGCTGTGGTTTATCCAAAAATATTTTATAATCCGAAAGGGGAAACATTATGGCAAAATTTATGGTTATCGGTGAAAGAATTCACTGTATTTCTCCAGCAATGCGTGAAGCATTTGAAACTCGTAATCCTGAACCAATCCTGCAGAGAGCAAAAGAACAGTTAGACGCTGGTGCAGATTATTTGGATTTGAATATCGGACCTGCTGAAAAAGACGGTGAAGAATTAATGCAATGGGGCGTTAAATTGTTACAGGAAAACTTTGACAATGTTCCTTTGGCACTTGACACCGCTAACATGAAAGCGATCGAAGCTGGTATTCAGGTTTATAACCGTGAAAAAGGCAAGCCACTCGTTAACTCTGCTGATGCCGGTGACCGTATCGGTTATCTGGATTTGGCTGCTGCCAATGAAGCTGCCTGCATCTGCTTATGTTCTAAAGAAGGTGTACCTTCTGATAATGACGAACGTATCGCTTACTGTTCTGAACTCCTTGAAAGAGGTATGGAACATGGCATGGAACCAACCGATATGCTGTTTGACCCATTGGCACTTGTTATCAAGGGCATGCAGGACAAACAGGAAGAAATGCTTGAAGCCGTTAAGATGATCACAGACATGGGTCTGTTGACAACTTGTGGTTTAAGTAATGTTTCCAACGGTGCTCCAAAACACATCAGACCATTACTTGACAGCGCAATGATGGCAATGGCAATGTGCAGCGGTTTATCCAGCGCAATCATTAATCCTTGCGACAAACGCTTAATGGAAACTGTAGTTGCCTGCGATATTATTAA
>CAUEUD010000042.1 GCA_959020865.1 Eubacterium limosum | reverse complement strand
CCAAAAAATAAAATCTTTCTGCCTTTAGTATTAAACGATTTTCATATTCAATTATCTCCATATCGCGATATTGAATATTTTTATGTTCGAAACAATCAATATGGTCATTGTAAAATTCTAATTTTTCATTGATTTTTTTGTTCATCAAGTTTCCAATAAAATTTATACCAATACCGATGCATTTAAAGCTTACCCATTTTGGTAAAAATATGGCCATAATAATTCCCAAAATCGCTGCCATCAACCAAATCCATAGATTTTCCACAACTACTATCCGCGAAAGCGTAACAAATAATATGATCACCATGTATATAACTGCTACAATACGAAGAGCAAGAAAAAACGGTTTGTTTTCAAATAATCTCCAACATTCTTTTGGGAATTGTTTCATTTCTTCTTTAGTATATGATGGTTCTACAATAAACTCAGGCTTCATTTTTCCTCCTTCCTGCTTTTTTACTCCTCCTTAGCACAATATTTCCGTATGAGCCGACTGGCTTTTGACTGGGTAATGCCAAGCTCCTCAGCCACGCCGACAGAGGTTTTTCTGCGGCTGTAGCAGTCCTGGATGATGTAGCTTTTGACCTGATCCAGAAGCTGGTCGTAGGAATAGTAGAACTTATCATCCGTCCGGGGAACGTGCATGCGGATCTCCTCGGGCACCTTGCTCTCGTAGATAATGGAGCCGCTGGTTAAAACATACATGCGCTCAATGACATTTTTGAGCTCACGGATATTGCCGGGCCAGTCGTAGTTGACCAGTGCCAGCAGGGTCAGAGAGTAAAAAACTTTGTTCGTGCCGTATTTTAAATTTTGTTTTTTGAGATAATGGAGAGAAAGGGGGATGATATCCTCCTTGCGTTCTCTGAGGGGTGGGATATAGCTGATAAAGGAGCCGATACGCCAGTAGAGGTCCTCTCTGAAGGTTTTTTGCGCGATGGCAGTTTTTAAGTCCTTGTTGGTGGCGGAAATAATGCGCACATCCACATGGACAGGCGTGGTGCCGCCGACGGGCAGGAAGGATTTGCTCTCAATGGCGTGCAGAAGTTTTACCTGGAGGTTTAAAGGCAGATCCCCGATCTCATCGAGGAAAACAGTCCCCTTGTCGGCGGATTCCAGCAGGCCCTTTTTTCCGCGGGTATTGGCGCCGGTAAAGGAGCCGGAGGTATAGCCGAAAAGCTCGCTTTCCAGCAGATTGTCGGGGATCGCGCCGCAGTTGATGGACATAAAAGGGCCAAAGCCGCGGTCACTGCACTGGTGGATGTACTCAGCGATCAGGGTTTTGCCAGTGCCGCTCTCGCCCAGCAGCAGGATGGACATGTCCGACTTCGCGATGCGTTCCAGCTCCACAATCCGCTTCAGAAAAGCATGGCTTTCCCCTACAATATTGCGCCGTTGGCGCTTTTTTACTTTCTCGGGCTTTTCCATGAGCTTAGCGTCCGCGTCAAAGTCCACATCTGAAAAATTTTCCTGAATCACATAGACGGTAAAGTCGATGTCGTCCGGCGCGTCCTCTTTCATGACGGGGGTGTCGATGATTTCCATATAATTACGCGACAGCATATTTTTCTGCCGGTAGATCAGCGGCCTTTTCATGGCCAGCATATTTTTATAGGCGGGCGGGTAGACAACGCCCTCCCATTTCCCCCAGTCGCTGTCGCCCACCAGATCCTCGGGCAGTTTGCCGTAATGCCTTGAGATGGCCGGGTTCACGTAGATGGTTTTTCCGTTCTGGTCGCTGACAAAAACGCCCAGAAAAAGATTTTCAAGAATTTTAATATAGAGCTCCTTTGGAAGAGACATGAGATAGTCCATGTATTCTTCGCTGTGCTGAAATGGATTGTTCACAAAATCACCGCCTTTTCCCTAGTATACCGGGATTCTTTATAAAAAACAAGCGATTTCCGAAAAAATAGTCATTTTTGCATAGATTATTAAATATTAAAAAGTATAGGTAGTTAAAAATGATTAACAGGTTGTTCTTTTTTGGGGAGAAATGGCGCAGCTGGGGCTTTTTTAAGATTGGCACGGGTCTTGCGTTATTAAACGGCATGAATCGGAAAGCCGATCCTTCCAGAATCTGCAGAATGATGGAATCAAGTGTAATCAATGAAAAATGACTGATATGAAAAATTGGAGGAAAAACATGTACCCGAACCGTAATTTATTTGAGAAATATATCACCAGAGATGAAATTGAGCTGATCCATGAATATACCTTAAAAATTTTATCCGAGGTCGGTGTGGTCATTGAGAGCGACTACGCCGCGGAGGTGTTCGCGAAAAACGGCGCCCGTGTGGAGGGCCATAAAATTTTTATCGATGAAGCCCTTTTAAAACGGGGCCTCTCCACAGTGCCTAAGGAATTTGACATTTACAGCCCATCGGGGAAGCTTACCTTGGGTGAAACCGCCCCGACCATCTGCGCAGGCCCTGTAGCCCCGACCACCATACAGGATTTTGAAAACAACACCTACCGGCCAGCCAGCCTGAAGGATGTGGCAGAATACTATATGCTCCAGGAAACCAGCGCAGTCATTGACATGCCCACCCATTCCTGCCAGAACACTGACGATCTGGACAAATCCGGCGATGATTTCCACACGCCGCAGGTGGCTATGGGACTCAAATACTGCCGTAAGCCCATCTATCAGGGCAACACCATCACCCCCATCAATTACAAAAAAGGCTCCCTGGTGGAGGCAAACCGCAGACTGGTCAAGCTGCACCGCGAATTTTACGACATCTGGGACAAGCCTGTGACCATGTCCAACTGCTGTGTGCTCTCGCCGCTGGCCATCGGCGCAGAGGTCGTGGACACCATTGTGGGCGCAGTGCTTGAAAACCAGCCGGTCATCATTATCTCCTGCTCCATGACGAACCTGACCTGTCCGCCGACGCTGGCAAGCGCCATTGTACAGGACAACGCCAACATTCTGGCCGGGATTGTCCTCACCCAGCTCATCAACCCGGGTGTAGGCGCGGTTTATGGCTCGGTAACCTCCCCCACCGACATGCGCAATGTCCAGCTGGCTACCGGCGCGCCCGAAGCTGTGCTCATGCAGATGGGACTTGTCGCCATGGGGCGTTACTATAACCTGCCAGTGCGCTCCGGCGTATCTGCCACCACCGCCGTTGACCTGGACTTCCAGTGCGGCGCAGAATCCATGATGACCCTCATGACCGGCATGCTCGGCAAAACGGACTTTATCCTGAACGCTGCGGGTGCTTACGGCGGTTATAACCTGGGCTCTCTGGAAAACTTTGTGCTGGATGAAGAAAATATCGCTTACCTCAGACGTGTGAACCAGGGCCTTGACATCACCGAGGACAAGCTGTATTTTGACCTCATTAAAAAAACCGGCCCCCGCGGCAATTATCTGAAGGGCCGCACGCCAAAGGATTACCGTAGGGAAAACTACTTCCCGAACATCTTTATCCGTGAGGGAGGCTCCCCGGCGGACGTGATTGAAAAGAACGGCAATCTGGTCGCCCGGGCCCGCAAGGTTATCAACGAACGGCTGGAAAGCTACGAGCTGCCGGATGTCACCACCACCCAGAAAAAGCTGTTGAATGAATACCTGCCGGAAGGCCATAAATACGATTTATAAAAGATAAGAAGAAAGAGGAGTAAAACAATGAGACGAAACGACCGACCATTACAGTTAGGCATGCACACCTATACCCTGCACCTCAGCGGACTTGGCGAGAGCTGGGGATTTGACGACACCCACGCCTTTGAAAAGTCCATCAACCTCATGCAGCTCATGGATCTGGCTGTGGAATGGGGACTGGACGGACTCCACATCACCAACGTGGATCTGGAAACCCTTGACGCCGCCCATCTGGCAGAGGTGAAGGCCGCAGCTGAGGAGCACGGGCTTTACCTGGAATACAACGTATCCTTTGACGCCCCCTGCGACCCGCGCGTCAACTCAAACGTGCACGACGCCCTGGTGAACGCCAAGGCCATGGGCGCGGATCTGGTCAAATTCAGCCTGGACATCGAGCGGCCAAAGCCGCTATACGGCACCTGTTTTCATCCGGATGTCATGGCACAGCTGGCAGAGCGGTACCATGAATTCAAAGAGAATATTCCGCTCATGGAGGAGCTGGGGCTTCAGGTTTCCATCGAAAACCACTGCGACACCTACGCCGACGAGGTTATCTGGCTGGTAAAACAGCTGAACCACCCAGACATCGGGGCATGTCTGGACACCATCAATTCTCTGTGTGTACTGGAAGGCCCGGAAGCCTGCGCAGAGAAGATGGCGCCTTACGCAAACTGCTGCCACTTCTGCGACAACAAGCTGGTCATCGACCCGGACGGCACCCACTCCATCGGGGTGGCCATCGGTGATGGGGATATCGACTGCGCCAAAATCCTGAAAATGCTCAAGGAGGAAGCGCCGCTTTCCCGAATCACCTTTGAGGTGGAGTATGAGATCGGCGACGATACGCTGGAGATTGCCAGAGAAAAGGAAATCGAGGCCTGCAAAAAGAGCATCGACTACCTGCGCAATGTGTTAAAGCTTGGCGTCCGCGGGCGCTAAGGGGGAAGAGAGGATAATATGAAAGTAACCGGAAAAAAAAGATGGGTGGTGCTGGCGCTGGTCTCACTGCTCGGCGGGATTATGGTTTATGTGCCGTTTCTGCGCTATAACTACTATGACCAGATGATCACCGTGTTCACACAGTTTAAGCCCATTGTCTCAGAATCCTACGCCCACGAGTTTATCGGCGATATTGGCCTGTGGTTTGGCATCTTTTCGGTATTGATCTACCCGATCGGGGGGATTCTGGCCGATAAATTCAGCGAGCGGAACCTGCTGGTCATCGGCGCGGCCATCATGGGCCTTGCCTCCTTCTGGTATGGCATGGTGCCCGGCAGCACGGAGATCATGATCATCCATATTCTCTACGGCATCGGCACCAGTATTTTTATCTGGTCCGCCTACCTGAAGGTTGTCCGCAAAATGGGGACAGACGCCGAGCAGGGCAGAATGTACTCCACATCAGAATTTGTAAGGGCCATTGTCGGCACAGCCATTGGCTTCTTTGGCGCAAGCCTTTTAAACAAAGCCATTTTCCCAGGCACAGGCGTGGACGCGCAGGTGTTGGGGCAGCAGTGGCAGCTCATGCTGTTCTTCAACGGCGCGCTGTTCATCGTTCTGGGAATTTTGATTTTTATCCTTGTTCCGCGGAAGATCACCGGCGCTGAAGAGAGCAATGAGGTGGTTCAGGAGGGCTTCAGCATGAAGAGCATCACCACGGTTTTAAAAATGCCGGGCACCTGGCTGCTGGCCCTGCTCATTTTCTTCTGTTTTTCATTTACCTCTGCCGGTGCGGGTTATCTCGGGACATACACCACGAATATTCTCGGCATTTCAGAGACCCAGGCCAGCAATTTTGCGGTTATCCGCAACTATATTATCGCCGGGCTTTCCACCCTGGCCATTGGCTTCATCGCAGATAAGATCGGCTCAAAGGTAAAAACCCTGGGCATATACCTGGTGCTGGCGACCGTCATGGCAGTGGTCATGATTCTGACAAAGGACGCGACCATGCTGTGCATTGTCGTCACCTTCGTGTTCGCCACAGTCTACACTGGCATGCGCGGCATTTATTTCGCAACCCTGAGCGAGGTCGGGATTCCGCTGTCACTCACCGGTGTGGCGACTGGGATCATCTCCCTGATCTGCTACACGCCGGACATTTACTTTGCCAAGCTGGCAGGCTCCTGGCTGGACGCCTACGGCAACGCAGGCTATGATTTTATCTGGTACTGGGCCATTGGCTGCGGTATTCTGGGGATTATCACAGCCGTCATTACACTGGCCTATTCTAAAAAATTACAGGCAAAAAATAAAGCAGAACAGCCAGCGGCAGAAACAGCTGCTGACGCAGAATAATCAGGAGGAAATCATGAAACAACCCTACAATTTTGCGCCAAAGGAAGAGCTGGAGCTCATCCACGCCCATTCCCTGAGGCTTCTGAAGGAAACCGGCGTTGTATTCTACTGCGATGAAGCCCTGGAAGTTTTTAAAAAGCACGGCGCGCGTGTGGATGGCGAGACGGTTTTTATTGAAGAAAAAATGCTGAACGAGGCCCTCAGGACCATTCCCAAAACCTACGAATGGTACGGCCGGAAGAACACCCTGACCCTGGGTGGCGGCAAGCCCATCTATGCCTCCAGCTATGGCCCCATGTACGTCTATGAGGATGACGACTACCATTTCCCTACGCCGCTGGATTTCGCCAACTTTGCAAAGCTGGACCAGAGCAGCAAGGTGGTGACCATCGGAAATCCCAACAACATGGATATGCCCCAGATCAAGCCCGAGGACCGGAGCAACTACGCCATGGCGGCCACCCTCATGTACCTTGACAAGCCGCTCATGGGCATGGTAGATGGAAAAAAGAGCGCCACAGACTGCCTGAATATGGTCCGCCGTTTCTACGGCATGGACGATTCCGACAAGCGCTGTGTGGTGTCCGGGCTTATCAACGTGGCTTCGCCCTTCCACTATTCACAGGCCATGTGTGAAGGCCTGATGAAATACGCCTCAGAAGGACAGGCAACCTTTGTGACCTCGGCAGGCATGAGCGGACTGACGGTTCCGGATACCCTCGCCGGACATATCCTGGTGGCAAACACCGAAATTCTGGCCGGCGTTGTGCTGACACAGCTCATCAACCCGGGCGTTCCGGTGGTCTACGGACTCCAGGGGCTTGGCTCAGACCTGCGGTATACGGTCGGCACCATGGGCAGCCCAGAGCAGTCGCTGATCTTCCAGACCGCCAAGGCTCTGGCAAACTTTTACGGTATGCCGGTCCGCACCGGCGGTCTCATGAATGACGCCAAGGATATGGACATCCAGGCCGGCGTCGAATCCTTTAACAGCGGTTACGCAGCCATCATGTCCGGCGTGGACGTCATGCTCCTGTCCTGCGGCATGCTGGACTCGGTCAATACCATCAGCTATGATAAGTACATCTATGACGAGGAAATGATCCAGTCCATCGAACGCTTTGTCTGCGGCTATGAGGTGACCGAGGAAACCCTGCAGCTCGGCAAAATACAGAAGGCCGGCCCGGGCGGCGATTTTCTGGGAAGAACCACAAGACTGTACCGCAGGGACTACTTTATGCCAGAGATCTGTAACCGGCTGTCCCACGGCAACTGGATCGCTGCCGGAAAACCAACTGTCAAAAGCCGGACAAAGGCAGCGTACCAGAAACGTCTGGAGGAATATGTGATGCCCGAAATGGATAAGGACCAGAAGGCCTTGATTGAAAAATACATTCCAAAGGAATACTGGTATTAAACCGTACAGAATAATAAAACACTTCAGACTGGGGTCAGAGGTCCTTTGATATAAGGGCCTCCCAGACTGTCATAAACCTGAGAGACGAAGCCTTTTACCTAAGAAAGAAAAAAGCGGCCTGCGGGAACCACCTTTAACAGATAGCTTCTTTACTAAAGTTGATCCTTAATTCCACCAGTGTCCGGCTGTTCCTATCGTGCAGCACGATTCCTGGCCGTTATCCACAGCGCCTGGACCTTTTTTTTATCTGGATAAAAGGCAAAGTCTCGGGATACGCCACTTCTTTGACACGCTGAGAGGTCCTTTGGTATAAAGGGCCTCCTCCAGTCCAAATGGTTTTAAGAGGGTTTTGAGAAAAGAGGAGAAGAACATGGAAGGTAAAAATAAAGAAAAAGGTAAAAGCGTTTGGCAGGAGGTTGATAAGCGGGTGCTCATACCCGGTGGGATCTGCCTCCTTCTGGTCGTTCTGGCCGGTGCGGTCTTTCCCGCGCCGTTCGAGACAGGGCTGAGCGCCTGTGTGGAATGGATTATGGCGCATTTTAAATGGCTGTACATCGCCTGCGTGTGCGCCATCACCATTGTCTGTTTCTGGCTCATCTTAAGCAAATACGGGAATATCCGCCTCGGCGGAAAAAAGGCAAAGCCCAGCTTCAGCCTCTTTACCTGGTGCACGCTGTCCCTCACCGGCACCATCGCTGTCGGTATCTGCTTCTACGGTGTTTCCGGCCCAGTCAACGCTTTTATGAACCCGCCGGAATTTCTTCACGTTGCGCCCGGCAGCCCGGAGGCGGTTATCCCAAGCTTGAAATACTGCTTCCTGCATTACGGCATACCGCCCTATTTTCTCATGGTGTTTTTTGCCATGATCCTGGCCCTGGTCTACTATAACGGAAAACGGGATCTGCGGGGGAGCTCTACCCTCTTTCCACTCATCGGGGATAAATCCAAAACCTGGATTGGGAATATCGCCAATATCCTCATGGTGGTCTGCCTGATTGTCTGCGGGACGAATATGGGCCTTGCGGTTATCCAGCTGAACGCAGGCATCGGTACGGTGGCGGGGATGACCGAGACGCCCAGCTTTGAGGTGATTTTGATTGTCGTCTACACCGTCGCGACGGTCATTTTCGCCACCTCCGGCGCCCATAAGCTTATGGGACGGCTGAGCAATGTCAATGCGGTCTGCTACGCGGTCATCCTCATTTTCGTCCTGTTTACGACGAGCGTGAACGATACCTTTAACCTGCTTTTTACCGCCCTCGGCGAGTTTGTCAGAGACTTTATCCCCATGATCTCCTTTGGCGATCCCATCTATCAGACCGGCTGGCAGAACAGCAATTCCATGTTTTACTATGCCTGGAATCTGGTGCCGGCCCTGATGCAGGCGCTTTTCTATGTCAGCATCGCCTACGGGCGTACTCTGCGCCAGTTCCTGCTCGTCAACTGCCTGCTGCCCTGCACCGTGGTGTTCACCTGGTACGCTGCCTTTGGCGGCAACGCCATGCTGGGCATCTTAAACGGCAGCGACCTCTTTGCCCAGATGCAGCAGTTCGGCGACGGCATCGCAACCTTTGCCTTTTTAGATACCCTCCCGCTGGGGCAGATCATGAAGTGGGTGTTCATCATCGTGGCCATGATGACCTTTATCACCTTCTCCGATTCTGTGGCCTACTCCTTCCCCATGCTCCTGATGAAAAAAACCTCGACCGATATCTCCCTGACCAAAGTCCCCAAAGCCTTAAACGCCGCAGTGGCCATTTTTATGGGTGCGCTGACCATGGTCCTGCTCTTTGTTGGCGGCTACGACGCCCTCAACCAGGTCATTGTGGCGCTGGGCTTCCCCGCGGTCATTTTTACCCTCATCGTGCTCATTGCCGGGGTGAAGTTTATCCTGCACCGTGATAAGTACGACGCGACTTATATTGAGGAGATGGAGGAAGCTGCTCGTCCAACAGAAAATCAATGATATTCTGCTGCATAATACCCGATTCCCCCATGGGAAGATCGTCCATTGTCAAAACAAATTTGGGATAATTGTCTTTGATTTTTTTCAGCGGAGCAAATTCCCGTTCATAGGCCGCCGGATCCATGATGCTCGCCGCGACCTGGTAATAGATTTTTTCATCGCCAGCCTGAGCGATAAAGTCAATTTCCAGGTCATCGATTTTTCCAATGCTAATCTGGAAGCCTCTGCGTTTAAGCTCCAGATAGACAAGGTTCTCAAGGATATGCCCAATATCCATGGTGCGTTCACCCAGAAGCATGTTTCTGAAGCCAAGATCCACCAGGTAATATTTTTCCAGAGATTTAAGGTATTGCTTCCCCTTAATGTCATAGCGCCGTACCTCGTACAGAATAAAGGCGTCTTTAAGAGCCTGAATGTAATTGTCAACAGTTATCGAGGTTGTCTTTCGGCCTGCGCTGGTCAGGCTGTCTGCGATTTTTTTGGGTGAGACAATATTTCCGATGTTGTCGAACAGAAATCGAATGACCGCTTCAAGCAGCGGCACGTCTGTGATACGTTTTCGCTCAACAATATCTTTAAGTAAAACTGTACTGTAAATGCCCTGAAGATAATCCAGGCGGATTTCTTCATCTTTGATATAAACTGTATATGGAAAACCGCCCTTTTTATAATAATCGGTGAAAGCATCGCGTTTGTCTTTACCGTTGACGCTGTAATACTCCGAGAATGAAAGCGGCAGCATACTGATTTCGACATAGCGACCGGAAAGCAAAGTGGCCAGCTCGCCGGAAAGCATACGCGCGTTTGAACCTGTAAGGTAGAGATCGACATTATCCTGCAAAAAAAGACTGTCAACTGCTTTTTCAAATTCTGGCACCAGCTGAATTTCATCTAAAAAAATATAATTCATCTGATCTGGCAGTAACCGTTCCAAAATAAAGTCATGGAGTTTATGATATTCCCGGAGCGCCTCGTTTCGGATATCTTCAAGGTTCAGGGTAATACAGGCATCACCTGGGACGCCGCTCTCTGTCAGAGAATCTTTAAAAAGGTCTAAAAGCGTTGATTTGCCACAGCGACGAACTCCCGTTACAACCTTGATGACTTTATGATCTTTCCACTTCATCAGTTTATTTATATATTGTTTTCGAGTAATCATGTGAACCTCCCTTCCGATAGATTTATTATAATATATATCAGAAAAAAAACAAAGTTTTTATAATCTGTTATAAAAACTTTGTTTTTTTAGATTTTTTTATAATGGAATAAAAACTTTTTAAAAACGCACTTTAGAAACCTTTCCAAAAACGAAAATTTTACCGATTGACAGGGAAAACTTTAAAATATTCTGTTCCGTTGTCCAGTGCAGCCTTTTACCATACGGAAAGTCAAAGGCCTTCCTGATCTACTGCCACAGGGGCAGTTCCTGCGTTGCCGTGGATATCGGCGAGGTGGAGGGTATAGGTATCTCCGGAGATAGGAAAGACCACGGTGCCGCTGGAATGGTCAACGGATAGAGGCGCCAGCCTTTCGCCAGCCGGTGTCGTCATGTAGACTGCTCCGTAGTCAATCTCCGATGCGTCAGTGAGCATTACGGTAAAGGTGTCGGCTGTATTGCTGAAAGAAACCACAGACGGCGGCGTCTGGTCTGCCACGGCAGAAGTCTGAGCGACGGAGGGCTCGGGGGCTTTGGGCCTGTTGAGGGCGATGGCCGGGGCCAGCAGGAGGCCGAGAGCCGCGCAAAAGGACAGGACAGCCACCGCGGCTTTCTGGCTTTTGGTCATGGATTTGTGCGGTGGTTTTTCGGATTTTTCTTCTGCGGTTTCCAAAATGTTCATGAGGAGCCGCTCCTGCTGAGGTGCGCTCAGCAGAAAAGCAGGGCCGGCCAGAAGACCACGGAGCTCGCGCTCGGTCAGGTAATCGGCCAGCTTTTTCCGGGCGGTTTTAATCCGCCGTTTGACAGTGCTCTCGGACAGCCCCATCTCCCCGGCTATTTTCTGAATATTCTTATTTTCATAGTAGTGCATGAGAAAAGCGTAGCACTCCTCCTCGCTCAGGCTTCTAAGCCCCTGGGCCAGGCCACGGGATTTTTCCAGCCGGAGGGTGTTATCCTCCGGAACGCGGGAGGCGGCCGGCTCCTCAAAGCCGGACAGGGCCTCGTCGTCCACGCAGTTCTCGGCCTCATAGAAACGATGCCGCTTATACATCAGGCATTGATTAAAGGTCATGCGACTCAAATAAGCCAAAAATTTTTCAGGTTCCTTAATCCGGCCGATGTTTTTATACAGCTTGATATAGACCTCCTGAACCATATCCTCGGCCAGAAAAGGATCGTTCATGATCAGACAGGCATAGTGGTACTGCTTGACGTAGGACAGACGGAAAAGCTCACTGAAGGCCTCCCGGTCGCCCGCCTGCGCGGCAGTCACCAGCTCGTAAAGGGATTGATTATTGATTGTTTGCGCCATTTTTTTTACCTCTTCCTTATAGCATAACTTTAGAAGCTTTCCTGAGCAAAGTCAAGCATGAAATTTTCGCCCGAGAGAGAAAGAGGGGAAGCAGCAATCACAATTTTATCCATCATTTTGCGTTGTATTGAAAAAAATACAAAATATTTTTAAAAAAGATGACCTGGTTTTAAAAAAGTCTTCATCATCTAAAGTAGAGGGATTGGATCTAAATAAAGGAAATAAATTAAAAGCTGGAAAAGGTGAAAAGTATGTTTATAATAAGGTATGGATAAAAAAATTAGATGGATGAAATAAAATACGCGTTGTTGAGAAATATGAGAGGATAAGAGGAAAGGAGTATAAGGCGTTTCCGGGAGATGGAGGCGCTGTGGAAAAAATGAGAGGGAAACGTTTATTGACACTGTGTCTGTGCCTGGTGCTGATGGCAGGTGTGATGCCATGGGCAGGGGGCACAGCGCAGGCGGCGGAGGAAGATTGGGATACCTACACCGCCAGAGTTTGGGATAACGCTGTAGCAGAGTTTGAATCCTATGGTTTAAAGGGCTGGACGGTTACGGACGACACGGTTCCAAAATGGAGCGGAGAAAAATCCAATCTGCCGGCTGGGGATGAGAATGGAACGCCGGAAACGAATCCGATGGTCATGCCCGCTGCGGTGAGTAACAGCTATGATGTTTACTATCCTGAACAGCTCCGCTATGCGATGGAAGCCGTTTCAGCAAGCGGCGGAACAATCAACATTAAAAATGATATGGATTTAGGTGGGACGGACACCGATGGGACGAACCCCATCGAAGCAAAAAAATGGAGCGCTATACTATTAGGTGGTAGCACAGTAGTCATAAACGGTGAAGGGCATACTATCTATAATTTAAATGCCACAAATGCTGCGGGACAGAATGATTATGCGGGATTTATCGGAGCCAGTGAAGGCGTAACCAATGTTTCGGATCTTCATTTTGTTTCAGCTAAAATAAATGGCGGAAACAGCTCAGCTTTGTTTGGACGCTTTTCTACCAATGGCTCTTGTTATGGAAAGGTTAATAACTGCAGCCTGGAACACGCATTGATCGATGCCAAGGAATATATCGGCGGTCTGGCAGCAGGAACGACTTCGATTAATGGAGATGTAAATATTGATAAATCGCACACAAAAAATGTTTATATTAAGGGAACCGGGTGTGCCGGGAATGTTTCGGGACCGTCACGAGGGACAATCAGCAATAGTTATGCCATCGATGGAATCGTTGTTACCACAGCTGATGCAGGAGGCTTTAAGTCCTGCTCGTCTAATTCAACGCTGAAAAACTGTTTTTCGAATATATCAATGTATGGAAGGAACGCGGTTGGAGCTTTTACAGGTGATGATTATGGCAATAATAGTTTCATTAATTGTTATACTTCCGGAATTGTAGAAGGACAAACAAATGTAGGTGGATTTACCGGCTTAGCTGGAACAACGAATCCGACGAGTAATTACACGAACTGTTATTCTACGGCGGTCACCGGTATGGAGCACAGTACCAGTGATTTGGGTGGGTTCATTGGCGCTGCAAATGGTTATTTAAATTTTAATCCGTGCTACGCGGCTGGTGAAGTCGGCAAATTAGCAGGCACTACCACCAACACCGGCGGGTTTTCAGGAAACAATGCAGGCAATGTGACTAATTGCTATTATGACAAACAGACGACTGGTATGCGGGAAACGCCGGGGAATGTTAGTGTCGTAGGAAAAACAACTAAAGACCTCACCGGAAAGGACACCGCTTACTTTTCTACAAATGCAGACTGGGTCTGCAAAGACAGCCTCTACCCCCAGCTCAAAGCTTTCGCGGACCGTGACACGGTCATAGAGAACTTCGGCGAAGAGGAGGCCGATCTGGTCATGGCTTACTCCGAAGCGTCGGTATCCACAGCCTTTTTAAGGGATGACACTGCGACAGACGATAAGGATTATGACACAGTCCGCGACATTGTGGACATGTTTGAGTTTACCAACAACAAAAACGCACCGGCTAACAATGCTGCCTACGAGTGGCGGCACGACAGCGTACGCCATCCAGACAACATCAAGAGTCTGGTCTCTCCCGGGGAAGATATCTTAACCATCAACCGGGACGAGGACAACGACCGGGTCACCAACATGGCGCCGGGCATCGGCTGGGTGCAGGCAAGCGCCACGGTGGGCGGCGTGACCGGCAACCGCGCCCTGCGCTTCTGCCCTACGGTCTCCCTGTCCCTGTCCACAGCCAACCCGGACATGGGCATCGGCAGTGATGTGCGCATCTACCCCACCCTCACAGAGAGTGACAGCGAAAAGTCCTACGACCATAAAAAGGGTGTTAACTTCATCAAAGCCACCGCAGCGGATCTGGCCGCCTATAACCCGGAGGATCCGTCCACGGCCCTGCCGTCCGTGACGTATCCGGGTACAGATTATAAAAAAGTGCCGGTTAGCATCAATGGGAAGGTCATCGGAGAAGTCAGCGTTACCATCCAGAAAGTGAGCCTGGACGGAAAAACCACGGTCAAGGATATTTTGGACACTGGTGACAACAAAACCGTGGACGAGTACGAGGCGCTGTTTAACGGCACTGCCCCATTCACTGATCAGGATTACGGCACCTACACCATCACCTACAACTGGCTCATTGACAAAAAGCCCATGACAGCCAGCAAAAAGCTCTATGTGCTGCCCGGTGTCAGCCTGAACTACTGTTATAATGACAGCGACGATACCACCGGCAGCGCCGATAACCCTGAGGACGATCTTTTCGCCCAGGACACGGTGCGCATTGACGCGAAGGTGGTGGACGCCCTGACCGAAAATCCAATGGTGCCGGGCATGGAATTCCTGCTGCCGGCTGATTCCCCTGCCCGCTCGGGCTATACCTTTGTGGGATGGTCGCTGAAGGCGGATTCCACGCCGGAAGATTATACAACGGGAACCAGTGCCTTTAAGGCGGAATGTCAGATTACAGAGGAGATGGGCAGCAGCGTAAATATTTACGCCGTATGGCAGCCCCGGAAATACGATCTCCAGTTTAATCATCCAGCGGACAGCTTTGAGAATAAGGGACAACAGATTTTGAACGATGTGGCCTACGACCAGAGCGTTAAGAGCGATAAAAAGACTTTTCCGCAGAATTTGAAAATTAACGATGTGGACACCGCAGCCAACAAAATTTTCCTGGGCTGGTCCACCATCGACCCGGCGAATCCGCCGGTCGATCCTGAATCCGGAAAAGCCGTGGAAGCTGTGGTCAACTTTGACGAAAATACCGTCATCAGCAAAACACAGGATGCCTTTAAATACAGCCGCTATTTTGAAAATGAAGGCGACGCCAATACGGTCATACCCCTCTATCCCGTGCTGAACACGGCTTTTGGGACGGCCGCCTTTTACCAGAACGACGGCAGCCAGGAGGAGGACGGCTCCGCAAAAATCTATGAGACTCAGCAGAAAAATTATAATGACGCGGTGGTTCGTCCGGCAGTCTCCCCGAGCCGTCCCGGTTATATTTTCCGCGGCTGGTCGGATGAGGCCCTTGCCCCCATCGAAAAAAACGAGCGCTTCGAGGAGGTTTTAAAGGCTGGCGAGAGCGTCACCTGGTTGGGTGAAAACCAGAGCTACTACGCAGTCTGGGAGCGTGTCCCCTGCACTGTTGAATTTTACAGGAACGACGACGCCACCGAGGTACAGCCTTATCGCAGCCTGAGTAATAAAACCTATGGGGATAAGCTGTCCGCCGCTGAGCTGGCAGGTCCCAGCCGTACCGGCTATGGCTTTGCGGGCTGGTCGGTGAAGAAAGATGCCTCCGCGGCAGATTTTACGGCCGACACCGCCATCGCAGGCAATACCACCCTGTACGCAGTCTGGAAGATCAATGAATACACCGTCACCTTCTATGAGAGTGAGGAAGCCACAGCGGCGGTCTTTGGCCAGCCGGTAATTGGCGTGAAGTACAATACCAGCATCGCCCTGCCTCAAGAAAATCCCACTCGGGAAGGCTACACCTTTGCGGGCTGGAAATATAAAGAAAACGGCCGGGAAAAAGATTTTACCGATCAGACAGCCATTGTGAGAGATACCCGGGTTTACGCAGCCTGGACAAAAGCGGTCTATGATCTGGATGTGTTTATGACCCCGGATTCCAAAAATCCGCAGAAGCCAGACAAAACCCTTGCGGATATCCCTTACGGCGAAGCACTGGGGAACCGTCTGCCCGGCGCCCAAACCTTCTGGACGGATAAAAACGGCCAGAAATACCAGTTCACCGGCTTTGTGGACGGCAAGGGTAACCCTGTGGACGCGCAGACAGCCTATGAGAAAGGCGATCTGCCGGACGACAAGGGCACCCTCACCGCCACCTTTACCCAGAAGGTCTACGACATCACCGCTGAAAAATCCGGCTATGGCAGCATCACAGGCGGCACCGGCACCTTTAAGGCCGGCGACAACACCGCGGTCACCTGGGCCCCGGACAAAGGGTATCAGGTGGGTAAGGTGCTGGTGGACGGCAAGGTGCGGGACGATTTGCGCGGCGGCGGCAAGGCCGGCAGCGTGACCTTTGACGCCATTGACCAGAACCACCATGTCAGCATTGTATTTGAAAAAGAAACAGAGCCGCCCGAACCACAGAAATGGTATACCATTTATACGACCCAAAATGGCGGAGGCGATGATTCTATCCTCACCCAGACCGCCACCGTGGAAGCTGGGAAGGACTATGAAGTGAAATGGCAGGCGGCTGATGGCTATCGTGTAGTCTCCATCACTGTGGACGGCGTGGAGCATGCCGTCAGCGACAGCGGAACCATTCCTTTTACCCGGGTGGGCAGCGACCATGAAGTGGTTGTAAACTTTGAGCCCATTGCGCCGGATATGGATACGGGCAAAACCCCTGGCTTCTGGACCATCACCACCCGACAGACCGGCGGCGACCCGGCACAGACAACCCTCACGCCGACCATGGTCGTGAGTAAAAACAGCGATCCTGTGATTGCGTGGGGCGCTCTGGAAAACAGCGGTTACCGGATTAAAAGCATTCTCCTTGACAAAGGCACCGCGGACGAGCGCGCCCTGACGGCTGAGGAAATCGCACAGAATCAATATGTTTTTGAAAAAATCAGCGGCGACCACACGGTTGATGTTGTTTTCGTCAACGAGAACGGCGAGATCGTGGATCCGGAAAAGAAGCTGTACAAGGTTGAAACCATCCTGACCGGCGGCCCGGGCAGCATCACCGGCTCAGCCGTGGTGCCGGAGGGCGGCAGCTATGAGGTTGAGTGGGCCGGACCGGCCGACGAACGCTACATTGTGGAGAACATCAAGGTCAACGGCGAGCCCCAGGAAACCACCAAAACCCAGGAGGTGTTTGAAAATATTCAGGAGGACAGCCGCATCGAGGTGAAGCTCAAGCCAAACCTGCGGCACATCGAGACCGATAAGGTGGGCAGCGGCTCCATCTCGCCCAGCAAAACGGTTTTCTATAAGGAAGACTACACCGTCGAGGCCAAACCACAGGAGGGCTGGTATCTGCGCCGTGTCGAATTTGACGGTGAGGTAAAAGAGTTTGACGACCCCTCCGCGGCTCAGGCAAAAGCCTTTGGCCTTTTTAAGGAGCATGTGGTCCAGGCTGATGACCTCATCCAGGTCAACGGCAATGAGATTACCGTCCCACTTCAGGGTATTGTGGCTGACCACCAGATCAGGGTGACCTTTGTGAAAAACGGCGAGGAAGAAATTCCGGCTGATGCGCTTTGCAGTGTGAAAACCAGCATTGTGGGCGGGCCCGGCACCATCGAGGGCGGCGGCACCTTCCAGAAGGGCGAGTCCACCCTCATCACCTGGAAGGATATCGAGGAACCCTTTGTCATCGACAGCATTGCCGTGACCGTGGACGGCGTTCTGGACCGGGATTTATCTCAGGCTGCACAAAGCGGCCGGCTGGCCCTGCCAGACCTCCAGAATCATTATGAGGTTGTCATCACATTAAAGCACGGTGATGATGAGGGCGGCGAAATTCCGCCAGACCAGCCGGGAAATACCTATGATGTGGTCACCCGCATTGGCGGTGCGCCCGGCGTGGGTATTACCGCATCACAGCTTGGCGTGAACGAAGGGCGTTCTGTGCCCATTGAGTGGCAGTATGACAATAACCTGTATGAAATAAAGGATGTCAAAATTGACGGCCGGAGCTGTCCTGAGCTCATCACAGCAGGCGGCTATACCTTTGAGGGCCTGAATGACAATCATCTGATCGAGGTTGTTCTTGGAGAAAGAGGCGCCACACCGCCAGAGCCAGAACCCGGGCAGTTTAGCATTATGACCAGTGTGGCCGGCGGCGCCGGAGGAACCATTGATCCCCCGGTCACTGTCATTGAAGGCGGCAGCCAGACCATTGCCTGGAAGGCTCAGGAGGGCTATAAAGTGGCCGCAGTGATCGTGGACGGCGTTGTCCGGGATGATCTGAGAGACCTTGGAGATGCAGGTCAGGTAAGCTTTGAGGACATTCATGAGAACCACAGTGTAACGGTCATTTATAAAAAAGAAAACGGCGCAGTCACGCCAGAGCATTTCGTAGTCGAAACCAGTATGGAGGGCGAGGGGAGCATTACGCCAACTCAAACCTTAGATGCTGGGACAGACCTTGAAATTGCCTTTACACCGGCTAAGGGCTGGAAGACCACCCGCGTCGAGATTGACGGTGTTGTCTGCAATGAATATATTGAAAGCGGAAGGATTCTCTTTAAGAACCTTTCCGAAAACCACCGTGTCAATGTGATTTTTGAAAAGGAAAGCGGCACTGTAGTGCCGCCTGACGGAAACAATCCAGACGACAACAATCCGGACAGCAATGATCCAGACAATGGTGGTCATGAATCGGTTATCCCCGACAAGAAGCCTGAGCATCCCGCCAGTCCCATCCTCCCGGCTTACCCCGGAACCACCGGACACCCGGTGGTGACTGTCGGCGATGTCGCGCCTTACACAGGCCTTGTCGGTGATATAGTACAAAGAAGTGAAGCTTCCGCGAACCCTGGCGCAGCAGGCGGTTATACCCCTCTGCTCCAGCGTCTGCTGGGATTTTTCTCCGGAAACGGTGACGGCTCCTTTGACAGGCTGACAGATATGTCTTTGATTGATCTGCTGTCAACAGCGCTGTGCCTTGCCATGGCTGTATGTGCCTTTTGTTTTAAAAAGAAGGCACGCTGGGTAACACTGCTCATTGCCACGGCCGCGGTGCTGATCTTCTTTGTCACACAGCCTCTGGTGCTCACCTTTATTATCGCGGACCGTTTCAGCCCGGTATTTTTGCTGCTGGTGTGCGTTTCGGCCCTCGGGGTGCTGATGATGGGAGAAAAAAAGGAGGAAGAAAACGAGGAAAATGCATAAGTAAAAAAAACACACTGTCCAGATGGGTATCTGGGCGGTGTGTTTTTTATTCTATCGATTCCACAAACGTCCTTCCTTCATTCCCCGCTTTATCCTGATAGTATACTGTACAATCCCCGGCGGGTACGTTAAAGATGGCCTGATTATCGGTAAAGGCTTCGGGGGTGAAGCGGTCACCGGTCTGCGAGACAGCATAAACCAAGGCCATATCCATACCGGAGAGGTTATCAGCGAAGGAAAGGGTCAGGCGGTCACCCTCAGAAGTATAGGTGAGGATTTCAGGCGCCTGACTGTCGACGGTATTTACCATAATATCATGGGTGAGTATTTTACCGTTCTGGTCCTCGACGCAGAGGGTATACAGGCCGTTTTCATGTACCAGCGCGGTAAAAACAGCGCCGCTTTCGGACAGGGGCACCACCTGGCCAGCCGCGCCCTTTAAATAGGCTGTGCTTACGTTTTCGGGCGGCGTCAGCTCGACAGAAACCAAAGCGGTGGCAGCGTAGTCAGAGGGCAGCTGAATATTAGAGATAACAGCAGGCTCTGCTGTGACGGCAGACGCTCTGGCAGCAGGGACACTTTCACTGGCAAAGAGCACCGCACCAAAGGCCAAAATACCCGCTGCCGATAAAGCCATAGGCAGGAGACTCAGACTTTTGCCTTTGGCAGCCTTGAGGATGAGCTGCTCCGGAAAATCGCTCATTCCAGCGGCTTCATTTAAAATGGCGCTGGCTTTATCAGATGACAGGCCACAGGCGGCGGAGAGCGCCGATAAAGCAGGCGTAAGGCCCAGAAAAGGCGTGGTGATGCCCTGCTGTCTCAGTGAGAAATGCAGGGCTTTTTTGGCAGCGTTCAGCCTGCTTTTAACCGTCCCCTCAGAACACGCCATGATCTCAGCAATCTCGCGGATACGCAGGCCTTCGTAGTATTTGAGCAGAATAACGCTCCGCTGCTTTTGCGGCAGGGCCATCACTGCGGCCATAACGGTATTGGCCCGGTCATCCTCCAGACACTGCAGCACCGGTGTGTCTTCAGAGAGCTGTCCGTCTAAAACCTCCACGGTAAGGGTTTCGGTTTCCTGGCGTTTATTAACCCTGAAAAAATCCATACACCGGCTGTAGGCGATCCGGTTAAGCCATGCCAGGAACTGCGAGCCGTCCTTAAGCTGGTGCAGCCGCTCCATGGCCAGCATAAAGGTAGCCTGGGTCAGGTCCTCGGCGTCGTGCGGGTTGCCGGTCATGGATAAAAGATAAAAATAAACCGTCTGATAGGTGGCGGCATAAAGATCAGCAAAGGCACGTTTGTCCCCTGCCTTTGCTGCTTCTACCCATTTTGCGTAATCTTTTTTCTTCCTGTCCATCTTTTTCTCCAAAGTCTGTTTTGCGTCATATTATAACCTACTTTGGTCAAAGAGACAAACATAAAAATTTTTTAGAAAAAGAATGAACCTTTTTTAAATTGAGAACGTCAAATTTACGGAGAGGTTTTTAAAGTCCTGCTCCAAATTTAAGATTCTTGATTGTAAACGAAAGAATTCAT
>CAUEUD010000041.1 GCA_959020865.1 Eubacterium limosum | reverse complement strand
AAACAACAATGACAAAAACACGGTCTATGGTGCAATGTGCATTGTTTGCCGCGTTGGCGGCGATCGGTGCCTTCATACAGGTCCCGGTGCCCTATATGGATTATTTTACGCTGCAGTTTTTGTTTGTGCTGCTTGCAGGTATGCTTTTGGGTTCTGCCCGCGGTGCCTTATCGGTAAGTGTTTATGTATTGGTGGGCCTTGTGGGATTTCCGGTGTTTGCGGCAGGCGGCGGCATCCAATATATTTTCAGGCCGAGCTTTGGCTATCTGCTCGGTTTTATCCTTGCGGCGTGGGTTGCAGGCTTTATCATTCAGAGAGGGCAGAAACAGAACGATGGCCGCTATCTTTTGGCGGCCTTTGGTGGACTTTTGGCCGCCTATGCTATCGGTTTGGTCTACAAGTATATGATCCTTAATTTCTATATGGCAGAGCCGACACCGTGGAGCATTGTTCTTTTATCCTGTTTTCCCCTTGATCTTCCCGGAGATATCCTGCTCTGTTTTATTGGCGCGGGGCTGGCGCACAGGATAAAACCATTACTGAGGAGGATATGATGAATATTGGTGATTTAACAGAGAAAATAAAATGTGGTTATGAGATCAGCAGGGAGGAAGCGCTGGATCTGGTGTACCGTTCCAATACTGAAGCACTGAGCACATACGCAGACGAGCTTAGAGAACAATTCTGTGGCAGAGATTTTAATCTGTGTACCATCATTAATGGAAAAAGCGGACGATGCAGCGAAAACTGTGCTTACTGCGCTCAGTCTGCATGGTTTAACACTTGTGTGGATGAGTATCAACTGCTTCCAGAAGAAACTGTGGTGGAAAGTGCCCTGTCAAATTATCATCAGGGTGTCCACCGTTTTTCGATTGTGACCTCTGGAAAACGGCTTGAGGATGAGGAGGTGGACGCAGTCTGCCGTATATATAGAAAGCTCGCAAAGACAACCCCAATGGGACTCTGTGCATCTCATGGGCTTCTGAGCTATGAAGCGCTTTTAAAGCTTAGAAAGGCTGGTGTAACGCGTTATCATAATAATCTTGAAACCTCAGAGAGATTTTTTGCGAAAATCTGCACAACACACACCTATTCGGAGAAAAAAGCTGTCATCAAAGATGCCAAGAGAGCAGGGCTTGAAGTATGCAGTGGGGGTATTATCGGCCTCGGTGAATCCATGGAGGATCGTATTGATATGGCCTTTACTCTGAAACAGCTCGATGTGGGTTCGGTGCCGCTCAACGTGCTAAGCCCGATTCCCGGAACGCCTCTTGAGGGCAGAACCCCCCTTGCCTATGATGAAATAGTCCGCACAGCCGCCATTTTTCGCTTTATTTTACCAAAAGCACAACTCCGTCTGGCCGGGGGGCGTGCACTGTTTCCAGATAAGGGAAAGCGTCTGATGAAAAGCGGTGTGAATGCAGCGATTTCAGGGGATATGCTTACCACAGCCGGGATTACCACGCATGAAGATATCGCCATGATTAAGACTCTCGGGTTTGAGGTGAAGGCTAATGTGTAAAGGAATTTTTATCACCGCCACCGGTACTGATGTGGGAAAAACCTATATCACCGCCAGAATTATTAAGGGGATCATCGCGCAGGGGATAAACGCTGGATATTATAAAGCCGCGCTCAGCGGCACAGAAGTTGAAGCTGGAAAAAGGATTGCAGGAGACGCGGTCTATGTATTCCGCTTTGCCGGGCTTAAGGGTGAGCCTAACCAGGCAGTGACGACATTGCTTGATTATCCAGCGTCACCACATCTGGCGGCGCAGATGGAAAATAAGCGTATTACGCTAGCACCTATTCTGCAGGATTTTGACAAAGTAGCCTCCGTTTATGACTATGTGGTTATGGAGGGGAGTGGTGGTATTATCTGCCCCTTAAACCTGGAGGGATCGACGCTTATGCTGACGGATGTAATAAAAGCTTTGGCGTTGGAGATTGTGATTGTCGCAGATGCCGGGCTTGGGACCATTAACAGCACACTCCTTACTCTGGAATATGCCAGAAGCATGAAAATTGACACACGCTGTATTGTGCTGAATCGATTTGATGAAAGTTCTGCCATACATCGTGACAATAAAAAAGTTATTGAGATGATGACAGGCTTGGAAGTACTGGTCTGTGGAGTTCAGGGAGATCTGGATATTTTGTCGATTAAAAAAATTTTACTTGCAAATCTACTTGACAGCATTTGAGACCTCCGATATAATTGATATTGTTAAAAGGGAGTAGTTGAAACGGTAAAGTCAACATACTGGTGCAGAGCACCTGGTTTTACCGCCTTTATTTATTCAAAGGTAATGAGACTTTTAGCGTATTTTTAGAATACGCTGGAGGTCTCTTTTTTGATGTTGAGCTTATTTTTTTGGAAAAATGGCAGCGAATAAGAATGGTAACGAAACAAATGCCGATTTCCAAGAAATTTGTGATCTCTATACGCTCTTTTAACAGGGTAAAAATTTAAAAAGGAGTATCGTTGATGAAAGCATTTCAGGAAACGACAAGTCAGACGCTTGAACGGTTAAATGTCGATCCGGGATTGGGGCTAAGCAAAAACCAGATCGAGGAAAGCCGTTTAAAGCATGGGGTTAATGCGTTCACCAAAGGAAAGCCAAAATCTGTTTTCAAAAAGATATGGGATGCGGCAACAGAACCCATGATTGTTATGCTGTTAGTGGCAGCTGCAATTACCCTGGGTGTTAATTTTGTCCGCTATTTTACCGGAGGACAAACCGAATTCATCGAATGTATCGGTATTTTTGCCGCTATTTTTCTGGCGGTCGGCGTTACCGTCATTATGGAAGGGCGGAGCGAAAAAGCGTTCGAGGCGTTAAACCAGATTAATGAGGATGTGCAGGTCAAGGTCATGCGAGGAGGCAGCGTTACCCTGATATCGCAAAAAGATTTGGTGGTCGGGGATATTATGGAGGTAGCCACTGGCGACATGATCCCTGCTGACGGCCGTGTGATCGAGTCGCTGGGACTGAGAATTGATGAATCCTCTTTGACGGGAGAGAGCCTTCCGGTTAAAAAAGAAGCCGAATTGGTTTATGATAATCCTAAGACTCCGGTAGCCGAACGCGCCAACATGCTCTACTCTGGATGCTTTATAACCGGAGGCAGCGGCACCATGGTTGTGACTGAGGTTGGGGATGGTACTGAGTTTGGAAGTATTGCACGCGAGCTATCCAAAACGGAAAAAGGCTCTACACCACTTCAGGAAAAGATGGACCGATTGGGGAAGCTTATTACAATTCTGGGTGCGACCGCGGCAGCGATTGTTTTTGTCATTCAGCTGATCATTTTTGCTTCAACAGGTACCTTTAATCTGGATACAGTATCTGAAGCTTTTATTACCAGTATCGTTCTGATCGTTGCAGCGGTACCCGAGGGGCTTCCGACCATTGTGGCGGTTTCACTGTCCATTAATATTATTAAAATGGCCAGACAAAACGCTCTGGTAAAAAAACTGATCGCCTGTGAAACCATTGGCTGTATCAATGTGATCTGTTCAGATAAAACCGGCACGCTGACAGAGAATCGCATGACAGTTACAGATATTTACTCAGATGGACATTTGATCACACCAAAAATTCTCGACAATGATGCCTTAATCCAGAATTTTACCATCAACAGCACCGCAGATATTGAGCAGGGGGATCAGCCAAAATTTATTGGAAACCCGACAGAATGTGCGTTGATCATGGCCTATGAAAAAGCAGAGGCACACGGTGCATCTTACAGCGATCTGCGTAAAAATGCAAAGATTACCTTTGTTTTTCCGTTTTCCTCTGAGACAAAAAATATGACGACCATTGTAGAACGGGATGGGGGAAGTGTAGCCTACTCCAAGGGAAGTCCTGAAAAGATCATCAGCCAGTGTAGTCATATTATGATTGATGGACAGCCTGTTCCTTTTTCGGAAGAGCACATCCAGCAGATTGAAAAAGAAATGACTGGTTTTGAGAAAAAAGCCCGCCGTGTGCTTGCTTTTTCACACAAATCGCTTTCAGGTGTTCGGACAATAACCGAGTACGAGGAACGCCGTACACATATTGAGTCTGATATGATTTTTGATGGTTTTGTCGCCATTACAGACCCACTGCGCGAGGATGTCTATGAAGCGGTTAACCGCTGCCGCAAGGCGGGGATTGAGTTAAAAATCCTGACAGGGGACAATATTGTAACAGCCCGCGCCATCGCCGACGAGCTGGGCCTTCTGAAACCTGGAGACGCAGCGGCCGAGGCCCACAAGCTCGAGGATCTGAGCGAAGAACGCCTCATTGAGCTGTTGCCAAGGATTAAAGTTATTGCCAGAAGCACTCCTGTCGTTAAAATGCGAGTGGTAAACGCCTTAAAGAAAATGGGGAATGTGGTCGCTGTAACCGGAGACGGTATCAATGACGCGCCAGCCATTAAAAACGCTGATGTGGGCATTGCTATGGGGATTACCGGAACAGAGGTATCCAAAGAAGCCAGTGATATTGTGCTGCTTGATGATTCTTTTTCCACTATTGTCAAAGCTGTTCAGTGGGGGCGTGGGATCTACGAGAATTTTCAGCGCTTCATCCAGTTTCAGCTTACCGTTAACCTCTCTTCGGTTATCGTGGTTCTGTCCTGTATTTTGCTTGGATTAAAATCGCCATTTACCGCACTTCAGCTTTTATGGATCAACATTATTATGGATGGGCCGCCGGCCCTTACGCTGGGCCTTGAACCGATCCGAGACGACCTTATGAACCGCCAGCCCATCTCTCGGGATTCCAATATTGTGAGTAAAGGTATGCTTTCGCGCATTGCCTGCAATGGTATTTTTGTTTCCATCATTTTTATGATGCAGGCCCTGTTCAATATTCTGGGCGGTGCTGAAGGAGAACAGTATACCATTCTGTTCACACTCTTTGTGGTCATGCATCTGTTCAATGCATTTAACAGCCGTGAACTTACCGATACCAGTGTCTTTTCCAACTTTTTCAGCAATCGTCTGATGCTGCTGGTCTTTGGTCTGACTTTTATGCTGCAGGTGGTCATCACTCAGTTTGGTGGAATTCTTTATAATACCGTTCCGTTATCCTTAAGCATGTGGATTAAGATTGTTACTTTAGGTTTATCGGTTATTGTTGTTTCTGAAACCTTTAAGCTTATTAAAAGAAAACTCTCTAAAACAGCATAAAATAAAAAGACTCTGTTTTTCTTTAATGAACAGAGTCTTTTTTTCTACACTTTTTTATTTCTTTTCGTATATTCAGCCAGATACGAATACTTGAAGAAACGATAATGATCCCCATGGCAAGCGCGCCGGCAATGCCAAGGGTATGCAGGCCTGTGTTGATGGCATCATCCACACGCCCGTTGATGAAATGCTCCATTGTATAGTAGATGCCACCTCCAGGAACAAGAGGGATAAGGGCAGCGGCCAGATAAATGGTGGCTGGGGCTTTGAAACGCCTTGCCATGATCTCAGCGTAAAGCGACACAGCTAATGTCGCAATAAAATACTGAGGGATATCGTTGATAAAAAAGCCCTGCAGACCCATATACAAAAACCAGCCTAAGGCACCGCCAATTCCGGCGATGACAAGTGCCTGACCGCGGATATTGAAGACAACACCAAAGGCTACCGTGGCGGCAAAAGCATAGAAGCATTGGAGTAAAAGACTGCTTTCCATAAGCTATACCCCCAGAAAAGGACGCAGGAAGGTCAGCGGGATAGCGGCCCCTACAGCAATCCCTGCTCCGATCAGCAGAGCCTCTGTCGTTTTTGTCACGCCGGCCAGCAGATCACCAGCAATAATATCCCGCATAGAATTCGTGATCGCCAGTCCGGGTACCAGTGTCATGATGGTGCCAATGATGATTTTGTCCATATTAGCGGCAAAGCCGGAGCGGACGAATCCCAGAGCGCACAGAGCAATTACTGCGCCGCAGATTACATTTTCAAAGAACGCATTGGTTTTAATTTTTTCCAAAGCGTTAAAAATCACCTTTGTCAGAGCGCTGATAAAAAATGCGGCAAAGGCGTCTGACAGCGTTCCTTTAAAAAGTAGCGTGAAAAAGAAGGCTACAAAGGAGAAAGCCAGCACCTGCTTGATAAGAGAGTAAGGAGGAAAACGGCGGATCGCCTCAATGCGCCTCTGAACCTCTTCGTAAGGCGGGATAGTCGCACACATTTCGCGGGAGAGTGAATTCAGGCGCTCGACCTTATACAGGTCGGTTCCACGGCTGAAGATCCGCTTGGTCAGTGTCAAAGGTGGGGCGTCACCGACGCGGATCGTGATGATAATGGTGGTGGGAACCGCGAAAATCTCGGCGTTATCCACGCCGTAGGCCTGGCAGATACGTCGCATGGAGTCCTCGACACGATAGATTTCCGCACCGCTTTCCAAAAGCATATCGCCGATTTCCATGGCCACTGTGATGAGATGTGTCGGTGTCATGGCAGGCATTCCAAAATTGTGTCAAGAATCTGTCCCGCAACATCCTCCTTTGTCTGCTTTGGAAGTTCTGTAGCACGGTCTTTTGTGATAACGGTTACGACATTTGTGTCCCCGCTGAATCCAGCGCCTTCTACCTTTAGATTGTTTGCGATCATCATGTCAACATTTTTGCGTATCAGTTTGGCTTGAGAGTTTTCCAGGAGATTTTGCGTTTCCATGGAAAAGCCGCAGAGAAACTGCCCCGGCCGTCTGTTTGCGCCCAGCCAGGCCAGAATGTCCTGGGTGCGGTCGAGAGCGATGTTCATGGCACCTTCTTTTTTCTTTACCTTTTCATCAGAATAGTCGGAAGGAGTATAGTCGGCTACAGCCGCAGCTTTGATGATAATATCCTGTTGTTCCGACCGGCTGCTGACCGCCTCAAACATATCTTTTGCGGAAACGATATCGACCATATTTACAAAAGGGACTGGAGGCAGTGCGGTTGGGCCGCTGACAAGAGTGACCTCGGCTCCGCGGAGCATGGCATTGCGCGCCAGAGCATAGCCCATTTTACCGCTTGAATGGTTCGTAATGTAGCGGACCGGGTCAATGGCTTCACATGTTGGGCCGGCGGTTATCAGCACTTTTTTTCCAGCAAGATCTTTTTCAAAAGCGATTTCCTTTAGAATATGATCGATCAGGACTTCTTCCTTAGGGAGCTTGCCATCGCCGATATCCTTACAGGCGAGGATCCCGCTGTCTGGCTGAACGATTTCAAAGTTATATTTTCTTAAAATATTCAGATTGTCCTGGACGACCGGATTGTGAAACATATTCGTATTCATAGCGGGTGAGACGATTTTTTTGCAGGTGCAGGCCAAGGCCGTTGTGGTCAGCATGTCGTCAGCCAGGCCGTGTGCCAGTTTTGCAATCACGTTGGCTGTGGCGGGAGCGATCATGAGCAGATCAGCCCGTTTGGCCAGCGAGACGTGTGCGACATTGTAGTTGATGGTTTTATCAAAGGTATCGACGATACAGTTATTGCCTGTCAGGGTGGAGAAGGTCATTGGGGCGATAATCTCCGTTGCGTTAGGGGTCATAATAACGTGGACGTCACATCCCCATTTTGCCAGAGCACTGGCGACATTTGCCATTTTATAGGCTGCAATACTGCCACTGACACCAAGGATAACGGTTTTATTTTTTAAGTTCATCTTTTATGTACTTCCTTCGTTCAAATTTACTAGGAGATTATATCAAAAATAGAACCTTCCGTAAATGCAGTTTGGGTAAAAAAAGACTTGAAAGCTGATCTTTTTTCATGTAAAATAGTCACGATTAAGCATTGTATCCGGCTTGACTGGAACGATAGCAGGAGGAAAATCGAATATGAAAACACGAACGACCAAGGAATTGGTCCAATTGTCACTTTTTGTGGCGATTATTGTCCTGATGGCAGTTGTCCCATTTTTGGGATACATTCCGCTGGGTTTCACCCGTGCGACCATTATCCATATACCCGTAATTATTGGAAGTATCATACTTGGTCCAAAATACGGAGCGTTTTTAGGATTTGTTTTTGGTCTCACCAGTCTCGTGAACAATACTTTTAACCCAACGGTAACCTCTTTTGTGTTTACCCCATTCTATTCACTGGGAACCTATAATGGTAATTTCTGGAGTCTTGTGATTTGTTTTGTACCCAGAATTTTAGTGGGGATTGTTCCTTATTATATTTACAAGGGATTGAAAAAAGTAAAGGACAGTGATGCACTTGCTTTAACCTGTGCCGGTGTTGGCGGCTCGCTCACCAACACACTGCTCGTTATGAATATGATTTATTTCTTTTTTGGACAGAGCTACGCATCTGCAAAGGAAATGGACATCTCAGCGCTCTATGGGGCCATTTTGGCAGTTATCGGTATTAATGGTGTTCCAGAGGCGATTGTTGCCGGAGTATTGACGTTAGCTATTTGCAAAGCGCTGTTAAAATATGGTGTTAAAAAATAATAATTTACCGCATTTCTCAGGAATGCGGTTTTTTTAATAATATGGTATAATCATTACAAAACTAAAAGGGATGTGATTGTTATGAAGGATTCATTATGGATAAAGGCTGTTGAATTCCACGGACACGAATGTCCCGGGCTGGCCATTGGCGTCCGTGTCAGCGATGCGGCAAAAGAAATGCTGCGCATCGGTTCATCGGAAGATGAAGAGATTGTATGTGTTGCGGAAAATGACTCTTGCAGTGTGGATGCGGTACAGGCTCTGCTTGGCTGTACTTTTGGAAAAGGAAATCTTTTGTACAGAAATACCGGAAAACAGGCTTTTTCGTTTTTTAACCGTGCCACAGGTGAAAAGGTGCGTATTTATCTGAAAGCCCGTAAAAAAGGGTTGATGAGTAAGCCTGAATATCAGGAGTACCTGTTAAACGCTCCGCTCGATGAGCTGTTTGACTATTCAACACCAAAATTTGAGCTTCCTGAAAAAGCCCGGATTTTTACCACGGTCTTTTGTGAGCTTTGCGGCGAAGGCGCTCCGGAGCATAAAATGCATTTACAGGAAGGAAAAATTGTCTGTGAGGACTGCTTCAAACCCTATAACAGAGGCTGGTAAAAAGCAAGAAGGCGCCGGAATAAAAAATCCGGCGCCTTCTTTTTAATTTCGGCTTAGCTGGCGGTATCGGCTGATCATCAAACCGACTGCGAAGATAGCGACGATGAAGCCTGTCAGAACCAGCATGTCGGCAAAAACAGGGGACAGGGCTTCCATACTGAAGCTTCTTAGCCCGATAATGGCATTGTTTGCTTTAATGTACCAGTAGGTTGGGGTAAAGCTGGCGATGGCCTTAACCGAGTCCCCCAACAGGTATTGAGGAACAAAAACACCGCTTAGGAAGCAGAGCCCAAGTGAGACCACATTAGCAACGGCGCTTTGAATATTATAGCTTTTTATGAACTGGCCTGTCAGAAAGGCAATACCGAGTGCGGTAAAGGTCATGAGCAGAGCATTGACACTGCAGAGAAAAACCAGAGGCAGATTGTCTGGCGTAATGTCGTAAAGCACAAAAGCAACCAGAAGCATAAAGGCCCAGACAATGACACCAAAAATCGTGCTGGCGATTGCCAGCTGAGCATTAAAATTTTTAAGACGCATAGGAGCACAGCTGTTACGGCGTTTGATATCCTGATTATTAAAGACCATCATAATCGAGGAGATGCCGAGAATCAAAACAGCCAGCAAGGCATAGGCCAGATAATTAAAGTAATAGGAATAGCTTGGAATTCCCTCCTCAATGGAAATTTGATCCAGAGTGACGGTTGTCTGATCATCCATGCTGGCAGCTGTCTTTTTTGAGAGCTCTGCCTGGCTGATATCTGGAATCCCTTTTAGATAGAGCTGGGCCGTATTAAAATACTGGTTGACAAGCTGGCCCGCCTGATACTCAAAATCACTGTCAGGAACGGTGCTTTCAATGATTTCGGGTTTTTCTCCTGCCATAAAGGCTTTGGTAAACCCTTCAGGAATGGTTGCAATATAAACGACCTCCCTGAAAAAAAGTGCATCTTTGAGTGTTGACGGATCATCCTTCAGTGGGACAATGTCGGCATTCTGTCCAAGATAATCGGTAAAGCCATGGAGCAGCGCGCTGTTTTCATCATGATTGATAACGGCCACCAATGGTTTTTGGGGTATAAAACTTGTACGGTTATTTGTCTGTGACATCATTGAAAATAAAACAGCCAGGCCGATGAAAATAACGATATAAATCATCATCTGCATGAGGTTGCTTTTAATGATTTTAAAATAGGTTTTAAAGACTTGCATATTGCTGCCTCCGGGTAATAAAGTAGGTAAGGGTGGAAAAAATCAGTGCAAATATGCACAGAATAGCGATGCAGGTATAAAACTTTGGTCCGCCGTCATAGTAATAAAGACTGTAAAAAGCGTCAGTAATCTGACTGACAGGGTTAATTGCCTCAGCCCAGGGAGCGCTCAGACGAATGCTGTACTTGATGTCTGGCGACATCATACCTGCCAGAAACGACATGAGCATGGTGATTGCCACGAGAATACCTGTTTTAAGGCCCTCGCTTCCTTTTACCAGAACACCGATCATGGTTCCGAAAGTAATGCCGCAGACCGACCCGACCAAGCTGATCAGAAGAATTTCAGGAATATGATTTCCCATCTCAACATTCAGCATAAAGACCATATAGGCGATAAGGATAAGTATCTCAACAAAGTGGATAGTCAGTGTCGCGCAGAAGTTGATGCCCAGTAATTTGAGCTTATGTGTAGGTGCGACGGCCAGACGAGAAGCCTTGTCGGATAAATTGGCCTGAATATCAACCATATCCTGAAGTCCCAGAAATGCGCCGTAAAAGCAGGCCATTGCCAGAAGCGCATAATAGCTGATGAGGAGTGTGTTCAGGCTTTTGTCTGTCAGAGATCCAGCGGTCGTGTAGTCTTTAGAACTGTTAATATCGTCCGTAAATCCCTGAGCAAAGGCCTGTGGATTTGACTGAGCAACATCGGCAACTGTGTGGTAAACCCGAATGTACTGATCCAGCACATTTTTGATAATCGTCTGATTGACTCCCGATTCACTCACTGTGAGCTCAGGTTTATCACCGGTCATGGCAATGATGCCGGATACTGTGCCATCAGAGAGCCATTCCAGTGCTTTGCTGGTATCTGAGGTCAGTGAGATCTTTAAAATCGAGTCCTGTTCACTGGAGACCGCTTTCATGGTTTCCTTGAAGCTTTCGCTGTTTTGATAATCTTCATTATCAATCACAGCAACAGGAATTGCCTTGAAATTATGACCTGAGAAAATGTTACTGAAGGCAAAATGAAACAGAGTAGCCAGTAACAGTGGGAAGAGCAAGGTCCAGAATACCAGTGCTTTATCCCGCAAAAGGCATTTTATACGATTGGTATATAAAAAGGAAAACATGCAAGGCCTCCTAATCTCTCAGCTCTTTACCCGTGATTTCGAGGAATACATCGTTGAGTGTTGGCTCCTCAGAAGTGACACGGCCAAAGCTGATCCCGTTATTTTGCAGATAGTTAAGCAGCTGCATCAGATTATTTTTCCCACCAGAATAATGGATTTCCAGAAAGTTATTCTGGTAGTGGACCTTTGAAACAGAGTCCTGTGACTCGATGGTGCGAAGGTGCGTGTCAGAAAGGTCAAAAATTTCAACGTGTACGGTTTCGGATGATCGAATCATGGCTTTCAGCTCTTCCTTTGTGCCCATGGCCAGGGTTTTTCCTTTATCCATAATGGCAATGCGGGTGCATATCTGCTCGACCTCTTCCATATAATGAGAGGTATAGACGATGGTTGCACCCTCCTGGTTGAGCTTTTGAATACCCTCCAGAATAGCGTTCCGGCTCTGGGGGTCGACAGCAACAGTCGGTTCATCCAGAATGATAAGCTTTGGCTTATGCGCAATGCCACAGGCAATATTTAAACGCCTGAGCAGACCTCCGCTGAGTTTTTTTGGCAGAAAGCGTTTGAAGTCCTCAAGGCCGACAAAACGAATCGCTTCTTCGACCAAAGCACGGCGCTCTTCCTTATCCTTAATGTAGAGACCGCAAAAGTAGTTAATGTTTTCATAGACGGTCAGCTCGTTAAACACTGCGACGTTCTGCATGACAATTCCAATGTCCCGCTTGATAGCATAAGAGGTTGGCGTCATGGGTTTTCCAAAAACCTCAATGCTGCCTTTGTCATATTTAAGTAAAGATAAAATACAATTGATGGTGGTGGATTTCCCCGACCCGTTTGGCCCGAGCAGACCAAAAATTTCGCCTTCTCTTACCTGAAGATTAAAATGATCAACGGCGACGAGTTCACCGTAGCGCTTGACTAAATTTTGAACATTGATGACCATGATGGTGCCTCCTGTATGTGATGCTTTTATTTTACGCTGATGTCTGGGCTTTCGGTAGTGTCTTACATCAATAAAATGTATGACAAATGTAATTAAGAAAATAAGTTTGTGTAAAAACTAAAAGAGTGGTATAGTAAAGTATTAAGAATTTTATTGAGGGGAAATTTTATGAACAGCCTGTTTAACCGTGTTACGCTGTTGGTTTGTTCCTGTGCACTGGTCGCCCTTGGCAGGATTAGTATTTTTTCAGTTGTTGCTTTTTTGGCTGCAGTGACAGTTTCGGCACTGAACTATTATTTTTCAAACCGATACTTTAAAATTGCGGCTATCGGTGTATTTACCATTGCTTCCTTTTACTTTACGGATTTTTTCTTTTACTATCCGCTTGTATATTACGATGCTTTTAGCAAGAGTGGCATTGGATTATTTTTTCTGGCCGGTACAGCCCTTGTGGTTAATCTGAAAAGCCTGCCTTTTAATATCGGGCTGATCCTGGTTATTCTTTTTGGTCTTTCAGGCCTGCTTCGCAGAAACGAGGAACTGGTCAACCGGCTGAACCGTGATTACCGTACACTTCGGGATACGACGCGTGAAAATGCAATGCTGTTAGAGAGTAAGAACAAAGACCTGATGGAAAAACAGGATTATGAGATTAATCTGGCGACTTTAAATGAACGAAACCGTATCGCCCGTGAAATACATGATAATGTTGGACATTTGTTGTCCCGTTCCATTTTACAGGTGGGTGCGCTTATGGCAATTCATCCAGAGGCGCCGCTTCAGGAAAATCTGGTTGAAATCAAGGATACGCTTTCTCAGGCTATGGACAGTATCCGGGATTCAGTGCACAATCTTCATGATGAATCCATTGACTGCCAGACACAGATATGCTCACTGATCGATGATTTTGATTTCTGTGAGGTTTCCCTTGATTACGGAATTGAAGGGAACCCCTCGAAAGAACAGCGTTATGCCTTTATTACGATCGTAAAGGAGGCGCTTTCAAATGTTATGCGCCATTCGGACGCCAGCAGAGTAAAAGTCTCTCTGAGAGAGCACCCGGCATTGTATCAGCTCATTATCGAAGACAACGGCACTACAACGGCCTCAGGCCACAGCGGAATTGGCCTGCAGAATATTGCAGACCGGGTAGAAGCCTTGAACGGCAATCTGAACATTCGAAGAGAGCGTGGTTTTCACATTTTTATTTCCATTCCAAAGGAGGAACACCATGAAAGTAATCGTCATTGATGATGACCGTCTGGTCTCAGTATCCCTTAAAACCATTTTGGAGGCAGACCCTGAAATTGAAGTTGTAGCACTGGGAAACAGCGGCGGGGAGGCTATCGTTTTGTACAATGAGTATAAACCGGATATCCTGCTCATGGATATACGGATGGATGGTATGACCGGTCTTGAAGCCGGTGAACTTATTCTCGCAAAGGACAGGGATGCCCGTATTTTATATCTCACCACTTTTTTAGACGATGAATATATTATCAAAGCGCTCAAAATAGGCGCAAAGGGTTATTTGCTCAAACAGGCCTTTGAGAGTATTGTGCCGGCATTAAAGGCAGTTTACAGCGGACAGAGCGTGTTCGGTGATGAAATTGTGACGAAGATCCCGATGCTCCTTGGCGGCGAAGCCGCTGTGGATTTTTCCGCCTACAGCATCAGCGAACGAGATCTGGAAATTATTGAGGGAGTGGCTCAGGGGCTGAGCAACCGGGAAATTTCAGAAACCCTTTTTCTGAGTGAGGGGACAGTGCGCAATTACATCAGCAATATTTTAGATAAACTGGAGCTGCGTGACAGAACCCAGCTGGCCATTTTTTATTTCAACCATAAATAAGGAGGTTCTCTCCATGGATGATGAGATATTGAAAAAAACGGAAGAAAATAAAATCTTTTCCGGTGAAATTACACCTGAGGATATGGATGAGTTATTATATCCTCAGGAAGGTAACCATGAAAAAAACAAAAAACAAGTAAAAGAAACATTCAGATGGAAGTCGAGCAGTGAAAAGGAAAAGCCCCGGGTTCAGCAGATGACTGACTCAGCGGTACTCAGGCTGATGGACCGTTATGCGGAAAAATCGAAGAATGCGGTTTTGGAGAGTGGCTCCGGCCAGAACGTTCGCCTTGAGCCGACGCTGATGATTACGGACAGCTATTGGTACGGTTCGTCTGCCAAGCTGGCTTTTAAGATTGGTGAAGACCGCCTTTACGTTGTAAAAGACCTGAGTGCTTTTATGGCGGCTTTTGAAAATGGAGAGGAAATCCGGTATGGTAAAGCCTTGATTTTACACCATTTTGAAGAGAATTTTGATGAGCGCAGCAGAAAGTATCTTCATTTTCTCAAAAGCTTTTACAACGAGAGCAACAATCGCGCTTTGGCGGTTTATAAAAAGAGCTTTAATGATAATGTAAAATACATGTATCTTAACGGCCCAACGCTTGACGCATATATGGCAATCTGGGACGAAGATCCAGAGATTCCTGTTGATATTGAAGGCTCGGTCATGTCCGCCACGATTGTTCATTCTAACGCCCATATCAGCATTCGGATTTCTGATATGGGAAAGTCCTACACCATCGAACTTTTAAATGACGAGGCATTGGTATTAGATGGGCAGGAACGGCTTTATATCTTTGAAAAAGGAAAACTTTATTATTGCGATCCTTCCTACAGCCGCAATACGAGAGATTTTCTGAAGGCCATTATCCGCAATAAGCTGATGATGACTGTGATGAAAGAGGATATGAAGGGCTTCTATAATACGGTTTTATCCAGTCTCGAACAGTATTTCTCCTTTATTTCAGACTGCGACTTGAATGCCTATGAGCCTAAACCTCTGGTGGCTAAGGTCTATTTTGACGCGCCACAGGAGGATTTTGTCATGGGAAAGGTATTTTTCAGCTATGGTGATGAGGAGCATGAAGCGTTTAAACCCAAGGACCTGATTAAAAGTCAGGATCTGCGCGGTGAATATCAGGTAGAGCAGCTTATCAAAAGATATCTGGATAGCTATGATTCCATCGGTAATTTTGCATATATTGACGGTGATGAGGATAAAATTTTCGATCTTTTCAGTGAGGGTCTGGAGGCGATATCTTCAAATGCTGAAATCTTTGCGACGGATCAGTTTAAAGGCTTTAAAATCAAGCCGCCTGCTTCTGTTCGTGTAGGCATAAAGGTAAGCGGCGATCTGCTTGATCTGAAATTTGATCTGGACGGGTTGGACATACATGAGCTGACCGAGGTGCTGAATTCGTATCGCCGGGCTAAAAAGTACCACCGGCTAAGGGATGGCAGTTTTATTAATATTCAGGATAATGCTTTAGGCGAGTTTTCAGAGTTAGCAGATGTATTAAACTTGAGCGCAAAGGAGATTGAGCGGGGGACCGTGTCGGTTCCGAAGTTCCGAGCGCTTTACCTGGATGCTCTATTTAAGCAGAGCGAGGGGATTAAATATAATCGGGATACTGTTTTCAAGCAGATTGTCAGAGATATTAAGGATGTTTCTGATTCTGACTTTGAAGTACCCACCACGCTGAAGCCCATTTTGCGAAATTACCAGAAAACAGGTTTCAGATGGCTTAAAACCATTGCTGCCTATGGATTTGGAGGTATCTTAGCGGACGATATGGGGCTTGGAAAAACGCTGGAAGTAATTTCTCTGCTGCTGTCTCAGAAAGAAAGCGGGGTTCAGACGACATCTCTGGTCATTTGCCCATCCTCGCTGGTATTAAACTGGGAAAGTGAAATTGCACGTTTTGCGCCTGAACTTAAAGCAATTGCAGTCATGGGAACTGCTGCGGAGCGCCGGGATAAAATCGCCGGGGCGGCCGAGGCAGATGTGCTCATTACCTCATACGATCTGCTCAAAAGAGATATTTTGTATTATGAAGATTTGCATTTTCATTATGAAATCATAGATGAGGCCCAGTACATTAAAAATCATAATACGCAAAATGCTAAATCCGTTAAGGTGATTAACAGTGCGATTCGTTTTGCATTGACGGGTACGCCGGTAGAAAACAGCCTGGCAGAGCTCTGGTCCATCTATGATTTTTTAATGCCGGGATATCTTTATACCTATCGGAAGTTCCGTGAAAAGTTTGAAATACCCATTGTACGCGAACAGGATAAAAAGATACTGGAACGGCTTAACAAGCTTGTATCGCCCTTTATTTTACGCCGTTTAAAAAGCGATGTTCTCAAGGAGCTCCCTGAAAAGACTGAGACGACCATGTACGCATCTATGGATGGTGAACAGAAAAAGCTCTATCTGGCCAATCTTTTAAAAAGCAGAGAGGACCTGGCATACGAGCTGGACGGAGGCGATTTTGAACGCCGGAAGCTTATCATTTTGGCAATGCTGACACGGCTTCGCCAGATCTGCTGTGATCCATCACTTGTCTATGAGGATTACACAGATGTAAGTGCCAAGCTTGAGCTCTGTCTGGAAATACTCGAAACCTCTTTAGCTTCTGGACATAAGGTGCTTTTGTTTTCACAGTTTACCTCGATGCTGGAGATCATTGAAAAGGAGCTTGTTAAACGGGAAATTGGTTTTTACAAGATCACAGGACGAACAAAGGCTCAGGAGAGACTGCGTCAGGTCAATGCCTTTAACGAGGATAATACGCCAGTATTTTTAATCTCCCTTAAAGCTGGGGGGACAGGCCTCAACCTGACGGGCGCTGATGTGGTTATCCATTATGACCCGTGGTGGAATCTCAGCGCACAGAATCAGGCGACTGACCGCGCCCACCGTATAGGCCAGACAAGCAGTGTCCAGGTCTATAATCTTATCGCAAAGGACAGTATTGAGGAAAAAATACAAAAAATGCAGCAGGCTAAAGCTGAGCTGGCAGATTCGATTATCCGCGAGGGTGAAGGAGCCATTGCCAGCATGTCTAAAGACGAGATTATCGGACTTTTCGAATAGCTTAGAAAGGAAGTTCATATGGAAGAATACATGGAAAACCTGGAAAAAAGTGCGCTTTTTAAATCGGTTCAGAGAGATAATCTTTCAGCTGTACTCAAGTGTCTGGGCGCTGTTTCAAAGCACTATGACAAAAATGAGCGTATCCTGAACAGCGGGGATGAAGTCATTGGTGTGGGAATTTTGGCTAGAGGGCGTGCCCAGCTTATCAAAGAGGATGCCATGGGGAACCGCAATATTATCGGCGAGATAGAAGGGGGCGAGCTTTTCGCAGAATCCTTTGTCTGTGCGGGTATAAAAGAATGCCCTGTAACCGTCGTGGCCCTTGAAAGCTGTGTGGTTCTTTTTATTCAGGTTAATAAAATCATTGATGTCTGCAGCAATGAATGCAGCTTTCATAAGCAGATTATCAACAACCTGCTTAAGATTATTGCCAGAAAAAATCTGAATCTGAATCGAAAACTGGATTATCTGAGTTTGAGAACTACGCGTGAAAAACTTTTAGGATATTTAAATGACCAGCAGCGCCGAGCCGGAACTAACCCCTTTACAATCCCTATGAACCGGGTACAGCTGGCAGATTATCTGTGCGTTGACCGAAGCGCGATGTCGAGAGAGCTTGGCAGGCTGAGAGATGAAGGAATCCTTCAGTTTAAACGCAGTCTTTTTTATCTGAAGGATATCGAGAATGACGCCCTATAGAATACGTAGAAGCCGCCGTAAAACAATCGCGATCCATATTTTGCCCGATGGACAGGTGGAGGTTCGGGCTCCGTTAAAGACACCCAAAGTATCTCTGGACCGTTTTGTGATGGAAAAGGCAGAGTGGATTGAAACCGCCAGTACCGAAGCCCGAAAAAGGCATGAAAAACGCCGGGCATTTATATTAAAAGATGGCTGTCCACTACTTTATATGGGAGAAAAACTGCCACTGGTATGCTGTGAAATCGAAAAACCTCTCTTTGATGAAGAGTGCTTTTACGTACCCGAGAGATTCACAGAGGGAAAGATTAAAGAGGCGGTTGTGAAATTATATCGCTCCGAAGCCAAAAGGGTTTTAAATGAGAAGGTTCATTATTTTGCCGAGCAGATGCATGCAAGACCAACCAATGTAAAAATTAATAACGCCCATACACGATGGGGCTCATGCTCTGGAAAAAACAGTCTGAATTTTTCGTGGAAGCTTATAATGGCCCCCGAAAGGGCCATCGACTATGTGGTGATCCACGAGCTTGCCCATACCTTTGAGCATAATCATTCGGCGTCGTTTTGGAACATTGTCGCTGCATTTATGCCAGATTATAAAATACAGCAAAGTAACCTTAAAGAATTGGGGATTCTGCTGAGTACACAGGACTGGGACTTCTAATCATCATATGTTTAAGGAATTTGCTCCCGGGTATATGAACAGAAAATTATTTTAAGGAGAGCAATAATGAAAGAATTGTACGAGTTTGATGCTGTGATTAAAAAAGTACCCGATATCAATGGTGCTTATATTGAAATACCATTCGACGTTAAAGAAACTTTTGGCCGCGGGAGGGTGAAAGTGCACGCTACTTTTGATGGCGAAACTTATGCTGGAAGCCTGGTACGCATGAAAACTCCTTGTCATATCCTTGGTATTCGAAAGGATATCCGTGAAAAAATCGGGAAACAGCCTGGCGATACCGTCCATGTAACGCTCAAAGAACGTGAGAACGAATAGGATAGAAAATAAAATGTTTTGCTTTAAAACGAGAAAAGTTTTAACGATTTAAAGTGTCAAAATAAACTTTTGTGTTTGAAAGATTTTAAAAATAGTCTTTCAAATTTATGTTTAATAATTTGAAAAATTCATAAAATCTTAAGAAATATGCAAAAACAACAGATAAAGATTCATCTGTTGTTTTATTTTTTATCTTATTTTAAGGTTTGGAGGTTATAATAGATATATTATAATCTGATAAATAGACGAGGGAGAGTGAAAAAATGACAAATGTATTTTCAGAAGAAAAACCCGAAGTGCTCGACTATATTGAAAAATTAGAGAAAAACAATCATATTGATCCGGAATTATTTGACAAATACAAAGTAAACAGGGGTTTGCGTGACTTGAACGGAAACGGTGTCCTCACCGGCTTAACAGAAATTTCCGAGATCATGTCCTTTATTATGGACGGAGACCAGAGAATCAACTGCGATGGCCAGCTTTACTACAGGGGGATCAATGTTCAGGATCTGGTAAAGGGCTTTGTAAAAGAAAAACGCTTTGGATTTGAAGAGGCGACCTATCTGCTTTTATTTGGCGAGCTGCCTAATAAACAGGATCTGGATATTTTTGTGAAGGTATTGTCGCATTACCGAACACTGCCGACAAGTTTTGTCCGCGATATTATCATGAAAGCACCCAGCCGGGATATGATGAATACTTTGGCCAGAAGCGTTCTCACACTTTATTCCTATGATGACCGTGCCAGTGACACGTCAATTCCCAATGTACTGCGTCAAAGCCTGGAGCTGATCGCATTATTTCCATTGCTCGCAGTATATGGTTATCAGGCTTACTGCCATTATGAGCTGGGCCAGAGCCTTTATATTCATTCACCACAGCCAGAGCTCTCGACAGCTGAAAATATTCTGTATCTTTTAAGGCCAGACAGCAAATATACTGAGCTTGAAGCCAGAATTCTTGACATAGCCCTGGTACTTCACGCAGAGCATGGCGGTGGGAACAACTCAACCTTTACCTGTCATGTCGTTACATCCTCAGGTACGGATACTTATTCTGCCATCGCGGCAGCTCTGGGATCACTTAAAGGTCCAAAGCATGGTGGAGCCAACATTAAAGTTTGTGAAATGTTTGAAGACATGAAGAAAAATGTCAATGACTGGAACGATGAAGAGGAAATCAGCATTTACCTGAAAAAGCTCCTGCACAAGGAAGCCTTTGATAAAGCCGGTCTGATCTATGGTATGGGCCATGCGATTTATTCCAAATCTGACCCGAGAGCCGAAGTTTTTAAAAAATTTGTACGTAACCTTGCGGAAGAGAAGGGACGTATGGACGAGTTTGCGCTGTATTCCAATGTAGAGCGTCTTGCGCCGCTTATTATTTCTGATGAAAGAAAAATGTACAAAGGGGTCAGCGCTAACGTTGACTTTTACAGCGGTTTTGTTTATCATATGCTGGAACTTCCTACTGAGCTTTATACACCGATTTTTGCAATCGCGCGTATTTCAGGATGGAGCGCTCACCGAATCGAAGAGCTTCTCAATGCCGGAAAAATCATCCGTCCGGCTTACAGGAATGTGCACGAGCGCAGAGAATATATTCCAATTAATGAACGTTGAAAATGTAAAAAGCATCAGGTTATAAGCCTGATGCTTTTTTTAATTGGCGCCGAAAAGGCAAGATAAAACCACTCGTTCAACGAGTGGTAAACAAAAAA
>CAUEUD010000040.1 GCA_959020865.1 Eubacterium limosum | reverse complement strand
TTCAAAATATTTCCGGCTCACGCGGCCGGCAATTGTCACTTACCCCTTTTTTTTAAGCTCTTCATTCATTTCACGCATTAATTTGTAGGCAAAGGATTTGGAAACTCCGAGCTCCATTGCCATTTCTTCAGCACTGATAAACATTTTCTGATTCATCTGGTGTCCTCCTTTCTATATATTTCACTGAACCGTTCGAACATGAACGGTTTTTTCTTGTCCTCATCATAACAGTTCATTTCTGTGCTGTCAAGACCCCCCGGCAAAAAAAGATTTCATATATGAACGGTCTGTGGTATAATCAATCCACGGAGGTATTTATTATGACCATTGGAGAAAAGATAAAAAAATTCCGAACCGCCCAAAAGCTTTCGCAAAAACAGCTTGCGGCTATGGCAGGCATGAGTGAACCTGCTCTTCGCAATTATGAGCTGGGCAACCGCCACCCTTCTGAAGAACAAGTCCATAAAATCGCCGATGCCTTGGGCCTCAGCTTTTTTGCTTTGTCCGATCCTGATTTTGACAGTTACCACGGTGTTATCCATGCCCTGTTCTCACTGGAAGACCAGTATCATCTCACGCCAAAAGAGATCGATGGACAAATCTATCTTTCTTTAGATGATCCCAGTCTTAAAGATAGCCTTCGGCTTTGGCATAATGAACTCAGCACACTTAAAGAAGAGCAAATCTCACAGGAAGAATACGATCTTTGGCGCTATTCTTATCCTCGCTTACAGGCAGAACGTGATAAAGAAAAAAGAAAATTACGATATAAAAAAGATAAAGAAAATGGTTGAGGAATCATTTCATTTTTAGCTATTTTTAGCTTTATGTTATCAAAATGTTATCAAAAAATAAAAGCAACCCTCGAAAGCACAGTATATAGCGGCTTTCGAGGGTTTTATTGTCTATTCCCACTCAATCGTTGATGGCGGCTTGCTCGTGATGTCGTACACGATACGGTTAACGTAGGGAACTTCATTGACAATGCGGGTGGAGATATTTTCCAGCACGTCAAAGGGGATTCTTGCCCAGTCAGAGGTCATACCATCGACAGAGGTGACGGCTCTCAGACCAACGGTGTAGTCGTAGGTCCGTTCGTCGCCCATGACGCCGACGCTTCGGTTTCCTGGAAGAACGGCAAAATACTGCCAGATTTCTTCGTCCAGACCGGCTTTTGCGATTTCATCGCGGAAGACAAAATCAGCTTCGCGCAGCAGGTCAAGCTTTTCCTTGGTGACTTCGCCCATAACGCGGATGGCTAAACCCGGGCCTGGGAAAGGCTGGCGCCAAACCAAGTCATGGTCGAGCCCAAGCTCCTCGCCGAGCTCGCGGACTTCGTCCTTGAAAAGGTTGCGGAGAGGCTCAATGAGCTCAAAGTCCACATCCTCTGGCAGGCCGCCGACGTTGTGGTGGCTTTTGATTACTGCGGCGTTTTTGGTGCCGCTCTCGATAACGTCTGGATAAATGGTTCCCTGGAGGAGGTAATCAATATTTTTCAGCTTGCTGGATTCTTCTTCAAAAACACGGATAAACTCTTCGCCGATGATCTTGCGCTTGCGTTCAGGATCATCTACGCCGGCCAGCCTGCCGAGAAAGCGGTCTTCGCAGTTGACACGGATAAAGTTCATCTTAAAACGATTTTTAAAGATCTCCTCAACCTGGTCACCTTCGTCTTTACGCAGCAGACCATGGTCCACAAAAATACAGGTCAGCTGGTCACCGATGGCGCGGTGCACCAGGGTTGAGGCTACAGAGGAATCAACGCCGCCGCTCAGGGCGCAGAGCACCTTTTTATCGCCAACCTGTTCGCGGATGGCTTTGGTCTGTTCTTCGATAAAGTTTTCCATGGTCCACAAGCCCTGACAGCCGCAGACATCATAGATGAAATTGCGAAGCAGCTCTTTTCCATATTGGCTGTGTTCTACCTCCGGATGAAACTGCACCGCATACATTTTTTTTCCTGCGTTTTCCATGGCGGCTACCGGACAGGTTTCGGTGGTGGCTGCAATCTCAAAGCCATCGGGGACCTGGGCGATATAATTGGTATGGCTCATCCATACAATGGAATAGTCCTTGACATCCTTGAAAAGAACGCTGCCTTTTTTTCCGATTTTCACAGCTTTTTTACCATATTCGCGGATCTCAGCCGAGTCAGTGTCTCCCCCCAGCTGCTGGGCCATAAGCTGGGCGCCGTAACAGATTCCCAGCACGGGAATCCCCAATGTATAGATATCCGGGTTGCACTTTGGAGCGCCCTCTTCGTGAACACTGGAAGGACCCCCTGTAAAGATGATCCCCTTTGGATTGATTTCTTTAATTCTTTCAATGGATACATCGTAGGGCACCACTTCAGAATAAACGCTTGCCTCACGCACCCGGCGGGCGATGAGCTGGTTATACTGGGCACCAAAATCGATGATCAGAATTGTTTCTCTTTCTGCCATTTTTCCTCCTTGATGAGTTAATGTATATAGTTTATCCGTTAATCACGCTTTGTCAAGCCCTTTTCAGCCAGTATTTTCTGTTAATCGTCAATCAATTGTAATAATTTCTGCACCAAAGGGCATCAGCGCCAGCTTCATAAACTTAAAATGCTGAAGTCCAAAGGGAATTCCCACAATGGTAACACAGTAGACAAGGCCAAAGGCCAGTGACGCGAGCGCCAGCTCCCACCCAAAAAAGATAATCCAGAGGATATTCACCAGAAAAGAGCCTGTACCCATTCCGCTGAAATCAATATCCCGCCCGAAGGGCCAAAGCACAAAGCTGGCGAATTTAAAGGCCTGGAGACCGACGGGTATACCGATGATGGTCACACAGCAGAGCAAGCCTGAGATCACCCATCCCAGGGCACAAATCAGCCCGCCAAACAGAAACCAGATGATGTTTCCCAGTGTTCTCATAGGCTTTTCAGTCTTCTTTCTTCGGCAGATGGATGGACATGCCAAAGGTATCCATAGCCGCCTCAAACAGCGCTTCGGAGATGGTGGGATGCGGATAGATAATCCGGCACATATCCTCAATGGTTCCCTCCAGAGCCATAATGGTCTCGGCCTGAGTGATCAGCTCAGTAGCACCCGGACCGGCGACGTGAATCCCCAGAATCTCACCGTATTTATCCTCGGTGATGACCTTGACAAAGCCCTGGCTTTCATCACGGATCAGCGCGCGGCCGCTGGCGCTCATGGGAAAGCTTCCCACCCTGACGTTTGAATAGGCTTCTCTCGCAGCTTCCTCCCGCATACCGACCGAGGCCACCTCGGGAAGGGTGTACACGCAGGAGGGGATCAGACTGTAGTTCATCTTAGCAGGTCTGCCGCCAAACATATTTTCAACAGCCCGCATGGCCATAGCGGACGCGCCGTGGGCCAGATGGGATTTGGCTGTCACATCTCCAATGGCGTAGACGTCCGGTACAGAGGTTTCAAGGTAATCATTGACATCTACCCAGCCGCGGTCAAGCTCAAGGTTCAGACTGTCAAGGCCCTTCAAGTTCGCACAGCGCCCGGTGGCCATGAGCACATCGGCGCAGCAAAAGCTTTTTGGCTGTTCCTCATTGCGCATCTCGACCTCCAGGTGGAAGTTGGAAGCGGAATCCTTGTAAATATCCCGGACAAAGGCGTTGTAATGAATGGTAACGCCGTTTTTAACCAGGCTTTCCTCTACACAGGCAGTGCCCTCCTTATCAAAGCCATTGATCAGGGTGCTGCCGTTTTGCAGCATGGTCACCTTTGTGCCAAAAATGCTGAAAATGGTGGCAAACTCACAGCCCACCACACCGCCGCCCACAATGATGAGCTCCTTAGGCAGATACGGAAGGTTCAGAGCCTCGCGGTTGGTCAGCAGTCCTGGAATATCCCTGAACAAATCGGGAATGGCGGGATTGGAGCCGGTAGCGATGATCAGCTTTTCCCAGCCGATAATTTCCTCTCCGCCCTCCATATCCGTAATTTTAGCGGAATAGTCCAGGAAAACCTCGCCGGTTCCCTGATAAACGTCCACCCCGTTGCTTTTCAACAGCATTTTGATGCCGCCTCCCAGCCGACGGACCTTTTCATCTTTATTTTTAATCATCTGCGCCATGTTGACGCTTGGCTGTGACATGACAACGCCGCGCCTTGCCGCGCCGTCACAGGCTTTTATAATCTTCGCGTTCTGAAGCATAAATTTAGTGGGAATACAGCCGACATTCAGGCAGGTGCCGCCAAGGCGGTCTTCCTCAATTACTGCGGCCTTTTTTCCAAGCTGGGCGGCTCTTATCGCTGCCGTATAACCGCCGAATCCCCCGCCCAATACCACCAGGTCATAATGTTTAAAATCTTTACTCTCACTCATTTTCTCTGACTCTTTCTACCCATTCAAAATAACAGCAAGGCCGGGTTTTCCATGTAGCTCTTGACCGTCTGGAGGAATTTGGCTCCTGCCATGCCGTCTGCCACGCGGTGATCCAGATTCAGACTGATCTTCATTATAGATCTCGGAGTCGGCTCGCCTTTGAAGATACGAACCCTGTCTACCACCTCGCCGACGCTCAGAATCGCGCTGTTGGGCTGGTTGATAATAGCTGTGAATTCCAGGATACCGTACATGCCCAGATTGGTTACTGTGAAGGTGCTGTCCTTAAAATGGTCACCTGTCAGTTTTTTCGCCTTGACAAGCTTGAGCAGCTCGCTGCGTTTTTCGACCATTTCGGAAAAACTTGCGGCATGGGCGTCGCGGATAACAGGGACGATCAGGCCATCATCCATTCCCACAGCCATGCCCAGATTCACAAAATCGTGCAGTACAACGCCGTCCTCACACAGACTGCTGTTGATATAGGGATGCTCCATTAAGGCTTTTGAAACGGAAACCAGCAGGAAATCCGTATAGGTACAGCGATAGCCTGTTTCCTTCTCGACTTTTTTGCTGATTTTCTTGCGCAGGTCCTTAACCTCGGTCATATCTACTTCTGTTGTCAGGGTGATCACTGCGTTTTCAAGATTGCTCTTTACCATGCGGTCCGCAATAATTCTGCGTTTTGACGGCATGGCTTCAAGTCTGCCGTTCACCGGCGGTTTATCGGCTGCTTCTTTTGCTTCCTCAGCCACCGGGGTGGTTGGCTCAGGGACTGTGACGACAATGCTCTCTTCTTCATCTCCATTGTCAGGCTCTGGCTGTTCTTCCTGTTTTTCAGGCTGCGGCTCCGGTTCTGCCGGAATCGGTTCTTTTGTGGTGGTTTCCTCAGGCGCTCTCTCCTGAACCTCAACCTCCTCAATCACGCTCTCATGGCGGCTTGATCCTTCGGCCATGGCTTTCAGGACATCCTCCTTCATGATGCGCCCGTCCGGGCCGCTGCCCTCAGGAATACTGTGAATGTCAATATTTTCGACCGCCGCCATTTTTTCTGCCAGCGGTGACGCGCTGAATGTACGCGGCACTTCTTCTGCCCCTGTTTCCACCTTTTTGGCAGCACCTTCCAAAACATCCTCCTCATGGGCTTCACTGCCCAGCTCGGCTTCAAGGCTGCCCATTCCGGCTACCAGATCCTCAAGGGTCATATCAAGGGCTCCGGTCATTCCCGGGTTCGGCTCTGCACTAAAGGCTTCTTCGGTTTCTTCAGCCACAGTGCTTTCCGGTTCGTCAGCCACCTCAGTGGTTTCCTCTGGAACGCCTGCCTCCTCAATCTTTTCTTCCTCTGGCTCTGTAAAGACTTTTTGCTGAGGCACCTCGGTTTTCTCTACTTTCTTAGATACTTCCAGCAATGCCTCGATATCCTCTACCTGGACGCGTCCCTTTGGGCCGCTGCCCGTTACGTTTGCCAGATCGATCTTATGCTCTGCCGCCAAACGTCTTGCGGATGGTGTGGCGCGGATGGTTCTGCCCGCGCTTGAAAAACCCTCGCGGGTGGAGCTGCGCATGGCTTTCAGCGCTGCGCGGTCCTCGTCGGTGAGGTGGCCCGGGCTCTGCATATTGCCGCGCAGCGAAACTGTCTGATGCTCCGGCACCTGTTCTCCAGCCTCCCCGATACAGCCGATGACTGTAAATACCGGTAGATCCACGCCTGTTTCATAGTAACGTTTCAAAAGGACGCCACTGTCCTCAGCCTCAACCTCGATATTGACCTTATCGGTCATGAGCTCAAACAGCGGTTCACCTTTTTTGACGGTGTCTCCTTCGTTTTTATACCATGTCATTATGGTTCCGGACTGCATGTCCATTCCTAGCTTTGGTAAAATAATATCTGCTGCCATATTTGTAATCCCTTTCTATTTAATCGTCGCATCCCACTACCTGATAAACGGCATCCATAAGGTCTTCCATCTGTGGTACCACAGCGGCTTCCAGATTACGGTTATAAGGAATAGGCACGTCCAGTCCGCCGAGACGGATAATCGGCGCGTCCATATAGTCAAAGCAGTCACTTTCTGCAATGCGAGCGGCGATCTCTCCGCCGACTCCACCGGTTTTGGCTGCCTCGTGGGCAATGATCAGACGGCCCGTCTTCCTGACGGATTCCATAATAGGCCCCATGTCCATGGGATAAAGCGTCATCGGATTGACAATCTCTACCTCAATGCCCTCCTCCGCCAGCTTTTCAGCGGCTTCCATGGCCTTCACAAGCAGTGTGCCCCAGGCCACAATGGTGGCGTCAGTTCCCTGACGCTCTACAAAGGTTTCACCAATGGGAATGAGGTAATTGTCATCAACGGGCACCATGCCCTTCATTTTATAGAGAAGCTTATGCTCAATGAAACAGACCGGATTGTTATCCCGTATCGCTGCTTTTAAGAGCCCCTTTGCCTGGGCCGGCGTGGACGGCGTGACCACCTTAAGCCCTGGCACGTGGCACATCCACGCCTCCAGCGTCTGGCAGTGCTGGGCCGCCGCTCCTGTACCGGAGCCAGACGGCAGACGCACAACCATGGGCACCTGAGCCTCGCCGCCGAACATATAGCGTAGCTTGGCCGCCTGGTTGACTAAAGAGTCCATCCCAAACGAGATAAAATCCATAAACATCATTTCACAAATGGGACGCAGTCCTGTCACAGCTGCTCCCGCAGCTGCGCCTACGATCACCGATTCGGAGATAGGCGTATCCATGACACGCTCCTCACCAAACTCATCGATCATGCCGACAGAGACACCAAAGCCTCCGCCGTAAACGCCGATATCCTCTCCCATAAAGATCACATCACTGTCGCGCCGCATCTCCTCTGACATGGCCAGGCGGATTGCTTCACGATAAGTCATTTCCTGCATTTCCATAAAAAGCACCTCCTAAGCGTATACGTCTTCCAGAACTGCGGTAACTGGCGGTTCAGGACTGTTTTTTGCATATTCTACAGCGTCCTCAATACTCTGGTACGCCGCTTCTTTTATCTGGGCCATCTGATCCGGAAGCATAACCTTATCTTCCTCCAGGTACCGCTCAAAGCGGGTGATGGGGTCTTTCTGCCGCCATGCCTCTACTTCCTCCTTGCTTCGGTAAACCTGGGCGTCACTCTTGGAGTGGCCATTGTAGCGGTAGGTTTTGCTCTCGATGAGCACAGGGCCCTTGCCGGAGTGGGCGTACTGACGGGCCTTTCGGACAATTTTATAAACCTCGATTATGTCGTTGCCGTCAATGGTAAGCCCTGGAATACCGTAGGCCGCCGCACGGTCCGAAATGTTTTCGATATTCATATGCTTTTCAATGGGGGTTGACATGCCATACAGATTATTTTCAACATAAAAAATGACCGGCAGCTTCCAGACCGATGCCAGATTCAGGGATTCATGAAAGTTCCCCTCGTTGGTCGACCCGTCGCCTGCAAAGCAGAGCACAACCTTGCCGGTTTTTTTGTATTTCTGAGTCAATGCCGCGCCGCAGGACAGCGGATAACCGCCGCCGACCACGCCGTTGGCCCCGATATTTCCGGATTTCAAATCCGCGATGTGCATGGAACCGCCCTTACCCTTGCAGTAGCCGGTTTCCTTGCCTAAAAATTCCGCCATCATCAGCTTGACATCAAGGCCAAAGCCAATGGCCTGGGAGTGACCGCGGTGGGTCAGAGACACAAGGTCTCCCTCGTCCAGAGCCAGACAGGCCCCTACAGCAGAGCCTTCCTGTCCCATAGACAGATGGGTGGTCCCATGGACCTGTCCCCTTGAAAACAGCCAGGCTACCTTTTCTTCAAAAAAGCGGGCCTGGTTCATTCTATAATACATTTTTGTTAATAATTCTTTATCAAATTCCATCATCGATAATCCTCCAAATCTTCGTATCTTTGATGTTCTAAGGCCGGGCAAATGTCCTATTTACCCATTATTTATTGTTCATTATATAATATTATAGCTTTTTTTGGCTTAAAAGGAAAGTATTAATTCCCTTCTGAAAAAAGAATGAAGCAGAAACATCTTCCTGAATTCTTCAAATGTTTTTCAAGACTGCAAAAGCCGGTTGTTGCAGGCCTTTTCACATGATACACTACTTTTATGATTACATTTAACAGGCGCTGCGGATGAAAACACCTGCAATACAGCCAACATTGTCACTGAGACAGACCTTGACACCAAAGACGGCATTACATGCGGAGATGCCGGAGAAACCCTTGCAATCTATGGCGTCACTGCGCCTATTCAGCTGGCTTCTGAGGATATTGTAGACAACGGCGACAATTCCTATACCCTGAACAATAAAATTACCAGGCTTCATTACGCGGGGGTGTCGATCTTAAGGTTGATAAACCTGTCGATACGCTGGCGCGCGCGTCTGGCCTTTCTGAGCTTGAATTCAAACAGGATATTCCCATTGATGAGAGCATGGCCGGCAAGATATTTGGCGTTCGTGTTCCTGCTTATGACAGCCATGACAATGCGGTCTATAGCGGTACGCACGCTGCACCGGGCGAGTCACCAGATGATAAACCAGATACTCCACATCCTGTAACTTCAGCCAGCCCAGTCAACCCCAACACCAGCACAGATAACGCCACCTCACCGTTGCTGCCCCTTGCCCTGCTGGCGGCAGTCCTCACAGGAACGGCAGCATTTGCCCGTAAACGCGCCTGCTGAACTAAAGCCTGCTTTCAGCTGCCCGGGGTATAATACGGGCAGCTTTATAAAGGAGGTCTGTCTATGTGCGGACGCTACACCCTATTCTCACATAAAACCAATCCGGAAGCTCAGAGGCTCTGGCAGGCTCTGATGAATACAGAGACCCAAGCACCTGCGGCAGAGGGCGACATCGCTCCCTCCGAATGCGCGCCGGTTTATATCGCCGGAGATAAAAACGGCAGAGTACCAACGGTCATGAAGTGGGGCTATCCCAACCCTTACCGCAAGTCTTTGATCATCAATGCCCGCTCCGAAACTCTGCTTGAAAAGGAGACCTTCCGGGAGGATTTTTTAAACCGGCGTTGTCTGATCCCCGCCGAAGGCTTTTATGAGTGGACACCGGAGAAAAAGCTTTTTATCTTTAAAGACAGCGGTCCTTCACTCATTTATCTGGCAGGCATCTACCGAAAGGCTGAAAATATCCATGAATTTGTCATTCTGACCAGAGAGCCTGTCAGTCTGGTCGCCGAGATCCACAACCGGATGCCGGTCATTATCCCGAGAGATCAGGCGGAAGCCTGGCTTTACGATACCAACGCCGCCCTTGAGCTGATCCGTACAGTGCCTCCGGAGCTGGTCCGGCACTGTGTAAAATAGCCGGAAGGCTCATTTGTTCCCATAGGTTTAGTATTTGCTGCATTGCTTAATAGTTTCCTTTTTCGGTTTGAGGGTATATAACCTTTAAACAAAAGATAAGGAGCTGATTAAATTGGCCAAAAAAGTTACAGTTATAGGTGCCGGAACAGCCGGACTTGCTGCTGGTATCCGACTCTTAAAGAACGGCTATGAGGTCGATATCTGCGAACGTCTGCCCCAGGCTGGCGGTAAAATGAACCAGATCAAAGAACAGGGCTTTACTTTTGACGTGGGACCGACCATTGTCATGATGCCCGATATTTACAGAGAAATTTTTGAATACGCTGGAAGAAACCCGCAGGATTACATTCCCATGAAACGGCTGGACCCCATGTATGTCCTCACCTTTCCGGACGGCGAACAGCAGCGGGTATCCTCAGAACTGACCGAGCTGACCGGCATGCTGGAGTCCATCAGCCCCGAGGATACTCTCGGCTATTTTAATTACCTGGCCGATGTCTACAAGCGCTATCTGGTGGCTAAGGATGAGTTCATTGATAAATCCTTCCGAGACCGCGGCGATTTCTACAACCTCAAATCCCTGGCCAACGCCATGAAGCTCAAAACCTTTGACGACGCCTACACCTCAATTTCCAAATTTGTAAAAAATGAAAACCTGCGGAAGGCTCTGGCATTCCAGACCCTGTATATTGGCATTTCACCCTACCAGGGTCCTTCGATTTACACCATCATTCCCATGATCGAGCTGCTCTACGGGGTTTGGTACATGCCCGGCGGCATGTATACCATGGCTAATGGAATGGTACGTCTCTTTGAAGAGCTTGGCGGCACACTGCGGCTGGACACACCGGTTGACTGCATCGACATTGAAAACGGCCGGGCTGTAGGCGTCCACATTGGTAATACTGTGGAATCTCCGGACTACATTGTCTGCAGTGCGGATTTTCCCTATGCCATGAAATCTCTGGTTCACAACGAAGAAGCAAAGGGCAAATATACGGACGACAAGATCGACGAGCTGGAATACTCCTGTTCCTGCTTCCTGCTCTACCTGGGGCTGGATAAAAAAATCCCGAACCTGGCAGTGCACAATATCCGCTTTGGCGGCGATTTTGACCAGAATGTCCGTGAAATTTTTGAAACCTACACGCTGCCCGAAGATCCCTCCATCTATCTGTACCTGCCCTCAAAAATCGACCCCTCCATGGCCCCCGAGGGCTGTGAAGCGCTTTATGTTCTGGTGCCTGTATCCGAGCTCTCCAAGGGCGATATTTTATGGGATAACCGAACCATCAAGGCCTATCGTGAAAAGGTTCTGGACAAGCTGTCCGCCATCCCAGGGCTCGAGGATATCCAAAGCCATATCGTCTTTGAAAAAAGTCTGACCCCGCTGGATTTCCAGGACACCTTTCACGCTTATAACGGCGCAACCTTTGGGCTGAAGCCAACGCTGTTCCAGAGTAATTATTTTCGTCCCCACAACAAGGCCGACCACTGTGAGGGGCTCTACTTCTGTGGCAGCAGTGTGCATCCTGGCGCCGGGGTTCCCATTGTCCTCACCTCAGCCAAGCTGGCGGTAGATGAGCTTTTAAGGGATGACGGACTGCTATGAACGCCTCTATCGAACGTGATTATGCCTTCTGTGAGAACGTGATCAGAAAAAATTCAAAAAGCTTTTACCGGGCTTTCTCGGCACTGCCCCGCCAAAAAGCTCTGTCCATCTTTGCCATTTATGCCTTTTGCCGCAAAGCTGACGATCTGGCCGATGTCCAGAGGGACCGCCGCGGGCTTGAAGCTTTTCAGGAAACTTTTGAGTCCTTTAAAACCGGGTGCACCCCAGATAAGCCCATGTGGCAGGCGCTCCGGCACACAGCTGAGCACTACCCTGTCAGCTTAGCCCCCTTTGATGACATGCTCACCGGCCAGCGTATGGATCTAAGCTTTCAACAGCCTTCCACCCAGGCCGACCTTGAGAACTACTGCTACTACGTGGCCGGCAGTGTCGGGCTCATGATCCTGCCTGTGCTCTCAAAGCATCACCGGCTTTTAGAGCAGAACGCCGTGGATCTTGGCAAGGCCATGCAGCTGACCAATATCCTCCGGGACGTGGGTGAGGATCTGGCAAACGGACGGGTCTATATTCCCCGGGAAATCCAGCTGCTTTACGGTTACTCGGACGAGGATCTGCGCGGACAGACCGTCAACCACACCTTTAAACAGCTCTGGGAATACGAGGCCCGAAGGTCCGAGTTTCTCTATAAAAAAGCGCTGATGGGCCTTCCGCTTTTTGATGCGGACAGCCGCCTGCCCGTACTCCTCGCCGCTGTCCTCTACCGCCAGATACTGACCGCTGTCAGGGACAACCGATACGATTGCTTCAATAAACGGGCCGTGGTGCCAAAGGAACGGCAGCTTTTACTCTACCGCCAAAGTACTGAGGCGGTACGAAATTTGAGAGGTAACCTTTTATGATCGACACAAACCTTCTCGGGATCATCCTGTCTTTTATCTATGTTTTTATCATACTGGGACTGTCCACCCTGCTGCAAAAGCGCGGTTTGTCCACAGAGGGCTCCCGCAAGCTCGTGCACATCGGTGTATCTAACTGGTGGCTCATTGCCATGGCCTGTTTTAATAACGTGGTGTGGGCATCGGTGGTGCCGGCAGTCTTTATTGTGCTCAACGCCATTTCCTATCGGAAGAACCTGTTCAGCGCCATGGAACGCCACGAGGGCAAAGGGGATCTGGGTACCGTCTATTACCCCATCTCCCTGCTGATTTTAACCATTCTATGCTTTGGCGGCTACAGCCGGCCCTACGCCGGAGCCCTGGGAGTCTTTGTCATGGGGTACGGTGACGGCCTGGCCGCCGTCATTGGGAAACGTTTTGGCTTAATGAAGTACCATGTCTTCGGCAACACCAAAAGCTACGTGGGCAGCCTGACCATGCTGGTGGTTTCATTTCTGGTCTGCGTCGTGATCCTCTGGGCTGAAACACCCGTTTTTCTGGGAACCATCCTGCTTCAAGCTCTGATTCTTGCGGTTTTTGCCACGGTAGTAGAGGCAGTCTCCCCCTTTGGCCTTGATAACCTGACCGTTCCTTTGCTTACCTTTTTCCTATACCAGCTGTTTTTTTAAGGAGTCCTCTATGAAAGCTTTACTACTCGGCGTTCTTCTGAGCGCCATCATTGGCTTTGCCGCCTATAAAAAAAAGGCCCTGAGCTTAAGCGGCTTCACAGCGGCCGTAGTGCTCGGCACTGTTATTTACCTCTGCGGCGGCTTCCTGTTCTGGCTGACCATGATCGCCTTTTTCATCTCTTCCAGCCTGCTGACCTTTATCAAGTCCGGCAAAAAGGAAGCTGCACAGCAGCTCAATGAAAAAGGCGGTCAGCGTGACGCTGTACAGGTCTTTGCCAACGGCGCTCCGGGTATGGCCGCAGCAATCCTCTTCTGGTTTTATCAGAATCCTGTTTTCCTCATCATTTTTGCTGCCTCCTTTGCCTCATCCAATGCGGATACCTGGGCCTCAGAGATCGGCGTTTTACATCGAAAGCCGCCGGTTTCAATCATTGCCTTTAAGCCCATGGAGGCTGGTACTTCAGGCGCTGTGAGTCCCCTGGGGATGGCCGCTTCCTTTGCGGGCGCATTGTTCATCGCTCTGGTTTTCTGTCTGGCCGGCGGGCTGGTCTGGGGGCTCCCGATTCTCCGTCTTTCATGGGTGCTCATCATCACTGTCAGCGGCTTTCTGGGCTGTCTGGCCGACAGTCTTCTGGGGGCTGTGGTGCAGGCTCAGTACCGCTGTGCCAGCTGTGGCCGCCTGACAGAAAAGACCGAGCATCACGGCGAGGCCGCCGTACTGGTCAAGGGTTTTAAAATCGTGAACAATGATGTCGTCAATTTTCTGAGCGGCATGGCAGCCGGCCTGCTTGCCAGCGTCTTTTTTAATTTTTTATAAAAGCGCAAATAGAAAAGACCATTTTCCAACGGGAAAATGGTCTTTTCTACTGCTCTCCTGAAAAAAGATCGATGAGCGACTCAGCGATGATCAGGTCTTCAGGCGTCGTTATCTTAATATTGTTGTAATGTCCTCGGACGATTTTTACCGGCACACACATGCGCTCCACCAAAAAGGCGTCGTCGGTGCCCTCCACATCCTCCTGAATGGCCTTTTCGTGGGCGTCCAGAAGCAGATCATAGGTAAAGGTCTGGGGCGTCTGGATCTCAAACAGAAAATCCCTGTTGGGCGTATATTCCACAAAACCGTCCTTCTCGACAACCTTAATGGTGTTTTTGGCCGGCACTGCCACAATGGTGGCCTTGTGCTGAATGGTTTCATAGATGCTTTGAACAATGATGTCCTCCTTGATCAGAGGCCTCGCACCGTCATGGACCAGTACAATATCGGTCTGAGGGCTGACCTTTTTCAGTCCCTCATAAACGGACTTCTGACGGGTCGATCCGCCCTCCACCAGCTTGATTTTGGAATAGCTGTGCGGATTTAAAACCTGCTGACGGCAGATTTTAAACTCATTTTTGTTGATGACCAGGATGATCTCATCAATGAGGGAGCAGCGCTCAAAAACATCCAGAGTATAGGACAGAATCGGCTTTCCCCGCAGGGTCAGGTACTGCTTGTTGATGGGCGCATTCATGCGCGTTCCCTGACCGGCGGCGGGAATAATCACACTGGTTTTTATCTTTTCCATGCTTTTTCACCATCCCAATTCTTTTAGGCCGTCAATGACTGGTTTTTCCTCTGTCTCAATGGTGATGAGACGCTCCTCCGGTTTTTCAGTCTGATCCAGAGTAAAGATTATTTTGGATTCAAAGGGGTAATCCCCGGCCACCTGAGGCCATTCAATGATCAGGCTGCACCCCTCGCTCAGGTAGTCCTCAAAACCCATTTCGTAGAGCTCCTCGGGGTCCCCGAGACGGTACAGATCAAAGTGATAGACTCTTTTGTCCCCGTCCTCATAGGCGTTAACCAGGGTATAGGTCGGGCTGCTGACATCATCAAAGATGCCCATCCCCTCGACAATCCCCTTGGTGACAGCCGTTTTACCGGCCCCCATACCTCCTGTCAGCAGGATGGTATGAGGGCCGCTTAACAGGCTGCCGAAATCTGCTCCCAGCCGTCTTGTGGCCTCAGGAGAGTCCGTTTTTATTGTGATTTTCATGAACATTCCTAACTATCCGATTTTTTCTGATCGTCTTCGTCATCGACAATCTCGTACTCAACCTCGACCACGTTGTCATCCTGGCCTGTTCCTGCGCTGCCGTTCTTATCCTTGATCACTGCGGATAAAAGCACATAGAGGAGAATACTGACCACACCGGAGATAAAATTGAGTACAAACGGCAGTACGGGCAGAATAAATAATACCCGAAAAATCCAGGGCGAGACGCCCAGATATTCCCCGATCCCCTGGCAGACACCGGAGATGATTCCGTTTTGCTTGTCTCTGAGCAGACGTTTTTTTCGATTACTCATAAAATTGTATTATCCTTGTATATAACCGCTCATGAAGCGCTGAAGGCGATCCATGGTCTCTTCAAGCTGTGTGGGCGCTGGCAGAAAAACCACCCTGAAGTGGTCGGGTTCTGCCCAGTTAAAGCCTGTGCCCTGTACCAGCAGCACGCGTTCCCTTTTGAGGAAATCCAGGGCAAACTGAACGTCGTCCGTGATGTTAAAGCGTTTGATGTCAATCTTCGGGAAACAGTACAGCGCGCCGTCAGGCTTGACACAGCTGATACCCGGGATCTCGTTGAGCCGCTTGTAAACAATGTTGCGCTGCTCGTAAAGACGCCCCCCTGGGCGCACCAGGTCGTCGATACTCTGGTATCCGCCGAGGGAGGTCTGGATAGCGTACTGGGCCGGCACGTTGGCGCACAGACGCATGGTTGCCAGCAGGTTGATGCCCTCGATATAATCTCTGGCCATTTCCCTGTTTCCTGAAAAAACCATCCATCCAACCCTGAAGCCTGGAATACGGTGGGATTTCGACAGCCCATTGAGAGTGACCACCAGGGTTTCATCGGTGAGGGTTCCCATAGGCACATGCTCGATTTCATCATAAATGATCTGGTCATAAATCTCATCGGAAAAAATGATCAGCTCATTTTCAACCGCAATCTTGACAATTCCCTCAAGGATTTCCCTCGGGTAAACAGCCCCGGTGGGGTTGTTGGGGTTGATGACGACAATTCCCTTGGTGTTGGGTGTAATCTTCTTCCGGATATCTTCAAGGTCCGGGTACCAGTTGGACTCCTCGTCACAGATATAGTGGACAGCCTTGCCCCCTGCCAGAGTAGCGCAGGCGGTCCAGAGCGGGTAATCCGGCGCTGGGATTAAAATCTCATCGCCGTCGTCCACCAGTGCCTGCATACAGAAAGAGACCAGCTCACTGGAGCCGTTTCCGATATACACGTCCTCCTCATCCAGATCCATAAGGCCTTTGGTCTGATAATACTGAACAATGGCCTTGCGCGCCGGAAAAATTCCCTTGGAGTGGCAGTAAGCCTCAGAGCTTCTGAGGTTATAGCGAATATCGCGGATAACCTCGTCCGGAGCGTTCAGGTTAAAGGTCGGCGGATTTCCGGTATTGAGCATGATGATGTCAATCCCCTCCGCAGTCATCCTGTCTGCTTCCTCGACGACCGGGCCGCGGATATCATAACAGACGTTGTCCAGCTTTTTGGATTTTTTAAAAGTTCTCATTAATCCTCACCTTCATTTTGGTCAAATATCCTCTCGATGATCTGACGATACCCCTTTCCATGCTTCAGGCAGCGATTGACGCGGCTGATGGTCGCGGAGCTTGCGCCGGTCTGGTTTTCCACGTCGATAAAGGTTTTTCCTTCATATAATAAAATGGCGATCTGAAAGCGGTTGGCCATATCGTCAACCTCTTTTAAAGTACAGATATCCTCTAACAATTCAAAACATTCTTCTTCCGATTCGATTGATAAAATGGCCTGGGCCAACATTTTGCGTTTATCATTTGTATCCATGGTTTTACCTCTGTTTTCTTAAATTAAAATCATTATCTTTGATAACACTTAAAATTATCTTATACTCCGTTAAAGCGTATGGGATTATTATATCATGCTGAACAGCTAAAGCAAAGAAATATCAAAAAATCACCTGTGCTGAAAGTTTTTTACAAAGACAAGTTCACTGTCAGACGAAAGCGTTTCATCCAGATGGTAACCGTCCTCATCAAAGTCTCTTAATGCCTCAGCGCTCTCCGCCCGATTGCGGATAATCCAGCCTGCCATCAAACCTCTTGCCTGCTTGGACTGGGTAGAATGGGTTTTGGTTTCGCCGTTTCTCATGACCTTAAAGGTGCAGGTGATCATTTCATCCGGAGATTTCAGATGTTTTTCGACCGCTCTGCCGTACTCGCCGGAGGCCAGGTTCACAACAGGCAGGTCTCCCTCGCCTGTAATCTCGCGGTAAAGCAGATCACCCCAGAAGGCATACAGGGACTGTTTTTTCAGAATTTTATTTTTCATTTCCAGCCGATAGGGGTAAATGCTGTCAAGGGGCTTCAGCACGCCGTAGAGGGCATCGAGAATCCGCAGGTGCGTGTTTGCGTACTGCCAGTCCTCCGGCGTGAAGGTTTCGGCCGCCAGAGCTTTGTACTGCTGTCCATCGTAGGCCAGCAGCGCCGGTGTGCCGTCTGTGTCAAACCGGAATGCCGCAAAACGATCTCTGTTGAGAGCTGCCAGCTGGTCACTCAGCTGCATCGCCGCCTTAAAATCATCCTCTGTCATGGCTTTGAGAATATCCGCCAGCTCTGCCGTTTTTGTTTCAAACACCGGCAGACTGGTTACCGCGCCTGGCAGCTCAAAGGTTCTGAGATTCTTCGCAGGCGATAAAATCATCTTCATCCGTACACACCCTCTTTCGTTTTTTGTATTTCTATATAGTATACACTAAAAAAAGCCCTCTTACGAGAGCAGATTGATAAATTTTCAAGCCTTATTAAGATACTTTCTCGGCAACACTTTCACGGCTCGCCAGCCGATCCAGACAGAAGCCTGCCAGGGCCGCCAGAATCTGCTGAAACAGCGTCCCGATCATAACTGGAAACATGACCTCAGGCGGAAAATACTGCCCGGCGATCACAGCTCCGGCGCTGATGTTGCGCATCCCGCTGTTAAAAGTCATGGAGACACGCCCGTCGTTGTCCTCCCTGAAGATTTTAGAAGCCAGAAATCCCCAGATAAAGCCACTGACGGCCAGCAGAAAAATGACGAGGGTTACCAGCAGCAGGGTGGGTGTCATCTGGCTGAAAAAAGGGGCAACCTTGGAAGAATTGATCATAACGACCAGAATGAGTCCTATTTTACTGAGAGGTGCAAGCTTCGGTGAAAGGGTGTGTTTGACCTGCCCCCTGGTGGCGTGGTTGAGTGTCATGGCCAGCAGTGCCGGAACTGCGATCATCAGCACCAGATCCTTCATCATGCCGACAACCGAAATCTCCACTGCAGAACCCATGAGCACATGCAGGCTGAAGGGCACCAGAAAGGGCGCGACCAGAGTATCTATGAGAATAATGGACAGCGTCAGGGCCGAATTGCCGTGGTAAATATTGACCCAGACCAGGCTCACAATGCCCGTGGGCACAATAAACTCCAGTACAATCCCGGTGACCAGCAGCGGGTCATCAAAAATCAGGCTGCCCACCAGAAAAGCAGTGACCGGCACCACGATATGCAGGATCAGCAGAACCACGATCAGCGGGACCGGATGCATGGCAATTTTCTTCATATCCCGAAACCCAGAGCCAAGGCTGCCCGCAAAGGTCATAAAGGCAAAAATCCAGGGGACCAGCCATGCAAACCGCCCCAGCCATGCCGAGAAAACAACCCCGATGATCAGACAGGACGGCGTAACCAGCGGCATCCACTTTTCGATAAAAGCATTAAAACGACTTAAGTACTGCATTTTTCTCTCTCTTTTCAATTCTAAATTTACAAATCTTTCAACCATTATACCACTCCCCTCCTGCCTGTATACCATACTTTTCCATGAGAACGTAAACAGATTTTTATTTCCTTTATAGGAAAACCGCTTTGCCTATGCTATAATAAACACAATCGTAAAAAATAAAGAAGGAGAAAGCCATGAAATTATACAATACCCTTACCCAGAAAAAGGAAGTGTTTGTTCCCATTGAAGAAGGCAAGGTACGGATGTACTCCTGCGGGCCGACTGTTTATAATTACTTTCATATCGGCAACGCCCGTCCCTTCATTGTCTTTGATGTGCTCAGACGTTTTTTAGAATATATCGGCTACGATGTCAAGTTTGTTCAAAACTTTACCGATGTGGACGACAAAATCATCAACCGCAGCATTGAGGAAGGCATTACCGCCGCCGAGGTCGCTGACAAGTACATTGCAGAATACTTCAAGGATGCCGACGCTCTGGGCATCCGCCGGGCAGACGTGCACCCGCGTGTCAGCGACCACATGCCCGAGATCATCGAAATGATTAAAGCGCTTGAGGCACGCGGGCTGGCCTACAACGTGGACGGCAATGTCTACTATCAGGTCGAACATTTTCACGACTACGGAAAACTCTCCAAGCAGTCCATCGACGATCTGAAATCCGGCGCGCGTATCGACGTGAACGACGAAAAACGCAGCCCTCTGGACTTTGCTCTCTGGAAAAAGAAAAAAGACGGAGAACCCTACTGGGAAAGCCCCTGGGGCCAGGGACGCCCGGGCTGGCACATCGAATGCTCCGCCATGTCCCGCAAACATCTGGGGGAAAGCATTGACATTCACGGCGGCGGTCAGGATCTGATCTTCCCCCACCACGAAAATGAGATCGCCCAGTCTGAGGGTTCCTGTGGCTGCAAGTTTGCCAACTACTGGGTCCACAACGGGTATATCAACATCAACAATGAAAAAATGTCCAAATCCAAGGGCAACTTCTTTACTGTGCGCGACATCGCCAAACACTACGACCTGGAAGTGGTTCGCATGTTCATGCTCATGGCCCACTACAGAAGTCCTGTCAACTTCTCCGACGAGCTGCTGGGGCAGGCCCAGAATGCTCTGGAACGACTCTACAATGCCAAATACCAGATGGAATACCTGCTTGAAAACAACAAGACAGAAGCCGCCAGCGAAGATGAAAAAACATGGACGGACAGCCTGGCCCAATACAAAAAAGGCTTCATTGACGCCATGAACGACGACCTGAACACTGCCGACGCCATAGCCGCCATCTTTGAGCTGGTGCGGGATACCAACTCCCACCTGAGCGAAGCCTCCTCCAGAGAGGCGGTGAAAGCCGCGCTGGATCTTTTCAAGGAGCTGACCGGTGTTATCGGGCTGGCAGCAAAGGAAAAAGAAACGGATCTGGAATCTGAGGTAGAAGCCCTCATCGCTCAGCGCCAGGAAGCCCGTAAAAATAAAGATTTTGCTCTGGCCGATGAAATCCGCGACGCGCTGCTGGCCAAAGGCATTATCCTTGAGGACACGCGCGAAGGAGTCAAATGGAAGAAAGCGTAAAACAACGTCTGCACAAAAAATACACCATCGCTGAGGCAAGGGCCCTCAATCCATTGACCCTTGCCTATATCGGCGACGGTGTTTATTCCGAATATATCCGCCGTTTTCTGGTATCTGGCGGTATCTCCAATGTCAACCACCTGACAAAAGAATCCATAAAGTACGTCAAGGCCGACGGGCAGTCCAAAATGGTGCTGGCTCTCATGGACTCTTTGACCGATGAGGAGCAGGCCATTGTAAGGCGCGGCCGCAATACCCGCTCCCATGTGCCCAAACATGCCAGAACCATCGATTACCGTTATGCAACCGGCCTCGAGGCCCTTGTCGGCTATCTGGAGCTGACGGGTCAGGCGGAACGGCTTGAAGAGTTGATGGTGCGCGGTATTGACCTGCTGTCCGAATAAAATAAAGCCCTGCTTATTAATAAAAGCAGGGCTTCTTTACTGTTTGTCATTGGCGCCCGCGCGCCAGCTTTTCAATACCTCGCGGGCCTCCTGAACAGCTTCCTCAATGTTATCCACTGTAGCGTTGACACGCGTTTCTCCCAGGGCAGACAGATGAATGCCTTCAACCAGAGGGTGATAGCAGTCAAAGATGTAAGTCCCGAAATACTTCTTTTTA
>CAUEUD010000039.1 GCA_959020865.1 Eubacterium limosum | reverse complement strand
TCCACGACCAGATAAGTGCCATAGGGCAAGCCCTGCACACGAATATTCCCGGTGTAAAAAGAATACAGGCCATCAACGCGGCAGATACCGCAAAGGACAGGATCAGCCATGGGTTTGCGCCTTCGGCCCGCACCCAGACCGGCTCAGTATTAGAGCGCTGATTAAAAGCCCGGAGCATCTGGGAGAGCGCCAGCACACAGAAAGCCATGGTCTGGCCAGTGATGTGGCTGTCTGTCTTAAAACCGATCCAGTAGGCCACAAGCGTCATGGCCGCGACAAAAACTCCCTGTCGGATTACCCTGAAAATAAGGTCACGCTCAAACAGCGTTCCCGATTTAACCGGCGGATGGCTCATGATATTTTTGCTTGCCGGGTCTACCCCCAGGGCAAGCGCCGGCAGTGTTGCGGTTGCCAGGTTGACCCACAGAATATGAACCGCCAGCAGCGGCGCATCCCAGTTAAAGACGGTTGCCACAAAAAGGGTTGAAATTTCGGCGATGTTGCCTGCCAGCAAAAACTGAATAACCTTTTGAATGTTCCGGTAAACACGCCGCCCCTCCTTAATCGCGTAGGCAATGGTGGTAAAGCTGTCATCCAAAAGAATCATATCTGCGGCCTCCTTGGCAACATCCGTTCCTGTGACCCCCATGGCAACACCGATGTCCGCTGCTTTAAGGGCCGGTGAGTCATTGACTCCGTCCCCGGTCATAGCCGCAATCTCCCCGCTCCGCTTGAGCGCCTTGATGATCCGCAGCTTGTCTGCCGGCGATACCCGGGCATAGACGGTGGTGGTCTTCACTGCCTCTTCGAGCTCACACTCTGACAGGCGCTCCAGCTCATCGCCGGTCAGCACTGTATTTCCTTCCTGGAAAATATCCAGCTCCCGGGCTATCGCAATGGCTGTAACCTTGTGGTCGCCGGTGATCATCACCGTGCGGATTCCCGCCTTCCGGCAGGTTCTTACCGATTCCGCGACTTCCTTTCTCGGCGGGTCAATCATCCCCACAACACCGATAAAGGTCAGGTCATGCTCTATATTTTCTTCCTCATCCTCCGGGATTTCCTCAAGCTGCCTTGTTGCAAAGCCCAGCACACGCAGCGCCTTTTCCGACAACTCAAGACAAAGCCGTTGAATATTTTTCCGGTCGGTTTCCGTCATGGGGCGGACTCCCTGCTCAGTGAGCATCCGGGTGCAAAAGGGAAGCAGTTCGTCTACCGCGCCCTTCGTGTAAGCCGTCAGCTGCCCCCCAACTGGATGAACCGTCGTCATGCGCTTCCGATCAGAGTCAAAGGGGTTTTCAAAAACCCGGGGATAGGTGTCCTCCATCTTATCATGGTCCAGACCAAAAGCTTTTGTCATGTACAGGAGCGCACCTTCGGTAGGGTCGCCGATTATCGAGCCCTCCTGGTCCGGATCAAAACTGGCGTCATTGCATAAATCCGCCGCGACCATCAGCTCACGGTATACCTCAGGATGCGTCTCAGCTGCCGCGCCGGCCAAAACGGCCTGCCCTGCCTCAAAGTCTCCGTTTACCGCTACCTGGGTAACTGTCATCTGGTTAAGGGTCAGCGTCCCTGTTTTATCGCTGCAGATGACCGTAGCACTCCCAAGAGTCTCCACCGCAGGCAGCTTACGGATCAAAGCGTTTCTTTTAGCCATGCGCTGAACCCCCAGAGCCATGACAATGGTAGCCGTGGCGGGCAGCCCCTCCGGAATAATGGAAATGGCCAGAGAAATAGCCACCAGGAACTGCGGAATCAACGGCCGGTGGTAAACAGCGCCGATGGCAAAAATCAGCACACAGACAATGACCCCAATGATGGTCAGTGTTTTACCCACCGCGCCCAGCTTGCGCTTAAGCGGCGTATCGGTCTCATCCTGACTGTCGAGCATACCGGCAATGTTCCCCACCTCTGTGTTCATGCCCGTTGCCACCACCACACCAGTGGCACGGCCATAGGTGACAATGGAGGAGGTATAGGCCATGTTGCCCCGGTCCCCCAATGCGCAGCGCTCAGGAAACAGCGCATCCGCGTCCTTTTCCGACGGGACAGACTCCCCGGTCAGGGACGCCTCCTGCACCTTCAGATTGGCCGAATCAATGAGCCGCAGGTCTGCGGGCACCATGTCCCCGTCACTCAGAAATACAATATCCCCGGTCACCAGCTCACTGGCAGGCACAATACTCTCCTCATCCTCCCGCAGTACGCGGGCTGTAGGTGCGCTCATATTTTTCAACGCCTCCAGAGAGGACTGAGCCTTTTTCTCCTGGACAATGCCAATAAGGGCATTCAGCACAACGATGGTAAAAATGACCCCTGCCTCTGTCCATTCCCTCAGCACAGCTGAAAAAATGGCAGCGCCAATCAAAATAAGAACCATGGGGTCTGTGATCTGAGACCAGAGCATCTGCGCAATGGATCTCGGCGGTTTTGAACGCAGCACATTGCGTCCGTTTTTTCTTAGCCTTTCGGCTGCCTCAGCATCGCTTAATCCCTCCTCCGAGGTCTGCAGGCCGGCAAAAACATCTTTTGCCGGCAGCGCGTGCCAAGGCTTCTGTCTGTGATTATCCATATTGGATAAACCACCCCTTTCCTATAAAAATTTTATCTAAGCCAGAATATAAAAAAGGCACAGTCAGACCACCCATGTGCAAAATGGGCGTGACTATGCCTTGTATACTCTGAGACTTATTCGCTTTTAAGGTTTTGATTTTTCGGTCGGTGTCACTCTCGTCACTGTCGTCCATCAATTAAAATTCCTTTACTTTTAATATAAATATTTTCTAAATTCTACATAAAAAAACGGTAAACGTCAAGGGAATTAAGGAAGATTTAACAAAGGGCGCTGTCTTTATTTCATCAATCTTCTAAAATCAAATGGATATGATAGATTGGAATATCTTTTAAAAGCTCCTCTGCCACCGCGATTTTTTCAAGAATAAACGCTTTGTCCAGACCGATATTCATCCACCGCGTCAGGTCGGTGCGCTTGCGTATTTCTGAATCCGTAAGCTCGAGGATTCCGTTCTGCTTAGCCTCGTAAAGGCCCTTCCATACATAATCGCTCATCAGCACAGCGGTTTGAACATCCGTATAGCTGACATTCATACCCAGACCTTTTGCTATGGTGTAGGTTTCAATGGAAAATGGACGGTCAATCTGCTCCTCCTCCCAGGCATTAATATAGCATTCCAGCTCTATGGGGTCCTGCGAAATCTCTCTGAATATAAATCTCACCAGTAAAAGATGATAGAGTAAATAATCGCTTCGATATGAATAATGTTGTGACAGGGCTTTTATACATTTTCTTATATGCTCGTTAATCAGGTACTGAGCAATCCCATACTTGCTTGATTTAAAATAATAATAGATCAAAGAATGATTTATCCCCGCATCTTTACAAATCTGGCGGACCGATGTTTTTTTAAAGCCCTTCTCATAAAAAAGCTTACGGGCCACTGCCACAATCCGGTCATTGGTTTCCTTGCTTTTTTTATAGGTGATACGATCACTTCCTTCCCTTAAACGGCCATTTTTCTCTATTATAACACATCGTTCAAAAAATAAAACCCTTTGAAGACAAAAATTATACTGTATAAAAAACGTTGACATATCAAATTTTATACTGTATAATTCTATCCATCAAATACTTTTTATACTGTATAAAATATTACGCGCGGTATTTTTACAGAAAGAGAGAGGAAATTTATGAAAAAGCAATTGAATTTAAAACGTATTGTTCAATTCCTGTGTTTAAGCGGTGCCAGTATCATTTACTATGTCCCTTACATGATCGGTCTTTATTATGACACCTTCCAGGCCGCCACCGGCGCTACAGATATCCAGTTAGGTGTTATCCAGAGTGCTTATACCACGATGACCATTGCCACATATTTTTTAGGCGGTCTGCTTGCTGACCGCATCTCCTCCAAGACGCTACTGTCTGTGTCCTATCTTGCAACAGGGCTTCTGGCGGTCTTTGTTGGATTCTTCCCTTCCTACACGGTCATGGTTATCCTGTTCGGAGCCATGGGAATCACAACAACGCTGACATTCTGGGCTGCCCTCATCAAAGCAACGCGTATTTTTGCAAAGGCCGGCGGTGAGGGTACCGCTCTTGCTTCCATGGAGGGCACTCGTAATGTTCTCTCATCAATTGTCAGCACTGTCGCCCTGATTCTCTTTGGCGTCTTTGCTGATAAAATCTTTGGTCTCCGCGTTGTTATCTATATTTTTGCCGGCATGAACGTCCTTATCGGCCTGCTGATTCATTTTATCTTTGACCGCGATACTGTCGAAAAACCTGAAGGGGAGGGCGTGATCAAGATTTTGCTCTCTGCTCTGAAGGACCCTAATGTATGGCTTATGTCCTTCATTATCCTTGGTGTTTTTGCCACTAATGTCAATCTTCGCTATATTACGCCTTACGCTACCAGCATGTTTGGCCTCTCTGCGCTTGGCGGTGCTATCCTTGGAAACTTCCGTGAATACATGCGTCCGGTCGGCTCTTACATTTCAGCCTTGGTCGGAGACCGGTTTGGAATTTCCAAATCCATCATTGTTATGACACTTCTTCTAGCGGCTTTTAACTTTGGCCTGCCCCTGCTTCCAACCGGCGCCGCCAATGTCATCGGTATTTTTGTTGGCGGTGCGATGGGTTATATTCTAATCGGTGCTGTGAGAGGGCTTTATTTTGCAACACAGTCCGAAGCCAAGATGCCATTGTTTATGGCCGGTACAGTCACTGGTATTTTATCGACCATCGGCTTTCTGCCAGACAGCTTTTTACCCATCATAAACGGAAATATTATCCAGAACAATGACCCCAGCGTCTGCTACGGCATAATCTTTAACATTTCCGGAGCCTTTGCCCTGTTTGCCTGTGTCATTGCTATTATCTTCCATCTCCGCAATAAAGAAAATATTAAAGAGCTCAAGGCAATCCGTATGGCGCGCATTGCCGCAGAAAAAGAAGAAGCGTCCGCCAGTGCTGAACAATAAAATTCCATTATAAAGATGAAAGTGTACTTAAAAATGAAAAACTACGAAAAATATATTTCTAAATCAGCAATTGAAAAAATTCACGAAAAATCTCTGTATATTCTTGAAAATATTGGTGTTCAGGTTGAACACGACAAAGCCTGCTCCCTTCTAAAACAGCACGGTGCCCAGGTAGAGGGTCATCTTGTAAGGCTAGACGCTAAAATGGTTGACGCCGCACTGGCTCTGGCAAAACCAACCTTTGACCTGTATTCCAGCACATTGGACAAACCCCTTACCGTTGGCGGCGGCAGCTCGCTGGTCGGCCCAGCCTCCAGCAACATCTATATCAATGATGAGGGCTATATCCGGAAAATGACTGACCAGGATGTTATAACGCAGTTCAAACTTTCTGATACCAGCCCTACCACTGACTTTAACTCCATCAATTTTACTGTTGACCACACAAATATGTCAGATGACCAGCTAAAATACGGCAATATGGTAACCGCGTTAAAATATAGCCATAAGCCGGCGTTTACTGCAAGACCAAACATGTTCAATGTCCCAGAAAAAAAGGTCTATGAGGAATATAAACACGGCATAGAAATTTTCAAAGCATTTGAAGGTGCTGAAAACAGTGAAAAAATTGTACATATCGGCGCGATGAATACACTCAGCCCTCTTGCGCTGCACAACGGACAGATCGACATGGCTTATGCTATCTGCGAGGCCGGGCAAGCTATTTGGCTGGCCCCCTGCGCAATGCCGCTGATGACAGCCCCTGCCTCCATTGCAGGAATGATGGCCATGACTAACGCTGAGGTGCTTATGGGCTATGTTCTCTGCAAGCTCATCAACCCTGACTGCGCATTTATTTACGGCAACACCTCAGGTTCCACTGACATGCGGGCCGTTCAACTGACGATCGGCACACCGGAAACCGCACTCGTCTGCTATGTGACAGCTGGTCTGGCAGATTATTACCATCTTCCCTTCCGCACCGGGGGCGGTCTGAGTGATGCAAAGGACTGTGATATTCAGGCAGGGATGGAATCAATGATGATGATCGAAGCCTCTGTTGACTGCGGCGCTGATTTTATTCATCACGGCTGCGGCACCATCGGCGCCTTCAATGTGATCAGCTTTGAGAAATTCCTGATGGATGAGGAAGCCTACACTATGGCACGGAGGATGCAGCGCGGTGTCAACTGTGAGGACAAGCTCTTTTTAATGAAAGATATTGAAAAAACAGGACCACGCGGCACCTTCCTTTCCGGCAGAACCCCTAAAACCTATCGTCAGGAATTTTTCATGTCAAAATATATGAATAAAGAAGACCCTAATCAATGGCAGAATGCCGGCTCAAAATCTGTGCGTTCTGTCTTAAAGGAAGCTGTTGAAGCGCGTATTGCAGCGTATACTGCGCCGGATATATCAGGCGATCGGCTGAAAATTATAGAAGCCTATCTGCCGAATTTCTACAAAGAATCAATCTAAGCTGGATTTGCAGGGAAAATATTCTGTTTTCCCTGCATTTTGTGCTATTCTGAAAAAGGGGGATATTATGGAATACTCAGTCACATCGTTTATTACAGACATTGCTTTGGCGTCATTGTTAATCTTTACTGGCCAGATACTCCGCGCAAAAATCAAAATAATACAGAAGCTTTTTTTGCCTGCTCCTTTAATCGCCGGCTTTCTTGGTCTCCTGCTCGGTCCGGAGGGGCTGGCTGTGCTGCCTTTCAGCAGTGCCATTTCCAGTTACCCTTATATACTGATCATTGTCCTCTTCGGATCGCTCTTTATCGGGCGGCAATCCAACGGAGGCCTTAAAAAAATGATCACCAGTGTAGAAGATACCTTTCTGCTTAACATGGCCGCCGAAGCCGGACAGTTTGGATTCGCATTGGTTATCGGCACTTCTGTTTTTGCGCTGTTTTTTCCCAATCTTCATTCCGCCTTTGCTCTTATGATGCCGGCCGGGTTTGCTGGCGGACACGGCTATGCGGCTTCAATCGGCGGTACTCTGCAGGATATTGCCGGCTGGGAGGAGGCTATTACCATCGGTCAGACCTTTGCTACCATTGGTCTCATCCTGGGAGTTTTAATTGGTATTGCCGCCATCAATTACGCCATCAAGAAAGGCTATACCCAGTATATCACCAATATGTCCGGCCTTCCCGAAAGCATGCGCACAGGCTTTTTCAACGCTGCTGAACAAAAAGCACTCGGCAGGGAAACCACCTGCTCCATCTCCCTGGAAACCCTGACCTGGCATCTGGCATTAATTTTAATGGCCGCTGGCGGCGCATATCTTATTGACTATCTCTACGGTTTGCTCAATTTAAACTTTTCCTTGCCCATGGTCTGCCTTTCCATGTTCTGCGGTGTTTTTATTAACTGGTTTCTGAAGCTTCTCCGTCTTGATAAAAGTATTGACCGCAATACCATCAGCCGGGTTGGTTCCAGCATTACAGATTATCTTGTCTTTTTCGGCATAGCCTCAATCCGCATTTCTGTCGTGAGTGAGTATCTTCTCCCCATTATCATCATGAGTCTGCTGGGCGTTGCCTACTGCCTTTTCTATGTTTTTGTTATCTGTAAAAAGCTGTACACCGACAACTGGTTTGAGCGGGGAATTTTTATTTTTGGCTGGAATATGGGTGTTGTCGCCATTGGCATTATCCTCCTTCGGATTGTCGACCCAGATATAAAAAGCGGTACTCTGGAGGATTACGGCTTTGCCTATGTGCTGATCTCGATCATTGAGCTGGCCATGATCACTTTTATCCCCGTCTTTGCCGCATACCATCATGGATTCCTTACCGGCTGTGTACTCCTTATCTTTTTCGCTTTTCTCCTCATCAGCGCACAACGCATAAAAAAAAGAAACCAGCGCAATTTGTATTAAAGCGTTTCTGGGATCAGCTCAGATATCTCCCCGCTGTACAGAAGCGTCAGTCTGTGCATGGCCCGGGTGCAGGCAACGTACAGCAGGCTTCTCTCATACGCGTCGCTGTAATGCCTGCTGTCTGCGTCTGGGATAAGGACTGCGTCAAATTCCAGCCCCTTGGCCATCTGGATGGAAGTGACCGAAACGCCGTTTTTAAACCGTGTGCCCTCTGGCGTGATCAGATGGACACTGTGTTTTTCTGAGAGCAGAGCATACAATGCCTGCGCCTCGCGATTTGTTTTCAGGATAATCCCCAGAGAGGCCCAGCCGCTTTTTTCAAAAGCCTGGATTTCATTCACAAGCTTTTCAAGCATTTCCTTTTGGTTGCTGCAGCGGATAACCTCTGGCGGGTCACCGTGCCGCTCCATGGGCTCTAATGTGCTGACCGGCTGTATCTTCCCGGCAAATTGTATGATCTCACAGGTAGAACGGTAGCTCTTGTTGAGCGCCACATATTCCGCGCCGCTGTAAAGCCTTCTCATATCGTCCAGTGTATTTTGATTATTGGGATTGACGCATTGCCCAAAATCGCCCAGGATGGTTTTAGGGCAGCTGTAAATATTGTTGATCACCGCATACTGGACCGGCGTGTAATCCTGCATTTCATCGACCACCAGATGTCTTATTGATTTATTCTCTCTCAAGCCCTCAAAGGCTCTCTTAAAATACAGATATGGATAGACATCTGCCCATTCAAAGGTCTTCTTTTCAGGCATGACAAGCATATGTGACAGCTCTGCCTGCCGGTAAAAGTCTTTATAAAGGGAAAGGGTATTCTTCACCCTGAGCATGGCATTGAGGCTTTTCAGGATGGCACCCGGCTTTGGAAGCTCCTCACCCCGGATATTATCCGCCTCAAACCGCTCATGGATCGTCTCCGCCATGAGCTTCAGGCGCTTTTTAAAAGGAAGTCCGCTGGCCGCCTCAAACATGGTTTTTATCCAGGCCGCCTCTGCCTTAAACCGGCCAAATCCGTAATCCTCAGGGGCAAAGATGTTTTTGGGCAGGCTTTTCAGATAGGCGTCCATTTTCCCTTTAAACTCAAGGCTCGACTTCAGCCGGGCCCGTTCTGCCCAGCGCTCATCCTCAGTCTCCAGCGGATCTTTTTCCTTTTCAAACCGAAATTTTCCTTCCAGCTGTTCTTCGGCAATATCCTCAAAGCTTATTTCGTAGATGGGCTCTTCTCCCAGCTCTGGCAAAACATTTGAAATATAATCCCCAAACACCCTGTTAGGAGATAAAATTCGGATGTCCGACGCTGACAGGTGATCCTTAAAGCGGTAAAGCAGAAAGGCGATCCGGTGCAGGGCAATGGAGGTTTTACCCGATCCCGCTACCCCCTGGATGATCATCGTTCCGGCCTTCTCGTTTCGGATAATTTGATTCTGCTCTTTCTGGATGGTGGCGATAATGGATTTCATCTTTTCATCGGAGGTATGGCTCAGCTCACGCTGCAGCACATCATCCTGGATATTGACCGAGCTTTCAAGCGCGTACTCCATTTTTCCATCTTTGATTTTAAACTGCCGCTTTCGGGTCAGACAGCCTTCGATTTTACCCGAAGGGGCTTCATAGCCTGCCGGCCCCACCTCGCAGTCGTAGAACATACTGGCCACCGGCGCACGCCAGTCACAGATCAGCAGCTCATTGTTATCATTAAAGGACGCTGGCCCAATATAATATTTTTCCGCGTCTTCCCCTTCCTCATACTGAAAATCAATTCGGGCAAAGTAGGGGGAGGCCTTCAGCCGAGCCAGCTTTTCCCGTACGCCCACAGCAAAAGCACCTTTCTGGTCCATCTGTTTTAAGGCCAGCTCATTTTGGAACATTTCGTGAGGGTCGATCTCCCCCCGGTTTTCAACCATGTAACGCTTGGTATCCATATAATGCTCATCCGCCAGCCCCACGCGGCCCTCTGCGGCTTTAAGCGCTGTGTCCAGACGGCTGGCGACCTCTGCCAGATGGCTGATCTCTTCTGGAAAGGGGACGGCGCTGGTTCCGCGCTCTGGCTGGCATCTTTTTTTATACTTCATCGCTTCTCTCCCCTGGCAAAACAAAGCGCTGGGTAGGATAGCCAAATTCCACCAGGAGCTCGGCTTCGGCAAAACCCAGATCCACAATGGCCTGCCGGTGCCCGGTGTCGGCCTTGTCACCCTCCCGGTAGGTGGTGATGCTGATATCCCTGCCCTTGAGCAGCTCGCCCATCATTTTATCAAGAAACGCCCTGGGGATTCCCTGGCTGCGGTACAGCGGATGTGTCCCCATAAAATCAATACTGCCGGTTTCACCGGAAAAAAGCATTGCGCCGACAGCCGCCTCGCCGTCCTTCAGGATCAATGCCTGCCGCTTGCGGATTCGGCGTTTAAGCTCACCGACATATTCCTCCTCGTACAGGTGTGGAAATCCGTCGATGACCAGGTGAACCAAGGCCATCCAGCAGGGGATATCGCTCTCATCAGCATAGGTGATCTTCCACCGTGTTTTTTCTGTGCTGTTTCGCATATTATAGCTCCCTTCAAATTGAAACCTCAGCTGCAGAGGATAGAACTTTTCATTTTCCCGGTATTGGCTGGGGGACTGCTTATACATGGCCGAAAAGGCTGTGGTAAAGGCCTGCTGGCTCTCATATCCGGCCAACAGGGCAATATCGAGTATGGGCCCCTCCGAAAACACCAGCAGCTTGGCCGCCTCTGTGAGCTGCCGCCGGTTCCGGTACTCATGCAGGGTCAGTCCCACAGTTTTTGAAAAGACGCGGTGCAGATGGTATTTTGAATAATGGACTGCACTGGCAATGGCGTCAAGATCCAGCTTTTCGGTTAGATGGTCCTCTATGTAATCAATGGCGGCCTGTACTTTTTCGATGTTGTTCATTATTGCCACTCCTTTCTCAGAGCATTATACCCCATTATATCGGAGGTGTTTTAATATTTCTTGCTCTTGCTTGCGCTTTTTGTCCGGGCGTCCTCCAAAAGCAGAGAAACCTCCTTCACGGCCAGAGACCGCCTGGAGGTTTCTTCTTCCGAGAGCATTCAGCTTTCACTGCATCACTCTTTATTTTTAATGTACTTGTTAATCAAAAGATTGGCAGTGGACTGGCTGATGCCCATACGTCTGGCCACTGCCCGGCTCGATTTGTGCTTTGCATAGAGCTTGATGACCGTCTGCTTTTTAAACTCCTCTACATTGTAGGTTTCGCCGTCGGTCTCTTCCCGGTCTTCCTCCTGGTCCAGATAACGGAAAAACAGCTCCTCATTGATAATAATGCCGTCGGATAAAATGATCATGCGCTCCACAGCATTCCTGAGCTGGCGCACATTGCCCGGCCAGTCATAATTGTTAAAGCAGGAAAGTATTTTTTCATTGAAAACCTTATTCGTGTTGTAGCGCTTGTTAAAGTCGTTCAGGAAAGCGGTCGCCAGATAGAAAATATCTTCCTTTCTTTTGCGCAGGGGCGGCAGCACAACCTTTACGGTATTGAGCCGCCAATAGAGATCCTCCCTGAACTTTTTCTCCCGGATAGCATTCATTAAATTTTGATTGGTCGCGGCAATGATCCGGATATTGACATACTCAGGCTTATTGCTCCCCACCGGAAAAAACCGCTTATTTTCCAGAACATCCAGAATTTTAACCTGCATGGCCGGAGACAGCTCCCCAATTTCATCGAGAAAAATGGTGCCGCCGTCCGCGTTTTTAAGAAGGCCGATTTTCCCCTTAACGTTGGCGCCTGTGAAGGCCCCCGGCATATAGCCAAACAGCTCACTCTCCAGCAGACCGTCCGGTATGGCGCCGCAGTTGATGGCCACAAAGGGTTTGTGGTTTCTCGGGCTGCGCTCGTGCACCATCTGGGCCAGATAGCTCTTCCCTGTACCGCTCTCACCCAAAATCAGGATATTGCAGTCAAACTTTGCCGCCTTCTCAAGGTCTGCCAGGCACTGCTCGAACAGGACGCTTTTTCCGATAATCTCATCTGAAAAATCCAGGTTAATGGACTCAATGGGGTTTCTCAGATCACGATAGCTCAAATCCACAGCGCGGATGTTATCCAGGGAGGTGGACACCATCAGCTCAAACTCATCGTTGTCGTTATAGACCGGAACATTGATGCAGATCATGCTCCGGTTTGTTTTATAATAAATGCTCTCTGTCACGATCGCCCGGTGGGCCTGCTTTGTCATATCAAAGCTGTAAGGGTCCCACAAATCTTTTTTGGCCGTTTTGCTGTTTTTATTGATCAGCTCTTCGGGCGGCACCCCATATAAACGTATGGCCGCGGGATTAATGTAGATAATGCGGCCATTTTTGTCCAGAACATAAATTTCTGAAAATGCATTTTCCAGAATCGTCAGCAATGTCTCACGGGGTATGGCGTTTAAATAGTCGATGTACTCTTGGGAATGGGATGGTTTTGATATATCCAGCATGGTTTTGTACTGATCCTTTACTTAATTTTCAGACAGCGCGTCTCAGACGCTGCTCGCTGCCTCTATTATACCTCAAGGAACGGTGCGGGAACAGACCCGGCGATCTCAGCACCGTTTCTCTGACAAAGCAAAAAAGCTGCCCGCGAATCGCGTGGCAGCTTTAAAGCCGGGCTGTCTATAAAATCCATTCCTTTGGCAGCAGTTCTTCGACCATTTTCTGCTGTTTTTTGTCCAGTTCCAGCGGCACATATTCTTCCAGCCGTTTTTTCCAGGCCAGGGTTGCGCGCTCCTGCACGCTGATGGCGTCGTCTTCCTTTTTCCAGTTTGAATAAGCCTTCCGATTGGCAATTTCAGGAAAGACAAAATCGTTGCGGTAAATTTTTGAGGTTCTGGCCAGATAATTGGCAGAGTGCTCAATTTTTTCCATCTTATCCATATAGAGGTTTTCTTCCTTAAACTCAACGCCTCTCAGGAAACGCCCGCAGATTTTATAGGTGTCCTCATCCATCATAAACTTTTCATAGCCCAGTGTATTAAAGGAGTCCATGATTCCGGCCAGCATGTAGACCAGCTCCGGCTCGCACATTAAAGCGGAAAGGCCGACCATGGTGGATTCCCTGCCGGACTGGTAGTCGTCCTGTTTGGCGTCCGAAAGACAACCGTGGGATCTCTTGGGGAGGCCGTAGAAATTGGCGAGCTCATTTTCGACAAACCATTCCACGCTGGTTTCAGCCCCGCCGCATACACAGAGCGAGTAGCGAAGGTCTGTTTCCAGAGCGCAGAATTGATAGATAACCGGCGCGCCGGGGTTTACCACCTGTGTGGCCACAATGCCCGCAAGGCGCTCAGTATTATTCTGGATAATGGCGCCTGACAGAGACGGCGGCGCTGTCAGGCCTGCAAGGCCAACGCCTGCGATGCAGCTGCACTGTCCGTTCTTTGCGTATTCGATGATGGTTTCACACATCAGACGGTCCCAGGTGAATGGCGGCGCACTGGTGATTAAGGTTGACATGAGCACCTGGTCGTGAATATCATTGAATTCTTTAGCCAGCTGGATAGCTCTACGGCAGGTTTCCCGGCTTCCGTTCAGGCCTGCCAGTGGCTTGTCGCTGTAAATCATAGGCGTCAGGGTCATAAAATCAGTTTTGTACTGGGCCGGCACATCATTTGGGTGCAGCAGTTCGCAGTCGATCACGTCGATCACATCGCTTGTCTGAAACAGCTTCACAAAATTGACAAAATCTTCCGCGGCAGCCGGGCGGTGTTCTCCCTCCTTAAGCACATTGACAGGCCCAAGCGAGGACTGTCCAATGGTTTTTTTCTGAGTTGTTCCAACACGGTGCCTGTGTCCCCTGGACACATAATCAAAATTTCTCGGGCAGGAGGCCAAAGCGTCGTCAACCTGTTCCTCTGTTATATAGACAAGCTCGCCGTCAACCTTAAACCCTTTTTCCCGAAACATCTCCAGCAGCTCCTCCGAACAAAACCGTATCCCCTTATTCTTTAATAAGTACAGTGATTTTTCGTGGATGAGTTCAATGGATTCCTGTGTGACAAAGCTTCTTGTAAAATTCCGTTTATACATATTAATACCTCCAGTATTTGATACTGTTTAGGTAATGCAATATTTATGCCAAAATCAAAAAAGCCCATTGCAGGGCGTTTGGACGCTTTTTTTCAAACACAGACCAGTCCATACTTGCTTTAATGCGAACGAAAATCATTCGTTTGAATGATTTTCGTTCGTTACTTTTCGGAAAATCATTTCAAAACCCTTGAAATCTCCCCCTTTTCTCCCTTCACTGCTTTGGCATGTTTATTGCGTGTTTATAGATAGTAAGTAAGAAAATACAAGAAGGGGGATGGCTGTCGCAGACCTAAGCTGCAGCAGCCTGAAAACAAAATGAAATCTGACAAAAAATCACCTTTTTCCATGGTCAACGGCTGGACCTTTTTTCCACCGCTTATCTTTACCGTGCTGCTGACAGCTGTGGTTATGTCCAACCCGACGGTTGCCGGCAATGTACTGGAAACGGTCTTTTCCTTTATCACGGATAAATTTGCCTGGCTGTTCGACTGGTACTATCTGGCGCTCATCGTCGTTGTGCTCATCCTGGCCTTTGGGCCGCTCGGCAAGAAACGCTTCGGCAATGAAAAGCCTGAGTATTCTACCCTCTCCTGGCTAGGTATGATCTTTACCGGGGCTGCTGGGCTCGGCGTGCTCACTTGGACAAGCGTGGAGTGGCTGTACACCTACCAGTCTCCCATGTGGGGCGTTGAGAGCGGAACAGTGGAGGCTCTCCAGCAGGCAGCCATGATGCCGCTGTTCCACTGGGGCCCTGTTTTCTACCTGGGCTATGCCCTGATCGCGGTGCTCTTTGCCTACCAGTTCTACTGTAAAAAAGTAGACGATACCCTGCCGAGTACAGCCTGCATTTCTCTGCTCGGTAAAAAACGCGCCCGGGGCGGTCTCGGCAAAACCATTGACATTATTTATATCGTCGCTCTTCTCTCCTCTGTCGTGACCTGCGTTGGCGTCAACGTCCCTACCCTTGTCGCCATCATTACCAATATTATCGGCTATGAGCCTCCCTTTATCGTCTCTGTTGTCCTGATCATGGCCTGGAGTATTATCATGGCAATTCTCCTGTTCGCCGGGCTTAAAAAGGGCATTGGCCTGCTCAGCAATATCCGCGTGTACGTGGGCTTTGGTATTCTGGTTTTCGTCCTGCTTTTCGGGCCGTCCTTCTTCATGCTTAACAGCTTTACAGACGGTCTGGGCATGCTCATGCAGAACACCCTCCACCTTGTCTGCAACACAGACCCCTATGCCAAATCCGGCATTCCCCAAAACTGGACTGTTTTCTATTACGCCTGGTACATTACCATGTCCATCCAAAACGGGGTATTTTATGGCCGCATCTCCAAAGGACGTACTGTGCGTGAGCTTGTTCTGGGGCTTCTTGGCGCCACAGTCATTGGTACATACATGTTCTTTATCGTGTTCCAGGGTTTCTCCATCAATACCTTCCTGGAGCAGGGACTGGATTTAGGCAGCATTCTCGCCGAAGGCGGACAGGGCGCTGCCATTGCAGCGATCTGGAAATACCTCCCGTTTGCCGGTATCCTCATGCCTGTGCTCTTTATCTTTGCCAATATCTGTATGCAGACCCTCTTAAACGCCAATGCCTACAGCATGGCCATGTCCACGACCAAGGTATTAAAAAGCGGTCAGGAACCGCCTTCCTGGATTAAAATTTTCTGGTCACTGTGTATTGGCGTCATCAGCATTGCCCTGCTGATGATTGGCGGTATCCGCCCCTTCCAGACCATCACCGTTATCTGCGGGGTCCCCGCCCTTGCGATCATCGCACTGATGGCTCTGTCCTTTTTTAAGGACATCCGGAAAAACGGGTGGCGGCTGTCCGAAGAAATTTCTTCTGATAAAATTCCCGACGCCCCTCATGAATCAACAGAAACAGCTGATCCCAACAGTTAAAAATCTTTTTTAAAGCACAAAAAATTTCTTCAGCGCTAACACAAAAATCCCCAGGTCTTTCATGATAAAGGTCTGGGGATTTACTTGTTCTTAATCGCAGCGGTGGTTACAAATTGGTAACCTTTCTCAAGTATTGTTCTCAATGTGTTATAATGAACGAAAAAATTAACCGATTACAATCCGATTTTATAAGTAAGGAGAACGCTCATGCTAAAAAAGAAACTCATTTCTGCCGTTACATGCTTCGCACTTCTGACGGGCCTCCTGTCTCCTGCCAGCGTGCTGGCAGAGGAAGCTGGCCTCAGCGATAACAGCGGCACCCCGGAAGGCACTAAAAACTATGTCAGTGACGCATCCTATGAAGCCTTTGGACTGACCGGTGTAACCGATAAAAGCCAGCAGCCAAAGGATTTTACCCAGAATGCCGCCGACCCTCTCGCAAACTACACACCCATGGAACTTTCCGAGCTTTACGTGGCTTCTGCTAACAGGCATACCCCTTATACCGGCCAGGCCCAGATTTTGAAAGGTCCGGAAAAATTCACCGGAGATAATATCAAGCTGGACAATCTGAAAGAGGAAGCACACAAAAGCTATTCTCAAAGCGACCACTACCAGGCCCAGAATGCAGTGAGCATGCAGTACAATCGCAAGTCAGGGGAAGATACCTTTCAAAAGGGCATCGCTGAAAGTACCCTTTATACCAGAGAAGACCCAAACCACCACCACCAGGTAATGAGTTTTATGCGGCTCACCACTTACGATAAGGATATGAATGTGCTGGACAGCAAGGAATACTCTCTTGCGGATCCAGCTGGCCCCAGCAATTCCGATTGGGTGAACAATGTTGAGGCGGACAGCGCCCTTGGGCTTATGGCTCTCTCCGCTGGCTCTTACTATCTGGATAATCTTGCTCCCGCCCTTGCGTTCTACGTCCCTTCCAATGCCTATTGGGGACCTTATATTGTCATCGCAACCCTTGACCAGCATGGAAAGATCAATGAACAACAGCGTATTTATCTCAGCGACCTTGATAAAAGCGCCTTTGGAGATTTCGCCTACCATGACTGGCAGCTGCCGGTTGTAAATCTTGCCACCACAAACACCTCCGGATGTGACGATCTGGTAATCAACGCCTCACTCCCAGTCAAAAACTCAAACGGCTATGACAGGCGTTTCCAGCGCAGTGTGTCATCTATCTACAGCTACGCAAACACCGTTCCAAATGGGAAATATGAGATGGTGAAGATTTTTGACATTCCCCATGAGTCCGGCTACACTGGCATGCGTTTCGCCTCAGCCTGCGACACGGATCTCAACGGCAACGGCGTCAATGAGCTGGTCGTTGCCGGCCACGTTAACTATTCAAAAAGCTACTATGACTGCGGCTATATGGTTGGGGATTCAAACATGGTGCAGATGGTTACCTGGAATTCAGGATACCAATATGTCTGGTCCTCTCCTCAGACAGTCCATAAAATAAACGATGTCTACGTGGGTAAGGAGATGCTGGAGCCGGCGGCTCTGAGTGCAGGCAGATATTTTTCAGAAGATCCAAAGGATTATCTGTTCTTAGAAGGCGTCACCTTCAAGTTTAACAAAGACTTCCCCGCGACAGCTGACACCGAGGCCGATTATTTTAAAAACAACGCATTGACAGACATACACTCCATATCACTGGGCGGTACGCGCAATAAGTTTATTTCCCGCGCTGTGACCTCCTGCTTTGCAAAGGACCGGTACGGCACAGAGCAAACCGTGGTGGTAAGCGGCGCCATCGAAGCGTACACCAATTACCATATCGACTATGATGTCAGCTGGGTGCACGGCAAAGGCGTCCCCAAAAACACCGAGCTCTCCCAGACAAAATCCGATACCGGCTACATTGATAACCGCGGCGAAAATTTTGACGGTACCTTTTTAACCATCACCGATGTAAACTTTGACGACGATACCGTTTATTTTAAGTATAAAGGCAAACAAAGCGGCTGGAGCGCACCGACTTCACTGGCTGTTCTGTCCCCCACCCCGCATTATAACGAATTGCTGGGAATCGATGACTACAAGTCCGGCGAAGTATCCTTCAGGATCAGCTCCTCCCACGGAAGCGGCACAGAGGGCGACTGGAATGTGGGCGGCGGCGTCAATATGGGGTTTCAGCTCACAGGAGGGGTAGGCCTATGCGCCAATGAAGTCTTAATCGGCGGCGCCTTTAACGATCAGTTGATGCTCTCTTACATCGGCTCAGTCTTCTCATCCAACAATATTACTACCAGCCTCACCTACACTGCGGACAGCGACACCGCAAACGTCGTCTGCATTGCCTCGCCGGTCACCTCTTACCTCTATGATGTTTGGATACCGGAATATACAATAACGCAGGAGCTGCTCGACAACTATAAGAAGAACACAGGAGAAGACTTAACGGGCTATAAAATCGGTGATAAGGCTGGCGGTACGTTTGAAACCTACTCCATCGACAATGTATATGATCCCCAGTACAGCCTGATAACAGTAGATCAATATAATAAAGCTGCTGAGGGTGCAGAGCCCACTGGAAATAATGCAGGGATCAAAAAAATCGATACCGCCGAAATTTTCGGAAAACAGTTTGTTCCCGGCGCACCAGACACCTATCCAAAAGAGCAGTCAGATATTCCAAATGTTGCCGATCAAAGTTATAATAAAGGCGGAAAACATGCTGTCACCAGCGGCGGCAGCTCCATAACCTTTGACATCGACCATGAGCAGACCCAGGAATACAAAAACGGCTTTAGCCTGGACTTCAGCGCCGAGCTTGACCTGGTAGCAAGTGTAACAGCAAGCGCTCTGATGAGGGTTAATGCCGAAGGAAGGATAGGCCTTGACTTCACGGCTGGCGGAGGGGCGTCCTGGATTAACTCGACCACTCACGGAAAAGGGGTCGGGGCAACAGTTAACGCACTTCCCAAAACTGCAAATGCATATACCTTCGAGGTCTCACCGGCCATGTGGCGGACAACCGCTCTGGAAAAGAATAAAGACGGCAAGAATCCCTATGTCCTCGGCTTCCTGACCGAAGAGGCCGAAAACGCGCCGCCAACGCTTCCAGATATGTGGATCTACGATACACAGCTGGCATCAGACTCTGAAACCTCCTCCGTGACTCTCTGCTGGGATGAAGCAAACACTACCCGGAGAGCCGGCTTGTTTGAGCTGTATATGATCGCGCGGGATGGCACAGCGCTGCCACAGGGAACCACCACAGACAATATGATAACCGTCAAGGGACTGGAACCCGGTGAAATTTATACCTTCCAACTGCGGGCTTATAAAGATCGCAGCAGAGCCAACCCCAGTGTGCTCGGAAAAATGCTGAAAGCCACCACACAGCCCACTTCCCACCCGGACATATCTGCACAGCCCAGAGACTGTGAGACAAATGTGGGCAAAACTGCTTTGTTTAATGTCGCGGTTACCGGTGAGACAACCCCTCCCAGGCATATGTATCAATGGGAAAAATTTACTTTTGACGAAGATTCCTTCCTGGGAAACTGGGAACGTCAGGGAGAGCCGTCAAATAATAATGAATTCAGAATCGAAAACGTCCAGTCAGAAGATAACAATACCAAGATCCGCGTCATTGTCTATGACAACAACCTGATAAACGGCATCTACCCCATGGCGTATTCGAAGGAAGCGCGCTTGACCATTGTACCCGCAGCCACAGCTCAGTCTGACAATACAACGTCCAGCCAGCCCCAGCTAAACCTTCAGGTCGGCGATACTGCAAATGTCGGCGAGGAGGATATGTTACAACGGGGCGAGGACGGCGGCAGTTATCCCATTAAAATCGACGGGTTTGACGATGTACAGCTTCCAGCAAATGCCTGGACTTACCTGCTTTTTATCGACTCTGACGAAAACGTCCGGCTCATGGAAAAAAATCTGTCTACCGACGGTACCAGCTTTAACATTGACCTTGACAGCTGTTTCAGCGGAACAAACGCTCTAAAAGAAGGACGTACACAGGTGGTCTGTGTCTACACTGGAAACAAACTATCAGGAAACGAAACTGAACAACTGGAAGCCTTGAAGCAGTTTCTGCACGGCGACAGTACAATGCTCCAACAGACACAGGACAGCGCTCCGGAAACTTCTGCTGCCAATACATATCCTCCAAGCTTTGCCACAGCCGTGATCAACTATCACAGTGTCGATCTTGACAGTAACTCCATAAAGCTGGATTACGAGACAGGCCGGGGCCGCAACAATCCGCTTAATATAAAAAGGCTTACACGGGCCACACCACGCTTTACACTAAAGCCCGCGGACATCAAAGGTGGAGCGTTCACAGGCTGGTTCGCAGACTCAGAGCACACAGCAGCAATAGATACAGTTGGCCCGGTGCCGCCTGCCAGCATCCATCCCATACTCCACGCGGCCTATGAGGATACAGAGTATCCCATCACTTATCACCTGGACGGAGGGACTAACCATCCGGATAACCCCCTCACTTACACCATTGTATCGCCCTCTCTCTACCTGAATGCACCGGAAAAGCCAGGCTACCGCTTTGTGGGCTGGTACACAGACCCCGAGCTGCAAAACGCCATTGACTCCATTGGACATGGCTCGACAGGTGGTCTCGAGGTTTATGCAAAATGGGAGTTGATCCATTACAATATTTACTACACAGCCGGTGCAGGTGAACTGCCTTCGGGCAACCCGGATACTTACACGATCCATGACGCAGTGTCCCTGACTCCGCCTATATACGCTGAGGGCAATGGCGCATGGTATCGAGACAGCGTCTGCACACAATTATTTGAAGGGCAGCCAGCCGGAGCCACCGGAACGCTGGTGCTTTATGGCAAGGAAAACCAGCCGCCTTCTCCTGATCCAGGTCCTTCCGATGATCCAAATTCCGGCCATCCAGGCCGATCACGCAGGCATTATAGGGAGAAGGCTCCCTGCGGGAGTGCGC
>CAUEUD010000038.1 GCA_959020865.1 Eubacterium limosum | reverse complement strand
ATTTTAGTATAGTAATTATAAAAAGCAAGATATTACCGAAAAGTATATAAATTGTCCAAAGACAGAAAGCCCTGCCGGGTGTATTATAATAACATAAATAATTATTTAATAAGTCCCGCGGGGTTATAATGATGTATATTTTAATAAAGAGGAGTGTATTAAAGCGTTAAAGAGATGTATTAAAAAAGTATAATTTAGGATTAGGGAGGCTCTTATGGAATTTAAAGTAATCACAAATCTGATGGCAGATCTGGAAGAAGAAAAGCTCATGGTGTTTGTCGATGAATTTTTAGCTTTAGATCCATCGAGGGAAGAAGGATTAGATGTGATTGAAGCCTGCCGGCGGGGAACGGAGAAGGTCGGAACACTTTTTGAATCTGGGGAGTACTTTGCCGGGGATCTGTTACTGGCAGGCCAGCTCTTTAAAGAGGTAAAAAAACGACTGGAACCAGTAGTCGGCAGCAAAATGGATGACCTGAAGTCTGGCGCCATTGCCCTTGGCCCTGTTTATGGAGATGGACAGGGGGACGGGAATGCGATTTTCCGCCGCCTGGTGGAAATGGCCGGGTTCATTGTCATCAACCCTTGTTACAAAGACTCCCTTCAGCATTCAACGAACTAAAAAGTGGAGGATACAAAAATGGCAAAGAAATTTGATAAATTGGCAATTAATAATCTGGATGATTTTATTTACGGTTCCTGCCCGAACCCAGTCACCACCAAGAGTGGCATGGTCATCGGCGGCGGCACCATCTATCCGGAAATCAACTTCACACTTCCTGGCATGGATGTCAACGATGCGACCATCGACAAGGCGCTGGGCATTTATTCAAACATCATCGACGGTGTGCTCAAAAGGGCGGCAGAGCTCTACGCCCCCGGCGTGCTGGTGGAATTTGAAACCGTGCCGGACTTTACCGAGCATCCTAAATATGGGATTGACGCCAACCGTATTTTAATCAATGGCATTAAGGAAGCGGCAGACAAGTATGGCCTCAAGGCCGCACTGCGGACCACCCCCAACGACCTGCGCGAAATGAGCCGTCCTCCGGTCATGCGCGGCGGCAAGTACTGGGACACCATGCTGGAGCTGTACGAACAGTGCGCCAAGGATGGCTCGGACTTTTTATCCATCGAATCGACCGGGGGCAAGGAAATCAATGACGAAGCCCTGGTAAAGGCTGATATCCGGAAAGCCATTTTCGCCATGGGTGTCCTGGGCTGCCGTGATATGGAATACCTCTGGGGCAACCTGGTTAAATTATCCGACGCTAACGGCTGCTTCGCTGCTGGCGACTCTGCCTGCGGCTTTGCCAACACCGCCATGGTGCTGGCTGAAAAAGGCTTTATCCCCCATGTGTTCGCAGCGGTTATGCGCGTTGTGGCAGTGCCGAGAGCGCTGGTGGCCTTTGAACAGGGCGCGGTTGGCCCGAGCAAGGACTGCGCCTATGAAGGCCCATACCTCAAGGCCATTACCGGCAGCCCCATCGCCATGGAAGGTAAGAGCGCGGCTGGCGCCCACCTGAGCCCCATTGGCAACATCGCGGCAGCGGTGGCTGATACCTGGAGTAATGAATCCATCCAGCAGGTCAAGCTCTTATCCGAGATGGCGCCTGTAGTGGGCATGGAGCAGCTGGTGTACGACTGCCGCCTCATGAACGTGGCCAAGGAAAAGGGCCAGGGTCTCATAATGCGCGACCTGCTCACCGAATCCGACGCGCCGCTGGACGTTCAGGCATGGGTTTTGAGACCGGATGTTGTGCTTAAGATCGCCGGCGAGCTGGTGAAAGAACAGGATAACTTCCTGAGAACCAAGCTGGCCGCCAAGCTGACCATTAACGAGCTGCGCGACGCCATCCAGGCCGAAAAGGTCAAGGCAGACCGCCGCGACATGAAATGGCTCGACAAGATGGAAAAAGCAGTGGACAAGATTCCAGACGATCCGGAACAGTTCTATGCAGAAATCAAACCCGAGCTGGACATGGACAAATGGCATCCTGAAGGCTACGGCTTAAAGGCTTAACTTTTGATATTAACAATCTAAAAACAGAACAAAAGATTCACTATTAAACATTTTTAAAAATTGGATAATTCCTTCCGGTGCGGCTCAGTACACACTGCGCGCCGGAAGAGCAGGTAAACAGCTTTAATCAGGAATAAAAAAATCGGAGGATATAAAAATGGCAATTTTAGAAGATATTCAAAACTGTGTGTTGGACGGCGAGCTGGATGAGATCAAGGACCTGGTGCAGAAGGCAGTGGATGAAGGGATCGACCCCACCACCATCATCAACGACGGTCTGATCGGCGGCATGAACATTGTCGCGCCGCTGTTTAAGAGCGGTGAAATGTTTGTCCCGGAAGTCATGGAATCCGCGGATACCATGAACGAAGGCATGCAGGTGGTTAAGCCCCTGATCACCGATGCGGATATGCCCACCAAGGGCAAGGTCATCATCGGCACTGTCAACGGTGACCTGCACGACATCGGCAAAAACCTGGTGGTCTTAATGATGGAAAGCCGCGGCTATACTGTGGTAGACCTGGGTGTGGATGTGAAGGAAGACCAGTTTGTACAGGCCATCAAAGAACACAAACCGGACATTGTAGGCATGTCCTCACTGCTCACCACCACCATGATGAAGATTGACGATACCATCAAGGTTATCAACGACGCGGGCGTCCGGGGCGATGTCAGGATCATCATCGGCGGCGCGCCCATCTCACAGGAATTTGCCGATGATGTGGGCGCGGACGGCTACTCAGAGGACGCTTCCACCGCGGTTGAGCTCTGTGACCGCATGATGGCAATGTAACAGCAAAACCGTGAAAAATTTGACGAACAGGAGGCATTTCAGATGCTGACAATTGTTGGTGAACTCATTAACACCAGCCGCCCCGCAGTCAAGGAGGCGGTAAACAACAAAGATGAAGCGTTCATCCGGGAGCTTGCCCGAAAGCAGGCAGACGCCGGTGCGACCTATATCGACGTAAACTGTGGTAATATGGTCAAAAATGAACTGGAAATAATGGAATGGCTTGTGAACATTGTTCAGGACGAGGTCGACACCCCCCTGTGTATTGACAGTCCCAACGCCAGGGCGCTGGACGTGGGTCTGGCGCTTTGTAAGAACGGCCGTCCCATGATCAATTCCATCTCAGACGAGGACGAGCGTTATGAATCGGTTCTCCCACTCATTAAAAAGTACAACGCAAAAATCGTCGTGCTGTGCATGGATTCCACCGGTATGCCCGAAACCTCAGCCGACCGCATGAAGGTTGTAAAGAACCTCCATGCCAAGCTTAAGGCCGAAGGCATCGCCGATGACGACATGTATTTTGACCCGCTGGTCAAGCCCATCAGCAGCGTGACCAGTGCCGGAGAGGAAGTGCTTGACACCATCCGGCAGATCAAGCAGGATTACCCTGATGTACACTTCATGTGCGGTTTGAGCAACATTTCCTATGGCCTGCCGAACCGCAGTATTCTCAATCGGCTGTTTGTTGTCCAGACAATGACCCTGGGGATGGACGGCTATGTCCTCGACCCCACCAATGGCAAAATGATGGCGGATATTATCACCGCCACCGCGCTCCTGGGCAGGGATAACTATTGCAGCAAATACATTAAAGCCCACCGAAAGGGCAAACTTGACGCATCGTCTGATGCGTAACCCGATGATTTCATTCTCCAAGTGAAATGATCACCCCTCTATGGCCGGCGGTACTCTGCCGCCGGCTGCTCATCAATTAAATTAATCATTTAAGAAAATAACCCTTCAAAAAAATTTTTAACATTTAACAGTAAGCATTTTAACAGTAAAAAAGGATGCCCTCTTTCAGGAGCATCCTTTTTGGTGTTTAATGGCGATACGTCGAAACGGCGTACCTCCCAGGCGGAGGCGCATCAATCTCTTACAGAACCCTCACTCTGGTGGTTTAATTAATCCTTGCCCCTGGCGTAAAAGCACTGTATAATAGAGATAATGAGAAACTGAGGAGCCTGTATATGAAAAAGATTGAGGAAAAGGCAGTCGCCTTTGCAAAATCCATATGGGAGGATTATCTCATCAACCGCGATCTGATGAAGCTGACCAGCGTATTTGATGATAACGCTTCCTATATCGGCACCGGAGACGGCGAAATCTGTTATAGTCTTGAGCAGGTTCGCACAGCGCTCTTGGGCGAGACTGAGGAGTGGAACGGCCATTTTACCATAGACGACCAGTGGTATGAGGTACGGGTCATGAGTGATGAATTTGTCGTTGTTTTTGGAGGCTTTGACGCCCATGAGGCCAGTGACAACCCATTGGTTGCGGCCATGCACACCCGATTTTCCCTGACACTGCGGGTAAGCGGTGATACCTTTAAGATTATCCACCTGCACCACTCAGTCCCAAACTTAGAACAGCTGGAGGGAGAGTTCTTTCCTAAGACCATTACGGAAAAGCGCAACGAGGAATTCCGTCACGCCCTTGAGCAGAAAACCAACGAACTCAGGCGGCTGGCTCAGCTGGACTCGCTGACCGGCCTTTTGAACCGGGTCAGTGTCGAGCAGGAGATCAACACCCGCCTCGAGCAGGGCACCAGGGGTGTGCTGCTGATGATTGATATTGATGATTTTAAGGAGATTAACGACGTGTTCGGCCATCTGGCCGGCGATACTGTGCTCAAGGTCCTGTCCAACCGGATACGCGAGAGCTTTGGCGGCCAGAGCATCATGGGCCGTGTGGGCGGCGACGAGTTCGTGGTCTTTGCAGAAAAGACAGCTGACCGGGCAGGCATCGGCCAGACTGCGCAAAAGTTCTGTGAGATTGTCACACAGCCTGTCATGGATATTCCCGGCTGCAGCATCACTGTGAGCATTGGCATTGCCCAGTCGCCGGACAACGGCAGCACCTACAGCGCACTGGTGCGTTCGGCCGATCAGGCCCTGTACGCGCGCAAGAAAAACAGTAAAAACGGCTATGTATTCGCCGGTTAAACGGCAGTGAGAGCGGCTTAGAGGCTGCTCTTTTTATTTAGGCGCCAAAAAAGCGAAAAAAATACTTAAATTTTGTCACAGCGGACTTTGGCGGTCGTCTAATCCTGTATAAGCATAAAGGAGGAAACATGATGATTTCAGAAAAAGAGATGAACACTTTTATCCGACGCGCCGTAGAAGGGGATAAGGACGCACTGGGGACAGTGCTGGAATCGGTCCAGGATATGGTTTTTAACCTGTCACTGCGCATGATGGGGATGATTGAGGACGCCGAGGACGCCACCCAGGAGATCATGATCCGTGTCATGACAAGCCTGTCGTCCTTCAAGGGAGAGAGCCTTTTCTCCACCTGGGTTTACCGCATCGCCAAAAACTATCTGGTGGATTACCGCCGTTCGCGGTTCGACCGTCAGCCCCTCACCTTTGATTTTTATGCCCGCGATATTGAGCAGGGCATGGCCGAGCGCTGCCCGGACCCCCAGGCCGGGGTGGACGCCGAGCTTCTGGCCGAGGAGCTGAAGCTTTCCTGTACCAATGTCATGCTGCAATGCCTGGACGCAGAAAGCCGCTGCATCTACGTGCTGGGCGCCATGTTCAGAATCGACAGCGCCATGGGTGCGGATGTTTTTGACACAACGCCGGAAAACTACCGCCAGAAGCTCTCCCGCATCCGCAGACAGGTCAATGACTTCCTGAAAAAATACTGCGGCCTCAGCGGAAGCGGCATGTGCGCCTGTAACAAGCGCCTTGGCTACGCAGTGGGACAGAAGCACCTGAACCCTGCGCGTCTGGAGTACAGCGCTTTAGAGGTCTGTAAAAGGGAAATGGAAAACATGGATGCCCTGGCCGGTGTGTTTGAAAGCCTGCCAGAGTACCGTGTGCCGGAAAATGCCCGGGCCTTTATCGACAGCCTGGTGGCTTCAGAGTCAATGGCCTCGATTCAGGAAGCAGGGAGGGTATAAGATGAACGACGGTGAAAAAATGCTGGATTTCCTGGCACAGCTGCGGGATAACAACTCGCTGGAATGGATGCACAGCCATCAGCCGGAGTACAAGGCCGCCCGCGCCGCCTTTGTCAGCCTTGTGTCGGATTTAATGGAAAAACTGCTGCCTGACGAGCCCGGCATGGGCCTTATAAACCCCAGCGACCTTGTTTTCAGGCTCAACAGGGACACCCGCTTCAGCAAGGATAAAAGCCCTTACGCGCCGTCCTTCCGCGCGCATATTTCGCCGGAGGGCAGGGGAATGGTGCCGGTGGGGGATTACCTCTTTGTGTCGCCGAACCAGATTTTTCTGGGCGGCGGCGTCTTTCACGCCAAAATGCCCGAGATCACCAGGCGTATAAGAGACCAGATTGTGTCGGAGGGCAGCAGTTTTGAAGCGGTCTTAGAGGCGCCGGCCTTCTGCGAAAAGCTGACGCTCCAGGGTGAAAAGCTTAAAAATGTGCCGCGCGGTTATGATAAAGAACATCCCTATGGCGAACTTTTAAAGCATAAATCCTGGTATGTGGAGTATCCTGTAGAGAAAGACCTGTTTTTGGACCGTGAGGCCTTTTTAAAGGAGGCCGTGGACGTGTTCAGACGGATAAAACCCTTTAATGACTTTATCAACAAGGCTTTGGAAGGCCTTGAAATGCCCGGAAAGAGATAGGAATAAGCATTAAAAAATCCCACGAATGGTTCGTGGGATTTTTTGTGCTCAGCGCAGGACACCGCGTTCCTTTAAGCGCTGCCGCACCGTGGGGTAGAGGCTCAGATCGGTGTGGGGCAGAAAGCGCGCGGCAAACATACGGGTCAGAAAATCCGATGCCGCGCCAAATTCCAGATATTGGATGTTGTGCTGAAGTGCGCTCACAGTATCGAAAAGGGTGTAATCCAACAGCAGTGCTCTGGCGCCGGTCAGGGAGCTGTTGCCCAGAACCGTAAAGCGCCCGGCTGGCAGGTCGGGGTAGAGACCAATGTTGACCGCTGCCTCCAGGTTGATATGGGCGCAGAAAGCTCCGGCGATAAAGACCTGGTCAATGTCCTCTGGCCCAAGGCCCGCGGCTTCCAGAAGGTAGGCCACCATGGTGTTGGCAGCGGCCTTGGTGTCCAGGTACTGGGTGATATCTGTCTGGTTGAAAAAAAGCGGGACGCCGTCGTCTGTCTCCTCCCCGTCAGCATACCGCAGGGCATAGCCGTCATCGGTGGCTATGATGCGGTCTGTGGCGTCAGGATTAAACTTTCCGGAAAAGTCAATCCAGCCATTCAGCAGCATTTCTGACAGCAGATCCACAATGCCAGAGCCGCAGATGCCTTTAGGCGGCGCATTTTCAATCGTGGTGCAGCACAGAACACCGTCCCTGATGGACACATGGTCGATGGCGCCCGGCCCGGCCTTCATGCCGCTCTTGCTGATACCGCCCTCCAGTGCCGGCCCGGCCGCGCCAGCCCCGGCGATCATGAAGTTTTCATCGCCCAGCACCATCTCGCCATTGGTGCCAATGTCGATAAAGAGGGAGGGCTTTTTCTGTTTATCAAGCCGTGCGGCCAGCAGGCCGCTGATGATGTCGCCGCCCAGGTAGTTGGCGGCTGAGGGCATACAGTAAACCAGTCCGCCGGTGGGCAGGCTCAGGTCTTCAGCGGGTATAAAGCCCGTATGGTTGAACATGGGGGTAAAAGGAACCTCAAAAATGGGCCAGGGGTCAATGCCGAGGAAAAGATGGGACATGGTGGTGTTGCCGGACACAATCATCATGCTGTAGGCTTCTGGCGCGATGCCGGTTTGGGCGGCGAGGTCGTTAAGTAAGTCGCAGAAAGTACGGACAGTGCTGGCCTGAAGCTCGTCCAGATGGTCAGGCCTGCCCTTGGTGTAAAAAATGCGGCTCAATATCTCATCGCCGTAGTCAATCTGACTGTTAAAGCGGCTTTTCTCCGCCAGCACCTGTCCGGTATTTAAGTCAATGGACTGCATGATCACTGTGGTGCTGCCCAGATCCACGGCCAGGCCGTAGTTTTGTGCGGTGGTGTCACCGGCTTCAATGCGGGTCAGTTCCCAGTGGGTTCCGGCATAAACCAAAGTGCATGTTACCTTGAAATCGGCTTTCCGGCACACAGCGGCGTATTTTTTATAGGTTCTGTAGGAGAGCGCCAGCGGTGAAAAGGTAGCTTCAAGGCCCTGCAGAAGCCGCTCGCGGTCTGCTGTGATGTCGCCCTGGCCCGGTGCCGGCAGCTCTAAATAGATTTTTTGGCTGAAAGCGTTCAAAAGGTCATCTCCTGTCTTTGTATTCCATTTCATTATAATGGAAAAGGGATGGATAAGCAAGTGTAACACAGAGCTAGAGTATCCGTCAATCATATACCCAAATAGGAATAGTTGCCCCAAATTTTACCGAAATGGGTAAATTTTTACCGTAATATTTTACAATAAGGTGACTTGAAGTGCTATAATTTAGTCATCCGATGGATCACAAAAGGAAGAGCCCCATATGCTCACGCCTTTTGAGATAAGCACACCCTGCCATTCCAGAGGTTTGACTATATTTGTGAAAGCAAGTATAAAATCCTCTCATCCATACCAATTCAAATCTCTGGTCTGGTTGTAGACGCTCCATTTGTGCTGTTTATTTTCATTTTTCTAATGAAAACAAGTTTTTCGCTGTGTTCTTGTAAAAAAATGCAGCAAATTGTTTTTGATGGGGAGATGAGGCTTTTGTTAAGAGGTCTCATGACACATCAGCTGTTTCTGATTTTTCTGATGGCGCCGGTAAAAATGGCTGTGCAATGGAACACAGTCATGAGGGGTAGCCCTGCCGAACCAGCGGGGCTGTGATTTTGGGACTCCTCTAGACAGCTTCATCACCTTGAAGCGATTGAACTGGTTCAAAAAAATAACACGCTTTTAACATTATCATTTTCACCACTGCGGCCGGCGGACCGGCCCCCCTTGGCCATACACCACAATCTCAAACTGGGGGGCGGCATCAGAAAATAACAGCAGAATTATTTTAAAAATTCCGATTTTTGGCAGCCAGGACAGGTACATCAATCCGATTGAAAGTTTTGGTCCGATTCATTTTGGTCATCTTCCAAAACGTGCCTCCATATATGATGCTTTTGGAAGGCCGGTGTTATCCAGAGCGCCGGTCATTGATTTTTGAAGCTGTGCCTTTTCCATAAAACGGGGAATTTTCATGGAAAGGGCAGATGTACTTTCATTCTGATGTAATTTGCCTGGTTTATCTGAAGCCATAAACAAAAAAACTCCTGCAGTTGGCAGGAGTTTTTTATTTGTTGTCCGGCATCAGTAAAACAGAGGCTTTGAAAATATGATCGGCGTAGTCAAAATGGGCAAAGCCCTGATGTTTTTCAGCAATATGGCGGACAGAAGCCAGCCCGATGCCTTCCCCGGCGCGTTTACTGGAATAAAAGATGTCTTTTTCCTGCCGGATTTCATTTTCATAGCTGTTTTTCACATTAATGGCCACCATCCGCTGTCCGGCGATACCGACGCTGACATGGATAAAGCGGTGCAGTCTTGTCTGGAGCAGGCAGGCGTCCAGCGCGTTTTCCAAAAGGTTTCCCAGAACCACACAGGCGTCCATCTCGGTGACAGGCAGTTCCTTTGGCAGATTGATGGTAATGCCAGCCTCGATGCCAGCCTTGTGCGCCAGCAGGTAGTAATGGCGGAGGATGGTGTCGACCGCGTAGTTTTCACAAAAGGAAGTCACCTCATCGGTGTCCAGTATTTTCAGGTAGTGGTTAATATACCGGAGAAGCCCGGTGGTGTCTTTCTGGTCGGCATAGCCCTTAAGGGCCAGCAGGTTGTGCCTGAGGTCATGCCTTGCCGCCCGTGTGCTCTCAATGTTTTTCTGAAGCTGTTCATACTGCTCCTTCTGAAGCTCGATCTGAAGATCCATAACGCTCAGCTTTGACTGCAGTCTGGAATTGGTGAAGCTCTCTAACAGAGTGCGCATGACGATGTAGTAGGTCATGATGGTGCCGATAATCCACGCGACAGGCAGCAGAAAAAGGCTGTTGTGCCAGACCAGGCTGGGATCACTGAATGTCGGAAAGAGGCCGATTCGGAAAATGCAGTAAAAGGATATGGGTATGATCCAAAGGTAACGCCATGCGTGCATGTCGCTGGTCTGCTCGATGACAGGCTTGATAATTTTCTGCATAAACCAGAACAGAAATGGAAAAGCGGCCAGCTCTAACAACACAATGGTGATGGCATAGTCGGCGGAAGGATTAAAAAGGCCAATCCGGTGTTTCCAGACAATATTAAAAATCTTTGCCAGAAGCTGAATATAGTCGTTATAGTTGGTCAGGAAGCATAGTACAAAAAGATTCGTAAAATAGTTTTCCTGGATGCAGAAAAGAGCCGCTGCCACGACAAAGAGCAGAAAGACAAAGTTCAAAACCCCGCGAATACTGTAGAGGATGCTGTCTGGCGTGAAGTAAATGCCTGTGATAAACACGCTGAAGGCGAGGATAGAAGCAATGATAACAAACCAAATCCATTTAGGAACTTTTATATGCTCGATAAAAACGGCAAAAAAACAAAAAAAACAGGGGATAAGCTGGGCAAGGCAGATGACAACAGCAATTCGCGCGTCCAAAATCAAAGCCTCCTGTTTAATTTGTCAAATTCATAGTTGGCGTAGCGCTGCCGGATCTCAGTGCGAAGCCCGCGGTTGATGGGCACCCGTTCGCCAGAAAGCATGACAAAATCTTTTTCGTCAAGCACATCGACCTCATCCATATTCACGATACAGTTCCGGTAGCAGTTGACAAACTGAGGATAAGGCAGCAGCAGTGCCGAAAAATCTGAAAAAGGCATATAGCATTTGACAATGCGTCGTTTGGTATGGATGTAGATATAGTGGTTGGAATAATCCGTATAAACGATATCCTTTAAGAAGATTTTTACATGGGTTCGCCCTTCCTTTACCTCAATGTACCGGCTCTGCTTGAACAGCGTTTCGTCGCAGTAGTGCATGGTTTCCTCAAAAACCTCATAGCTGTAAGGTTTAACCAGATAGTCGAAGGCCCGGACCCTGAATCCCTTTACCGCGTGAAACTGGCTGGTGGTTGAAAAAATGAGCAGACAATCGCTGTCTGTCTCGCGGATTTTTTCTGCCGTTTCAATGCCATTCAAACCATCCATATAAATATCCAAAAAAATAAGATCATAGGTGTGCGGGGCAAAGCGCTCAAGAAAAAGGCTGCCGCTTCCAAAAAGTGTAACCTCCGCATCAAGCTGGTGATCGGCGCAGTAACGGTGGATGTATTCGGAGAGCAGTTCACATTCTGTTCTTAGATCGTCGATAATCGCGATTTTCATAAAGACATCCCCCTTTCATAATTGTTGCAATCAAATTTTATCACATTATATTAAAAAAGACTGGAAATTTAAAACGCAAAATTGGTAAAAAAAAGACGTTTTCGGTAAGAGTGTTGATTCTGCTTTTTTAGACAGGTATGATTATAGTGTTACTTAATAGGATCTTAAGAAAATGAGAAGCAGACGCTTTTCATCCATTAAGATAGCAGCGCGGCGCTTTGTTTTTGTATTACACCAATATGCTTTCACAGTGTGAACACATATCCTCTCATCCAATCGTAATGCAGTAAACCCTGCCCGCGCTGCATGAAGTTAGAGACAGCGAGACAATGGTGTTCCGTTTCCGCCATGCGGCAGACAGGAAAGATTGTCTCCCTTTTTATGTTTGATATACCCAAGCAGGTATTCAAAATAGACTTTAGAAGACGAGAGGAGAAAAAATGAAAATCGGCGAATTGAAGAGTTGGCAAAAAAAGAGACTGCTTTTCAGTTTCTTAACCTATGTCATCGTTATTGTTGTTTTTCTGGCGTATGCTGCGGTCACTATGTACACCGACAAAAAAGCAGAAGATGGCTACTGGGTTTCAATGCTGCAGACGCCAAAGGCCGTTGAGGAGAAAGCGTCGCAGATTGACCAGAACGCGACCAGGGTGCAGGTCGGTACTTATGTAGAAAACCTAAAGGAAGTCAACCTGAAAACTTCAAGCTTTCGCATGGTGGTTTTGATCTGGTTTAAATGGGAGGGAAATGATAATCTGGATATGGCCAAGCATTTCCGTGTTTATAAAGGCACCATTAATAAGACAGAAACCGTTAAAAATTATCATGAAAATGGCGAAAATTATCAGGCGGTCCGGTGTGATGTGTCCATTACCAAGAACTACTGGAACCGTCGTTTCCCGCTGGAGTCCCATCAGCTTCGCATGTATGTGGAATCCGAACTGCCGGTGGATGAGGTTGTGTTTGTCAACGACAGCGAAAACAGCGGCGTTAATGCCTCGCTGGGAATCTCTGGCTATGATTTAAGGCGCAATGAAACCGGGACGACCATGAACGAGTATGATAACAATCATAGTGATCCGGAAATTTCTGGTGATATCATTACTTCGGAACACATCACTGCTCTGGAACTCAACCGCGACAGCATGGGATTGTATGTCAAATGCTTTATCGCCCTGGTCGGTACCATTACCTGGGTACTCATCACCCTGTTTATCTGTACCTATCACCGTGTCGACCCGCTCAGTATGATTCCCGCAGCCCTTTTCGGGACCGTTACCAATATTATGGTCGGGGCAAATCTGCTTCCGGATGCCCTTCAGCTTGGTCTGCTGGAGTTCGTCAATATTTTCGGCATTGTGACCATTCTGGCAGTGGCGATGACAATCATCAATATCAACCGGATTCGGAACAAATACGAGGATCGTGATTTCGCCAGCTTTTATGGGCGCGTCATGTTCTACACCATTGTGTTCTTTGTTGTGGCTGGGAACATCATTCTGCCCGTATCCGCATATATGTTCTAGGGGCGAGGCGTTGATCGATGCGTGAACAGATATATAAAATTGTTAAAAAAGCGGAGCCGGGAGATGTCATCAGCAAATACTATGATGTGTTCATCATGGTGGTGGCTTTCATCAGTATTTGCCCTCTGATGTTTAAAGAATCCAATTCAGTGTTGGTGATGATTGATACCATCACGGTCTATATTCTTTTTACCGATTATATCTTTAACTGGATTACCTATGATTACAAGATTAAAAATGACTCGCCCTGGGTGTTTGTGGTCTATCCCTTCACACCCTTTGCGCTGATCGACCTGGTGTCGATCCTGCCGTCTCTGGGGCTGCTGGGTGCAGGCTTCCGCATTCTGCGTGTGCTGCGTGTGTTTAAGGTATTGTACTACTCAAAAACCTTCTCCTATGTAGCCAATGTTTTCAAAAATGAGCGCAAGACTTTGGGCTATGTGCTCATCATCGCGCTGGCCTATATCTTTGTATCTGCGCTGGCCATGTTTGCCTATGAGCCGGACACCTTTGATAATTTTTTCGAGGCGCTCTACTGGGCAACCACTGCCCTGACCACTGTTGGCTACGGGGATGTATACCCCGTCACCGAGGTGGGGCGTTTGATCAGTATGATTTCATCACTCTTTGGGATCGCGGTGATCGCAATGCCAGCTGGTGTTGTCACCGCTGGGTTTATGGATGAAATCGGACGCGCGAAGGAGCTGGAACGCCTTGAAAAGGCTAAAAAAGAAGGGAAGAATCTCGATGAAGTCATCGAGGAGGAACTGGAGGAACAGAATGAGTAATAAGACACGCTATTTAATCATCATGGTTTTGGGCGTTGTAATGAACCGGCTGCTCTATGTTCTCTCAATGCATTTTGGCCTGCCCTTCTGGCTGGACATGTCCGGCACCATTCTGGCAGCACTGCTGCTTGAGCCCACCGCCGGGCTGCTGGTAGGGCTTGTGAATAATTTCGGGCTGGCAGTGTTTAACTACAGCAGCAGTTCGCTGATCTTTTACGCGGTCAGTGCCGCCGCCGCCCTGGTGGTGGGGGTGAATATGCGCCGCAATGGACAGATCGACTGGAAGCGCACAGTTCCGACCATGGGCCTGCTGGTTTTAGTCACCGGTGTCCTGTCCGCCCTGCTCAGCATCTGGCAGACCGGCGGGACACTTACCCATCCCTGGGAGGTTTATTTCTATGATTTAGCGGTGTCTGCTGGTATCCCCTGGGTGTTGGCATGTTTCATCGGCACCATGGTTATCAAGGTTTTTGATGTGATTGCCACAGCGGGCATCATCGCAGTGCTTTACCTTGTTATGCCAAAGCGTCTGAAGTATCCCCCAGAAATGCTTATGGAAAAAGAAAAGATTTAGATGAAAAAGCCGTCAAAGGCGGTTGAAGTAACAGATATAAAAACAGAAACAGTGTTGTGCAGTACAATGCTGTTCCTGTTTTTTTTGTTGTCTGGACGCAACGCCGTGACAGATAGGCCATTATGGTCATTGCGGTTTTTGTTTCTGGACAGTCTTTATTGCCGGCCCGAGGCCGGAGCCGCAGGGTTGAGAAGAACACAGGCTTCAAACACATGAGGGCCATCATTAAATTTTGCAAAGCCACCGTATTTCTCAGTTATCCGTCGAACCGAGTGGATACCGATCCCCTCAGCATCGCGTTTGGAGGACATAAAGGCACCGTCCTTTTTACAGATTGTATGATCATAACTGTTTTTAATGGAAATCACTACCGAACCTTTACCCGAGATACCGAGTTTTACATAAATAAAGCGGTTTGTGCCCTTCTGGCGCAGGCAGGCCTCCACAGCGTTTTCAAACAGGTTGCCAAAAACCACACAGAGATCGCCCTCAGAAAAAAGCAGCGGATCGGGAAGCTTAATGTCAATCCGCAGGTCGATGGCATTTTGGCGTGCGAGAGCGGCATAATGCTGTGCAATGGCATCAATGGCAGCATTGCTGCATAGGGGCAGTTCCCTGTCCGATTCTGCAGACTGCAGGCTGACGCTCAGGCAGGCGTCGATTTGCTCAAAAGCGCTGTTTTCCGCATAGCCTTTGAGCATGAGCAGGGTGTGCTTCAGATTATGGCGGGCCTTCGCGTTTTCCTCAATATTTTTTTTCAGGCGGTTATACTGTTCATGCTGCATACTGGCCTGATAATCTGATATTTCCAGTTTGTTTTGAAGCTCAGCAGTCCGCTGGTTTTCCTGGATCAGCCTTAAAATAACATAATAGGTTAAAAAAGTGCCGATAAACCAGACAAAAGGCAAAAGATGCGCTGGGATAGATGTAAGATTTAAAGAACCGGGATAGATACAGAACCGGTACAGCAGAAAAAAGCAGACGGGAACGATCCATAAATACCGCCAGTAAGACATATTGCCTGTCTCGAGAATAGTGGGCTTAATGACTTTTACAGTGAAGAATCCAACAAAGGGCAGCGTGAACACAAAAATTAAAAACTGAATAAAAGCAGACAAAAATGGGTTAGCGAGCAGAGAAGGCTTACAGAATATCTGGCTGAAAAATACCACGATATCCAGATAGTTCTTAATAATAAATACCACAAAAAAGTTAAGGAAAAAATTTTCTTTAACGCTTAACAGAAAGATCAGGCCGATGGTGACATTAAACAACACACTGACAATGATGCGCGCATTGCCGGAATCGGGCATGGCGTTGAGCGTAAAAACAGCAGCGTAGGTGACAGTGCTTGAAATCAGAAGCAAAGCAACCATCAGGATATTAATGCCAGTGCCAAACCGGAAATTGCCTTTAAAAACAGCCCGGTATAGAAAGAGCGCCGGCAGGAGCTGAATAAGTGAAAGCAGTGCAGCAAAAGCGAATTGATCCAAAACCATCCTCCACGATTTACATGATTTGCCCTCATTTTACCATAGAACCGAAGCATTTGTATAGCGCGCTGTTCAACAGTACAGGAAAATTAAAAAGCCGGAGCAATCCGGCTTTTTTTGTGGGGAGTCCTTTAATAACGATAAAATTAATTGATGAAATCGGCATGTTTGTGACAGGTGTTATTTCACGTCCTATAGAAAAAAACAGATTAAAAGTATAAAGATAAAAATCAATGCAGAGTTATCTTTTAGTATAAAACAATCCATATGAAGTGTATGTAAGCGGAGAAAATAAAGATCGTAGAATACCATATTCTACGTCATTTTTTTACTTTTTATGGATTCTATTATATCATTTATAAATTGCTATTACTAGCAAAATTCTAATTAATTTTTAGTAGGGAGGCATGATTATGAAAAAGACATTTTCAATGTGGTCAGAATCAATTCGTCGTTTTTTCTCAAAAAGGTCAATAACGCTGGAAGCGTTCAGCCGCGAATGGATAAGGGAACGTGGCGATGAAGGAAAGATTAAGGAGTCTACACTCACCAATTATCAGCGTATTATTGAACGCTATTTGTTACCGGAACTCGGTGGTCTGAGGCTGGATACTGTGACCGGTGAAGTAGTGCAGGATTTTGTAAAGACACTGGAGAAAAGAGCCCTTAAGACATCCACGATTCGGGGCATCATCGGCAGGTTATCATCAATTATGGAAAAGGCAGTGGCAACGGGATTGATTAATAAAAATCCCTGCGGGCACATTGTCATTCAGAAAAAATGGCAGACCACAACAGGGAAAATTCTGACAATTGAGGACCAAAAAGCCCTGACACACTGGCTTTTAACACATGAGCATAACCTGAGCCTGGCCGTACAGCTCGGTCTCTTCGCGGGGATGCGCATCAGTGAGATTGCAGCGCTGCAATGGAAGGACATTGATCTGAAAAGTGGGTTTATTCAAGTTCGCAGAAATGTTCAGCGTGTGAAAAATCATGAAGCCGGCCAGCGCAAAACCATTAACCAGATTGGCACGCCAAAATCCCCGAAAGCCTTTCGCTCAATTCCCATTACATCCATTTTAATGAAATCACTCAAAGAATATGAAAAAAAGGGTGTAAAACCGGAAGCTTTTGTAATTGCTAAAAAAAGTGGCTCAGCCTATGATGTGAGAACCATACAGCGCTATTTTAAAAAGATTATTTCTGTTTTAAAACTAGATAATTATCGTTTTCATGATCTCCGGCACACCTTTGCGACCAGGGCAAAGGAAAGCGGAATGGACATACAGATCATCAGTGAAATTTTGGGCCATTCGGAAACAGCTGTCACCATGAACATCTATCTGCACATTACAGATCTTCATAAAAAACAGGAGATGGTGCTTTTAGATAAGCTAAACTCAACAATATATGGAAAAGCGGCGTAAATTGTCGTGAAATATGGTATTCTACGAACTTTCATTAAAAAATATACCCTGTATCCTAAGGAATCACAATAAAGGTAGAGAGCATGCAAGCATTGATTAAGACTCAGTTTGAGCGCTGTTCAGAAAGCGTTCGGCAGCATTGCCTGCGTACAGGCAGCTGGATAAGGAAAATAATAAAAGAATTAGGGCGTGAAGAACTGCTTTCAATCTGGCAGTTGGAAGAAATGTCTCCGGTGGATTATCACGACATTGGAAAAGCGGAAACAGAGGACACTCCTGGCCATTGTATAATGGGCGCGCAGTTTTTCAGAAATCTTTATGAAACAAAAACGACCTGTTTCGCGGAACAGATTTTCTGCAGTGTCGCTTCAGATCTCTGCCGCTTCCATCATTATCGCTATGACGGCAGGGATAACCCCAAAATGGTAAGCGGACAGGATATACCAGTCATTGCCAGAGTCTGTGCTGTTGCCAATGCTTTTGACCATTTGCGGGAGTCAGGCAGGCAGCCGGATGAGGCGTACGAAAACATCTGTAAGGAAAGCGGTAGCCTGTATGATCCGGCAGTTGTTCAGGCCTTGGGTGAAGCGATCCATCGATGATCTCATAAAAAAGTATAGAAAAAGACATTTTCCCAGTTATACTGTGTGGAAAATGTCTTTTTTATATCAGCGCTGTGTATGTCAAATAAGTTTAAAGCTCTTCAGCCGCTCCGGTCTTGTTCAGGATAACAACCGCGAGAATGACGACGGCAATACCAATGATTTGCGGCAATGAGATAATTTGTCCAAAGATAAAATAACCGAGAATGGAGGCCGTGATCGGTGAGAAAGCATTCATCATGTTGGTGATGGCAGGATCGACCAGCGAAAAGGATTTTACCCAGACATAAGATGAAAGAATCTGTGTCAGCAGCCCATAGGCGATAATGATCAGAATGAGAAGCAGGACATTCTGGGCGGAAGCGATCTGCCCAATAACAGCCCAGGGAGGGCAGACGACCCAGTAGATCAGAGCTGCTCCAAGGTTATAATAGGTGATGACCACATCATTGTCAATCTCGTTATTTAAAGCCCATTTGATGATCAGGGCAATCGCGCAGTTGGCTACCCAGTTAAGCGCCATCCACATAATACCGGAGGGTGCGATAAAGGCATCGGGTGAAAAGACATTCAGAACCAGTGCCAGACCGATGATAGCCAGTCCCAGCGAGGCAATCTTGCCTTTGGTTATTTTGTATTTAAAAATAAAGGAGGACAGAAGCATCAGGATAAAAACATGGGAAAACTCAAGGATGGAAAAAACACCGGTGCTCAGATAATTGAGAGCCCGTGCGTAGGAGTAGTAGAGCACTGCATTGGCAATCCCGCCGCCCACCAGGACGATCAGTACGCGTTTCCACCCAATGTTAAAGGCTTTTGGGTTTTTGATCAGGGTTTTTATCCCATAGAACAGGATAACGATCATTGGCCCCATAGAGGAGACCGCCACATCGTTTAGCCCCAGATTTTGGAGTAATGCGATAAAAACGCCAAGGGTTCCCCATAAAACACCGGCAATCCCGCCATAGATAATTCCTTTTGTAAAATTACTTTTATTTACTTCGTTCATTTTATAGACTCCCTACATGATTAAGCTTAAAATAAAGGTTTCAAATTCTTTTTCCGTTTCGGTCATACAATCCCGGATCAGTGTTTGATACATTTCATTATATTCACTGACCAGAACTTCAATTTTCTCTTTTTCTTTAAGCATTTGTCTAATCTCCTTAATATTTTCCATACGCATTGACAAAATCGACCACTGCTTTCATTTTTTCAGGCGGCGCGTCCTTAAAGCTGAAGGCAGGTTTGTTAAAACCAAAGTAAAACCGTTTGCTTTTCATGCCAATATCCATAAGCTCACGGGCTTTTTCCAGACATTCTTTTGTAGAATAATTTGTCAGATAATCCAGAGGATAGGAGCAGCAGACCATGTTTTTTGAGCCGAGAATATCAATTGTTTTCTTAAAATCCTGGTGCTCCACAGCCAAAATAACCTTTCCTTCAGGAAGCTCGGAATAATAATCAAAATAGCGTCCGTCTGTGTAATCGCCCTGAAACTGTAAATACAGGGTATGCCCCTTTGCAGCCAGCGCGTCACAAACCTTTTTAAAGGTAGGCCAGAAAAATTTCTCGAAATGCCTGAGGCTGATCATTGGCGGCAGGTGTACCCAGGAGCAGGCGCAGGAAATACCATCGGCGTCAACGGGCAGAGTATTTTCCACATAGTCGGTCATAACCGGCGCAAGAGCCTCACAGGCGGCTTCCAATTCACTCTTTTTCCGCCGAAGATCCATAGAAATCTGAGTAATGCCGCGCAGATGGTCGCCCAGCAGATCAAAGGGGGCATAAAACATGGTGCCATAGTAAATGGGGACGCCTTTAGCGTAAGTAAGGTCATAGAGCTTATTATAAAAATCCGCGACCTGCCTTTTTTCAAACAGTAAAGCTTTGGAAATAGCTGTAATGTCCTTGACGCTGTCCTTGCCAAGGGCGCTGTACATGCCTGGGAGTACTCTCTCAACAATGCAGCGCAGAGGATCTTTGATCAGTGCAGGATAATCATCCGCACTCAGGCTCGTGACCTCAGGATGCTGCATGGTTCCGTTTCGCCGGTTTTGAATCCACGTTTTACTCCCTAAAATTTCGCTGCGTTGGGGAGGAAGCCACCCCATGCCCAGATTGGCATCCATTTCAAAAGTGTCTAAAATTTTTTCATAGGCTTCAATGATTTTGTCATAATTCCAGGTTGCTTCCAGAAAATCAATGCCCGCGTACTCACAGGCATAGCTGATTTCAAAATCCAGTATCACGGGCACCCTGTCGGTTGGTTTTCCAGCCATTGTACTTTTTATCCGCTCAATTTTTTCTTCCATCTCAAATTTTCCTTTCATGATTTGTATATATACAATATTGTATGATTACAATATATAGTATGTGTACAAATTTGTCAAGTCTTTTTTAAATTTATCTTTTTTTTACAAAAAGTCATGCTATAATAAACATGAGGTGAATTATGGCAAACTATAAAAATGGAACCGAGACAAAGACTTCGCTGTATAACAGTGCAAAAAAGCTTTTTTACTTAAAGGGCTATGGCGCGACGACCATTAAAGATATTATTACAGACGCAGAATCAAAATTAGGCTTGTTCACTTATTATTTTGAGGGCAAGGAATCTGTGGCAATCAGTATTTTCAAGGATTTTGTCAATGATATTGCCCTGGTGCTTGAGGAGCCTTTGAAGGAGTATACGGCTAAAAATGATTATCTGCTTGTAGACATGATTGAGTACCGCGCTTATTTTGAGTGTATAAACGCCAATGAGGAGATAAAGCGGTTTTACAAAGATATTTCGATTCTCGAAAGTTTTGCGCAGATGACCATTGATTTGAAAGATTATTTCATACAGAAGCGATTCGAGAACGGGCTGAAGTTTGAGACCAGCGCGATGATTAAGGATAAGACTTACTTTGACGCCATCGCCTCTCTGACATCAGGAATGGAGATTCAGTTTTTCAGAGATGTGCTTGGGAAAAAGATTGATATTGCCTATGGCGACGCGATTGATATTTTTCTGACAGAGTATTACCGTTTTCTGGTGCTTGATAAAAAGCGGATTCAGGATAATCTGCGAAAATCCAGAAAGGTCGTTGAAACGCTGAATTTTGAAATTGGC
>CAUEUD010000037.1 GCA_959020865.1 Eubacterium limosum | reverse complement strand
ATAGGTATCTTTAGCTGGCTGAGCACGCAGAGCACCAGTGTCCCCCGGCGCAGCTCGGATACCATGCTTGATAAAACACTATCCTTTTCCAAATGACGGACCTCCTTTGTTTGCTGTTAATCACATTATAGTGTGTTATATACAGTATGTCAATACTATACAGTATTTTGTTTGAAAATGTCTGTGAGAAAAGGCTGGACTTCATGCCGGAAATGATTTATAATAAGCGTAGCATTAATTTCAGTTTATCTGGAAGAAATAAACAAAAAAATAACCGCATTCGAGTCCGAAGGCCTAAAGGAAGTGAAGCCCCATGGCCGGGGACCGATGAGTATATCTGGAAACGGATATGCTTTCCGTGTTTGAGAAGAATGCAGATGATTCCTGAAAATTTTCAGGGGCATATTTCGACACGGGAGAAGTATGCCTTTTTTTAATGATTTTTCAAAAGATGGTTATTTTATCCATGAGCTCCTGCTGCTTTTTGTCATTGAAAACAAAAGGCACTAAGCTATATAATCTACCAAGTCAAAGGGCCGTCGCAGCCTCGGCGGCCATTTGAATCCTTTGCTGAATGGAGCAGGACCATACGGTTCTGCTTTTTATGTTTTGAAATATAAGTTTATTTGATAATTTGTTCACAAAAATTCCTTAAAAAGTAACGTTATAGTAATTCGTTGCTAAAATTTATCTTTTAAATATAAAAAAACGGCTAAAAAGGATAAAAATTTACACTTAAACATAGTTTAAGGCTGTGATATAATCTTGAAATAAACATTCAGGAGGTGTGTGAAATGAATGGTTTTCTTTCTCCGGCAGAGATTGGAGAAGTGTGGGTTGGGAATGGTGTAAAAAAGGCCTCCCTTTCCATCGGTAAAATGCTGCTTCTCGGCATTTTTGCAGGTGCTTTTATTGGCTTTGGTGCCCATGGATTTTTACTGGCGACAGGCATTGGCAAAGGTGCCTTAAGCGAGGCTATGCTCGCTAAGTTTATTGGCGCTTCGGTATTTCCGGCAGGCTTGATGATGGTAATATTATGCGGTGCGGAGCTGTTTACAGGCAATAACCTGATGACACTGGCCCTGATGGATAAAAAAATTACCATCAAGGGAATGCTGACAAACTGGGTGGTTGTTTATATCGGCAATTTAATCGGCTCGATCTTGTTGGCTTTTGTTTTGGCCAAAAGCGGTCTTTATGCAGACGCAGTGCTGGACAAAGCGATGGCCGTTGCACAGGCAAAGGTTGGGATGCCTTTTTCAGCAGCGCTGATCCGCGGTATTCTATGTAATATACTGGTTGTTTTAGCGTGCTGGATGCAGGCTGGCTCAAAGGATATGATCGGCAAAATCTTTGCGATCTGGTTTCCGATCATGCTTTTTGTTTTTGCGGGCTTTGAACATAGCGTTGCCAATATGACCTATATTCCTCTTGGGATTTTCCTGGGCGCGGATGTCAGCTGGGGACAGATGTTTATCAACAATCTGCTGCCTGTCACGCTCGGCAATATTATCGGTGGCGCCATAATCGTACCATGTGTTTACTATTATGCGTACATTCGTAAATAACGAGTGAATGAGAATAATGGCAGAATACCCTTTTATATGAAAGGTATTATGGCTGTCAAAAAAGTGTCGTTGCCCGAGACGGTGCCTTTTATCCAGATAAGAAAAGAGGTCCAGGCGCTGTGGAAAACGCTCAGGAATCGTGCCGAACCACCAGAACAGCCGGCCACAGATGAGATAAAGCATCAATTATAGAGAAGAAGATACCGCAGTGAGAGTAATACCCGCAGGACGCTTTTTTCTTCCTTAGGTAAAAGGCTTTGTCCCTCAGGTTTTGAGAGCGGCTTATGAGTTTTGACTTATCTGTGCTATAATGAATAAGAAAATTTAATTGTTTACAGGAGAAATGAAAATGCTGATTGGAAAAAACATAACCATTGGGATTACGGCATGTACGCCGGTTGACCAGATTCCTGGACTTATCCGGATGCTGCGAAGTGAAAAGGCAGAGGTAAAGGTGATATTAACCCCGAATGCCCTTAATTTTATTACACCGCTTCCACTGCGGCGCGCGTCGGGGAATCCGGTTGAAATCGACCAGTTTGAGGAACCAAAGGTATGGGACTCTGAGCACAAAACCTCCGACCAGTCTGATTTACTGCTGATCGCTCCAGCCTCGGCCAATACCATTGGCAAAGCAGCCAACGGCATAGCAGACAATTTACTGACGACAACCATTCTTTCCACCACAGCGCCCATTGTGTTTGCCAATAACATCAATCCGATGATGTACAGCAAGCCCAGTGTGCAGCGGAATATCCAGACTTTAAAGGAAGATGGCTGTATTTTTGTTGAAAACGGGGAGGGCAGAGCGCCCAACCGTATGCCGTCTAATGATCAGATTTTCCAGACGATCATCAAGGCATTGGAAAAATGACAGAAGTTTAGAAAATTAAAAAAGTAGGGTAAAAAATTGTTTTTAGTGGAAACTGTATGGACAATTTTAAAAAGAAGCGATAAAATAGTAAATGTTTTCAAAATAAACTAAATAAATGATCCGGTAAAACAGGAAATGTGGTGAAATTATGAATGGATTAGTAAACTGGGCAGCAATTTCAGAATTAAGCCATCCAGCAGCTAAGGCAGGCCCTATGGATAGCGACCCTGCAAAAATGTGGGGCGCGGCTGCGCAGATGTACAATAAAATGGCACAGCTGGAAAGAGAGTACACACAGAATCAGCTGGACGCTTTGATTATTACAAAGGAAGACACAGTATTGGACGTAGGCTGTGGGCCTGGCAGGCTTTCAGTGCCGATCGCCGGTATGGCGAAAAGTGTCACCAGCCTGGATGTGGCCCAGCAAATGCTGGAAAAGTGCCAGGAAAACGCTGACGCTGCCGGCGTGTCAAATCTGACCACCCGGCTTTTGAATTGGGATGATGTGAAGCCCGGGGAGAATATCGAAAAGCACGATATTGTCATCGCCTCACGGACAACAGCCCTCGCTGACCTCATCAAGCTGAATGCATTGGCAAACAAATACGTCTTTATTCTCTGCTGGGTCAAAAGCCCCAGCTTGAAGCAAGTGCACGACGCTTTGTTTTACGGTGTGGATGATGCGCTGAGGCCAGTACCCCCAATGAACCGTCTGCTTGGATATAATGTGAATTTTAATCTGCTCTACGATATGGGTGTAAACCCAAACGTTAAAGTTGTGACAGATGGCTTCCACTGCGATTACGAAAGCCGGGAAGCAGCCTACAATGATTTGAGAACCCTGCATCCAGTACCGGAAGACCGGGAAGAAGTTTTCAGGAAAAACGTGGATGAGTGGCTTACGGATTTACCGGGAGGCGGCGTCTCCTTCAGGCGTGAGACTGAAACCTACGTCATGTGGTGGAAACCGGGAAAACTGGAGCTGTAAAATTAAATATGCATTCGAGTTCACAGGCCTAAAGGAAACCCCATGGCTGGGGACCGATGAGTGTAGGGGGAAACGCCTGCGCTTTCCGTATTTGAGAAGAATGCATTGAGCTGTTTGATACTAAACGGGCATATTCTTAAACGGAGTATGCCCTTTTTGTATATATAAAATATAGGGAAATAAGGAGATGTGAGAAATGAAAAAAATTAAAAAAGCCCTATCTGTGCTGTTGGTACTGGTGCTTCTCAGTTTTACTGCAGCTGGCTGTTCACAAAACAACGGTGATACAGCGAAGTCGGACAATACGGACGGAGACCGTACCATTACCGATATGTCAGGCGTTGAGGTAACGGTTCCGGCAGAAGTGAAGTCGGTCATTAACCTCTGGCCGTCCAGCAACCAGATTATGATTATACTGGGAGCGCAGGATAAACAGACCGCCTATATGGCCACCCTGCAAAAGCCAAGCTTTACCTGGATGCAGATTGTTAATCCGGCCATTATGGAAAAACAGACAGTTGGCGGAAATGGCGACGTGACCGCTGAAGAGCTGCTAAACCTGAAACCGGATCTGGTCATTACCTCCAGCGATGAGGACGCCGAAGCCTACCGCGCTGCAGGGCTTAACGCGGCCTGTATGATGTTCAATAATTATGACGGCTTAAAAGAATCTGTCTTAAAAACCGGTGGAGCACTGGGAACCAGCGAAAAGGAACGAGCGGACAAGTATGTTGAGTATCTGGAAAAGAACATTAAGCTGGTTCAGGACCGCTTAAAAGATGTAAAAGATGAAGACAAGCCTGTTGTACACTATGTCGATGGACAGAGCGGCACCAGTCCTTACAAAACAACCGGAAACGGTACAATGCAGGAAGAATGGCTGACTATCGCTGGCGGCAAATTATCCACGGATGGGATTCTTCAGGGAATGAGCAAGGAAATTACACCAGAGCAGTTCCTGAGCATTAATCCGGATGTGATCATTGTTGGCGGAACTGGACAGGCAGATGCCTATGACGCCCTGATGAGCGACGCTTCACTGGCAAACCTGAAGGCGGTTCAGGACGGTAAGGTTTACCGAAACCCGCAGGGAACCTTCCAGTGGGACCGTTTTGGTTCAGAGTCTGCGCTGCAGGTACTTTGGGTGGCTAAAACCTTATATCCCGATAAATTCGAAGATATTGACATGAAAAAGGAAACCATTTCCTTCTATAAAGATTATTTAGGCTATGATCTCTCAGATGAATATGCGGATGCGATTTTAGCTGGCAAAAATGCCCCGGACGGACGCTAAGCTGGATTAAAGGGCATAAAGAAATAATATGAAAGAATAAACAGTCAAAGCCGCCGATTGCTCGGCGGCTTTTTTGAAAATAAAAGGACAAAATTGTATGGCGAGAGATATAAAAGAAAACAAGGTGAAAAATCCGGAAGACAGGCCGCTGGGTTTGGTTTTGGCACTGGCGGCGGTTATTGTTATTGCGCTTATTTTAACAGCGCTGTGTGTGGGGCGTTATCATGTGCCGGTAGTACAGGCTGTCAAAATCCTGCTGTCCCAGATATTCCCCATCACCCCAACCTGGGATAAGACAATGTATGATGTTATTATCAACCTGCGGCTGCCGCGTGTACTGGCTGCTGTCCTGGTCGGCGGTTCCCTGGCATTGGCCGGGGCCACCTATCAGGGGATGTTTAAAAACCCTCTGGTATCGCCAGATCTTCTGGGGGTTTCCGCAGGAGCCTGTGTGGGCGCGGCTGTTGCAATCCTGATGAGTCTGGGGAGTGGAATGACACAGGTGCTGGCCTTTGCGGGCGGTCTTTTAACCGTGTTTGTCACCACCTCCATTCCAAAGCTGATGCACCGTAATTCAACCATGATGCTGGTACTGGCCGGTGTGATCGTAGGCGGATTTATGAATTCGATCATTGGCCTCACAAAATACATTGCAGATACGGATACCCAGCTGCCCGATATGACCTACTGGCAGCTGGGGAGCATCGCGAAGGTTACCTATCCCACGCTTATGGCCATTGCGCCGATTATGATCATCAGCGGCGCAGTGCTTATTATCATGCGGTGGCGGATTAATATTTTATCTCTCGGGGATAATGAGGCGCGGTCTCTGGGCGTTAACCTGCGCTTTGAGAGAGGGATTGCCATCATCTGCTCTACCGTGCTGACAGCTTCGGCAGTGTGTATGAGCGGAACCATCGGGTGGATCGGGCTTGTAATGCCTCACCTTGGAAGAATGGTGGTGGGCAGCAACAACGTGCGGCTGCTGCCGGTTACCACACTGCTCAGCGCCGGATTTCTGATCATCATTGACACCCTGGCCCGGACGCTTACCGGTGGGGAGCTTCCCCTGGGGATTTTAACCGGCTTTATCGGAGCGCCCTTCTTTACCTGGGTATTGATCAAGCAAAGGATGAGTGAGTGATATGGCATTACTGGAAGTGAAAAAAGCAGGCTTTTCCTATCCCACAAGGGAAAATGTCTTTACCGATATTTCGTTCACCCTGGAAAAGGGAGAGATTTTTACCATCCTTGGCCCAAACGGAGCAGGCAAGTCAACGCTCCTTAATTCTCTGGCAAACTTGACGCCTCTGACAACCGGTGAGATACTGGTGGACGGTGTGCGTCTGGATAAAATGAGCTCCAGAGATACAGCTTTTAAAATTGCCTATGTGCCTCAGACCACGGAGATAACCTACGGCTACTCAGTCAGGGACTATATTGCCATGGGAAGGGCCGCACATGTGGGAATGCTGGTGACGCCAAAGAAAAAAGATTACGAAATTGTAGATGAAACCATTGCGCTGCTCGGCATTGAGCACCTCGCGCACCGTCTCTGCACTCAGATCAGCGGTGGTGAAAAGCAGCAGGCATGTATTGCCAGAGCCATCGTCCAGCAGCCGGAAATTATTCTTTTTGATGAACCGACCTCCGCGTTGGACTACGGCAATCAATTGAATATTATGCGGCTCATCAAAAAACTGTGCGGCCGGGATTACGCAGTTATCATGACAACCCATAACCCGGACCAGCCGATTTTGCTGGAGGGGAAGGCAGGTATTCTGGACCGGGACGGGCACATGATAACAGGCACAGTAGGCGATATATTGAGTGAAGAAACGCTGAGTGCCGTATACCGCACAGCCCTGCACCTGGTCTATGTGGAGGAGGCAGAGCGGATGGCATGTATTGCGGCCAAGATTTAAGGCGTTTTGACAAGAAACGGCCCGGATGTTATAATTTAAAAAAATGATTGAAAGAGGTGTGTTGATGTCGGTTTTGTCTGTTTACAGGGTTCTCAACTAAATACAGTTGAAAGGGTACAGCGATGATGGGGGCAGACCCCTTTGTTTTGCTGACCTTTTTAGAAACATACCAGACAGACTGCTTCAACTTATCGAATCATGGCGGTGCAATGGCTTTTGCGGTTGTACGGCTTTATATTTGATCTATACTGCCCGCAGGAGCATTCTGCACCTTTATAGGTGTGGTGTGTCGGCCGCGGGCTTTTTGTATTCAAATTTACGACGAAAGGGAAAGTTTTATGAAGTACGCATCGGATCGTTGTGCATAGCAGGGGCTATCGCATGACATCAGAATAATGATATGTGTATAGCCCTTGCTTAATCCTAAAAAAATAAATTAGGAGGAGCATAATGAGCTATATCAAGGCAGGCGACGTGCTGCCAAAAGAACTTGTCGACAAAATTCAGGATTATATTGACGGAGAATACATATATGTGCCCCGTAAAGAGACAAACAGAAAAGGCTGGGGACAGAATACCAATCGAAAACAGGAAACGCTTTTGAGAAACCGGGAAATTTACCGGCAGTATACAGAGGGGATGTCTGCCGCCCGCCTTTCGGAGATTTATTTCCTGTCTCCCAAAAGTATACATAAAATTATTGCAAAATGTAAGCTGGAAAACCAGTGATGAGAGCGCCGCAGCTAAAAGCCCCGCGGCGCTTTTTTATTTCAGAAAAATAAAGGCGGTTGTTGTGCCAATTTAAGAGCATGTATAATGTTTGTGCAGGAAAGGGGCAATTCCTGAAAAACAGATTGGAGAAAACAAATGAGAAAGAAAAAAGTAAAAGAAAATATTCAGATACAAGATGCAGAAAAAAATAAGATAAAGGCGATGGTTGTAAAAATAATGAATAAGCAGGCTAAGGTTCGGGCTGGAGATAAGCTGCTGACCTGCCTGCTGCCACAGACGATGGTTTCAGAGAAAAATGCCCTGGTGGTTGGAGATCGTGTGGCAATAAGCCCTGTGGATAACGATACATATAAATTATCTGAAGTGCTGCCAAGAGAAACAGAGGTTTTCAGGGGAAGCCGGCGTTCGCCGGGAGAAAGGATATTAATAGCGGCCAATGTGCACTATCTTTTGGCCGTTGTGACAGCCGAGTATTTCAGGCATCAGGCAGGTTATCTGGAATCTGCTGTTATTGCGGCCAGACGGGCAGGAGTTAAAATCATTATTTTGATCAGCAAATGGGATCTGATGGGTGAAAGAGAAAGGGAACTGCTTGAGGAGAAAATAAACCTTTACCGGCAAACCGCAGACCTGGTCTTTGCCGGGTCAGAGCAGGCTGAGATGGAAGCCATGATAGAGGAAGTGTCAAACAAAACAGGGGTGGTCGTGGGCGACCGGTCCTGCGGTAAATCGACCCTGATCCATAAAATTCTGAGCAGGCTCTTGGAGGAAGTGAAAACTCCTGTGAAAATTCCAAGCACTCACAGCAGCCAGATGGAGTGCGGCCCCCAAAATACCTGCCTTATTGATACCCCGGGCTTTCGTGATTTTGCGCTGCAGGCCGTTGCAGAGAATGAAAAAAATACCACCTTTCCAGAAATTGCCCGGCTGGCTCATCAGTGCGCGTTCAGCAGTTGTACGCATACGCATGAGGAAGGCTGTGCGGTGCTGCAGGCGCTTCGGGAGGAGTGTATTGAAAGAGAACGGTACGACGCCTATCAAAGTATGGGTGGAAAACCTTCTAAGCCGCAGCAGAAGCCAGACTACAGGCGTACAGCCTGCACAGAAAGCTTTGTGTGTAAGGTGTGCGGTGCTCCCGTTGCACCGGAAGGAGCTGGCAGTGAGCACAGGAACCATTGCCCCAAATGCCTGTCAAGCCTCCATGTCGATAAAAAGCCCGGGGACCGCGCTTCCTTATGTCATGGTGTTATGGAGCCGGTGAGCGTCTGGGTTCGGAAAAATGGAGAATGGGCGGTTATTCACAGATGCCGTCTGTGTGGTGTGCTCAGTTCAAATCGCATTGCGGCAGATGACAATCCAGCGCTGCTCATGTCCATTGCGGTCAAGCCGCTGGCGAGGACACCCTTTCCCCTCAATAAGCTGGAAGAAGTGTTTGGCGGAAAGTGTGAGCCTTAAGAACACTCAGAAAGCGTTTCGGCCTGTTGCTTTGGGGTATTTAGAAAGAAAAACGAAAGCAGGTGTCATAATGATGCATCATATAGAAATTTTCGATCCGGATATCCAGTGCTATGCTGGCGAGTGTGAGCCCATGGGTAATAAAGAATACATGCGGATCACCACCATGGTAGAGAATCTGAAAATAGCGGGAAAAGACATTATCCGTTACAACCCTATGCAGGAACCCTTACTCTATAAGGAGAAGCCTGAGATCCGGCAGCTTATGGATGAGAAGGGAATAGCAGCTCTGCCGGCAGTAATGCTGGACGGAAAAATCGTCAAGAGCGGCGAGTATCCATCCAACAAAGAGCTGCTGGATTGGGCGGGATTGAGCCAGGAGGAACTGGTAAAAACCATCATGCAAAAGAAAATGTCAAATTGTAAATGCGGCAATGATCTGGATTGCTGCTGTTAAATAAAGATTTCTGAGAGGACCGGCAAGTTTTGCCGGTCCTCTTTTCTTAATAAAAAGCTTAAAAAATTAATGCTGATTTCCAAAAAAATTTACACCATGACGGGTTAAAAGAAAAAGCACCAGATTACGTCTCAGGAGAGCATGACCAGTTAAAATCGTTAAGGTATAGGCCATTTAAGAGGGTCAAAAAGGCTTGACAATCGGTTACACTGCAACTATACTAGTCTTAACTGGTCATGACCACTAATGATGACCGAGAGGGGAATTACTTGTGGATAAAATCGAATTAATTGAGAGAAAGGCGCTTAATATCCGAAATGATATTGTAAAAACCATTATTGAGAATGGTGATGGTCATGCCGGACCGTCCCTGTCCTGTACGGACATTCTGGCGACACTGTACTTTGGAGTGATGAAGGTCGATGTCAACAAACCCAAGTGGGAAAAAAGAGACCGCTTTGTCCTGAGCGCGGGTCATAAATGTCTGGCGCTGTATGGAACGCTGATTGAAAAGGGATTTGAGAGTGAACGGGTACTGCATTGCTATAACCATTTGGGGACAATTGTGCCGGGCCATCCGGATATGAAAAAGTTCCGTGGCGTGGACTTCAGCTCCGGCGCTCTGGGGCATGGGTTGCCAATTGGCTGCGGCATGGCTTTGGACGCAAAGCTTAAAGACCATGAAAATCGTGTGTTTGTCCTCATGGGCGACGGCGAGCAGGGAGAAGGCTCTAACTGGGAAGCGGCAATGTTTGCCGCGCACCATAAGCTCGACAATCTGGTTGCCATTATTGACCGGAACGGCCTGCAGATCAACGGTACAACAAAAGAGGTGCTCAACAGTGCAGACCTTGCGGAAAAATATAAAAGCTTTGGATGGGCGGTAGAGATTGTGGACGGCCATGATGTGGCGGCAATGCTGAATATTTTTGAACAGACGCCTGCCCAGGCAGGAAAGCCAACAATGGTTATTGCCAATACCATCAAGAGCAAGGGAATGTCCTTTGCGGAAAACAATGTGAAGTATCACCACTGGAATCCTGGGAAGGATTCTGAGGAGGCCAGACAGGCATTGGAAGATTTACGCAGCTATCGGGAAGCAAAGGGGTGGTCACAATGGCGGGAATAAAGTTAAATCCAAGAGATGTCTTTGGCGAAGTGCTTCTGGAAATTGGAAAAACAGATGAACGCGTTATGGCGGTATCCTGTGATTCCGGCGCGGGCTCCGGCATGAATTCTTTTAAAGAGGCGCTGCCCTTACAGTATTTGGAGGTTGGGATCAGCGAGCAGGACGCCATCGGCATTTGCGCCGGTCTGGCGGAATCCGGCAGAGTGCCGGTGGTATCAGCGATCGCTCCCTTTATCAGTATGCGGTGCTTTGAACAGATCCGAAACGATGTGGGCTACGCAAACATGAACGTAAAGATCATTGGCTCAAGCAGTGGTCTGTCTCATTCTAATCTGGGCTCTACACACCAGGCGCTGGAGGATATGGCGATTTTAAAAACAGTGCCGAATATGGTGATTTTTAATCCCGGCGACGGCTATGAGGTGGAAATGTCGCTCAGAAGGGCTATAGCCTGCAAAGGGCCTGTTTATATCCGGATGCCGCGAAACGCCATGGAAATGCCTGTGAATCTGGAAAAGCGCAGCTTTGAAATCGGCAAGGGAGAGAATCTTCTGGACACTGGCGATGACGTGGTCATTCTGGTTACAGGGACACTGAGCGTTGACGCGCTGAAAGCAGGACAGCGGCTGGCAGAAAAGGGCTATAGAGTCAAAGTACTTAATTTTACAACCGTTAAGCCACTGGATAAAAAACTGATCCGCAACGCTTATAAAAACTGCCGGCTTATGTGCACAGTCGAGGAGCACATAACCACCGGCGGCTTTGGGAGCAGTGTGCTGGAGCTTCTTTCAGATATGCCGCACCACGCACCAGTTCACGTACTGGGCATTGAGGCCGGTTCCACTCAGACAGGGCCCTACCGTGAGCTTTTAGATTACTATGGTTTAAGCGCTGATAAGCTGACAGAGACCATTGAAACTTACATTCATAATTTAGCATAAGGAGAGAGACATGGAGATTAAATGCAGTTTAAACACATTCAAGAAAACAGACGTCACATTCATTGACAGCGAAAAGGCGTACATCAGCAGAGTGGCCGACCAGCCCATCGCGTTTGAGACCTTTCAGGCCTTAAAGCCATACGTGAAATCCATTGGTGTGACCGATGGATTTAAAAAGGTCATTGATACCTTTGACGTACCAGAGGGCCAGACCCCGGCAGGTTTTCGGGTAGAATACGAGCTGGAGGAGGACGGGGCCCTCAGAGCAGATATGGTAAGAGATATCAGCTATGACAAAAATGGAATGAAACGCCCGACGAATGTTCTGTTTTCAGCAGACAGCGCCAATCCTTACGAAGTAGCGCCCATCAAAAACATTCTTGCCAACCTGACCTGTAACCCTGGGATCATTTATGATCTGTTCATCAATAATCCAAAAGCAAATGTCGGCAATCAGTTTAAAACAAGAGACGAGGTTATGGCAGAAATCGGCAGGATTCTGGGCCCTGGAGCAGACATCAGCGTTGAGCTGAACGACCCCTTTGGCAAATCGGACGCAGAGATTCTGGAAGAAGCCGCCAAATTTAAAGAAATGCTGTCCGAATACCGCGTCGTCATCAAGGTGCCGCACACCGGACCAGTCAGCAAGGAAACCGTTGACCAGCTCCTTACAGGCGACAAGAAATTTTCAATCCCCTGCGACGCACCTGGTACAGCCGAAGCGCTGAGAGGCCATAACATCGCATTGATGCTTCAGGAAAATGGCTACCGGGTCAATTTTACCTTAATGTTTGAGCCCTATCAGACAGCACTTGCGCTGCAGGCAAAGCCCTATTTTATCAACAGCTTTGTCCGCCACCGCTTCATGCAGTCCGAAATCATGAAAAAAGGCCTTGCGGCTTACGACGCAACACGCGACCCCAGATATCTGGAAGACATTAAAAAAATGTTCATCGAAAAAGACTACCTGTGCAAAGGGCAGGAAATGGATCTGCTGAGCGTCAAGCAGGCAGCCGAGGATCTGCTTAAGTACCGGCACTTTGAAGACCATGAAGGGGCTGACGGCCTGGACAGTGTAAGACATAACCTGAGATGGTTTAAAAACACCAACCTAGACGATTCAAGACTGATTATCTGCAGTATGGAAGGGCCGCTCAATTACCCGGATATCGACAAGCTTTTAGTTGAGGACGAATTCAGCGATCTGGTCAACCGTGTGGTTATTACCGCGGAGCCAAGCTATCTGGCGCGCTTTACCTCCTGCAACCAGGTAATCAGCTATCAGCGCCGGTTTATGAACGCGGCCAGCGGCGCAAAATAAAATCAGAATAAGAAATGAGGTCATGAAATGAGTTATGTAAACATGGAAAAAATATTGAAGGATGCCAGAAAGGGCGGATATGCTGTCGGCGCCTTCAACATTGTCAATCAAATGACAGCAAAGGCGGCGGTGGAAGCGGCAGAAGAGCTGAGTTGTCCGATCATTCTTCAGACCTCGGTCAAAACCGTCAGGCAATTTGGAATTGAAGAAATGATGCAGTTTTTAAAACCCATTGTGGAAAATGCAAAGGTAGATGTGGCAGTGCATCTTGACCATTCGACCGATGTGGATTTTACCATCGCCTGTATTGACGGCGGATGGAGCTCCGTTATGTATGATGGTTCAAAGCTGCTGCTGTCAGAAAATATTGCGAACACCAAAAAAATTGTGGAAGCCGCCCACGCAAAAGATGTTACCGTCGAAGGTGAGCTTGGAGCTATCGTGGGCGTGGAAGACGATATTGTGGTCGATGAAGACCAGAGTGCTCTGGCAAATCCGGAGGACTGTAAGGTTTATCTGGAAGAGACAAAAATTGATGCCTTTGCTCCGGCTATCGGCACAGCCCACGGTGTATATAAAGGGGAGGTTAAAATTGATTACGACCTTTTTGAAAATATCAACAGCTTTTCGCACTGCCCGCTGGTACTGCATGGCGGTACTGGTCTGAGCACAGGCACCTTTAAACGGCTGATAAGCTTGGGGGCGGCAAAAGTCAATATTTCAACAGCGATCAAGATTGCCTACTGCGGCGGTATGAGAGACTACACAGAGCTGCGGCCTGATGAAAATGATCCACTGAAGCTGGACGCTTTTGTAAAAGACAAGGTCAAAGAAGTGGTTAGAAATCACATCACACTGTTCAGTTTATTAGAAAATTAGGAAGTGAGCATATGGATTACAAACCAAATTATCTCTGTGATCTGCACAGCCACACAACCCGCTCAGACGGAAACGATACCCCAAAGGAATTTCTGGATACCGCGGCAGCGCTGGGGATGAAGGTCGTAGCCATCACAGACCATGATGTGCTGCCGCCGGAGAAGATTGAGGTGGGCGGGCTCATGGTCGATGTGGAGCGCTATGCCCAGAAGAAAGGCATGAAGGTTTTAAAGGGAATTGAGTTTTCCTGTGAAACAGAGGTAGAGGATGTGCATCTGGTAGCCTTTGGATGTGATTACTCAAGCCCTGAAATTTTGGCCATGAACCGGATCATTGTTCAGAGTAAAATTGATTCCTACAGAAGGCTGACCGAACTGCTGACAGAGAAAGGCTTTCCCATCAGCTGGGAGGAAGTGCTCAATTACAATGATATCCCGAGAAAGCCGGAAGATGTGCAGAAGAAAATCATCTTTAACCTCATGGCAGAGAAAGGCTATACCGAAACCTGGAGTGACGCCAAGCTGATGATCCGCAACACGCCGGAATACAGTGTGAAACGTGAAAAGCCAGACCCCCTGACCATTATTGATATTGTACACCGTGCGGGAGGAATCGTTATTTTGGCGCACCCCTATCTTATTGACGAGAGGGTTAAAACAAAAGCCCTGGAGTGTTCAAGAGCTGAATATATTGACCGCCTGATCAAGGGCGGGCTGGACGGCATTGAGGCCTCTTACACCTATGACAAGACAACCTATAATGGCTCGCTGACAAAGGAAGAAATCATAGAACAGGTGCGCAGAGACTACACTGACAGGGTTGCGATTATTTCCGGAGGCTCAGACTACCATGCAGATTATAAGAAGTCCAGCAAAAAAGTCCGGAATATTGGCGAATGCGGCATTACGCCAGAGTATTTTCACAGCAATGAGCTGTTGTCCAGACTGTAGGTGAAAAATGGGAAAACATTATGATTTGATTATTTTTGATCTGGATGGGACGCTGGTAGATTCTGCAGCGGATATTGTGGCAACCGTTAAGTATATTATTAAGAAATATGGATTTGAGCCAAAATCAGACACTTTTATACGGAACTGTATTGGCGGCGGAGCACGCAATGTTCTGCTAAAGAGTCTTGGAGAAGATAAAGAAGCGTTAATCGACAGTGAGATTTTGCCGCTGTTTAAAAAATATTACGAAGAAAACTGTGCCGTGTACACCAGCCTGTATCCCGGCGTTAAGGAAGTATTGGAGCATTACCAGAAAATAGGCAGGCCAATGGCTTTGGCGACCTATAAAATCAGAAGCGCTACAGAAAAAATTATGAAAGCTCTGGCGTTTGACCAGTATTTTGACTATCTGGTAACCGCAGATGATGTTGAAAACCCAAAACCCCACCCGGAATGTATTCAAAAAATATTGGCGCATTACCAGATGCAGCCAGAACAGGCAGTGCTGGTGGGGGACACAAAAACAGATTTTATGACAGGCCACAACGCAGGTGTGGATGTGTGTGCGGTAACCTATGGATACGGCAGCAGTGAAGTGCTGAAGGATCTGGGACCGGCCTATATAGTGGATACAATAAGTGAAATAAAGGAACTGCTCCCTTAAAAAAAGAGAATACAGGAGGAAACGATGGTTGATTTATCAAAAATGGATAAGTGGTCATTAGGAAAGTGTTTTGACCATTCGGTACTGCCCAAGGACACAACAGAAGCGGATATTCGCAAAGGCTGCCAGGAAGCAAAGGCATATAACTGCGCGGCGTTTTATTCAGCATCACCTTATTGGACACCTGTGGTAAAGGAAGAGCTTGAAGGAACAGACATCCATATCGCCACAGGCTTGGATTTTCCCTTTGGCGCGTCAACTGTAAAAATGAAGGGACTCGAGACCGAGGAGGCTGTCCGACTCGGGTGTACAGCGCTGGACATGGTTATGAATATCGGCGCGCTGAAAGACAAGAATTACAAGGAAGTAAAGGCAGGGCTGGACGCTTTTGTAAAAGCAGCTGAAGGCAACCTGACGAAATGCATCATGGACGTTAACTTTTTAACGGACGATGAAATTATTGCGGGCTGTAATTTAATTGCAGAAGCAGGGATTGACTATGCGAAAACCTCAACAGGACAGTTTGAAGGGCCGTCGATGGATCAGTTTTTACTCATGAAAAAAACATTGAAGGATACCGATATTAAGCTGAAGGTTGCCGGTGTTAAATTTCCGAGACCTCAGAATGCCTACGCGTTTTTACTCGCAGGAGCAGATTTAATTGGGACCCGTGCAGCTGTGGCGATTATAGACGCCTTAGATCAGATGCGTGAGATTGGCATTGTACCACCGCTTCAAAAGTAAAGCAGTGGATTCAACAGATTATACCAGGAGAAAAAAATGATCGATTTAAAAAAGTTAACCAAGTGGGATGCCGGAAAGCTCTTTGATTATGCCATTCTGCCCAAAGATACCGATGAAGAAGCCATCCGTAATGGGTGCCGTGAGGCAAAGGCTTACAACTGCGCGGCTTTTTATTCATCTTCACCTTATTGGACGCCCATTGTGGTAGAAGAATTAGGAGATACGGACGTTAACATTGCGACAGGGATCAGCTTTCCGTTCGGTTCACAGCCCTCGGCTGTAAAAGCCATGGAAACAGAACTGGCTGTGAAAGCAGGCTGTACATGCCTGGATATGGTCATCAACATAGGGGCTTTAAAAGACAAAAAATATGATGTTGTCAAACAGGAGCTTGTTGATTTTAAAAATGCGGCTCAGGGACGTATGACAAAAGGAATTCTAGACGTTGCGTTTCTCACAGATGATGAGATAAAGGCTGGATGCGAGCTGATCAAGGAAGTTGGCCTTGATTATGCAAAATCAGCGACAGGACAGTTTGAGGGGCCGACGATGGAGCAGGTTTTGATTATGAAAGAAACAATCGCGGATTCCAATGTTAAGCTGAAGGTTTCTGGCGTTAAGTTTCCAAGACCTCAGAATGCATGGGCCTTTATTATGGCAGGGGCAGAGCTGATTGGAACACGGTCTGCGCCGGAAATTATTGATTCGATGGATCAGATGCGGGAAATTGGGTTACTGCCGCCTTATGAAGGATAAGACAGCTGCTAAGCCAGGATATAAATTAAAGGATAAACAGGATAAGGAGTAAAAAATGATTGATTTTTCAAAAATGACAAAAAAAGATGTTGGTAAATGTTTTGACTATTTCATTGGCCCAAAAGACACAACCGAAGCGATTATCCGCGAAGAGTGTAAAACAGCCATTGAATACAATGTAAAAGCCTTCTGCTTCTCTTCTTCAATTTGGTCATCGGTGGTTGCAGAAGAACTAAAAGGAACCGATATTTTGGTTGGAGCAGGGATTGGATTTCCGTTTGGGCAGCAGACCAGCGCAGTTAAATGCTTTGAAACAGAAGAAGCTGTAAGAATGGGAGCAACGGTATTGGATAATGTCATGAACGTTGGCCTGATGAAAGATAAAAAATACGACCAGATTCTCCAGGAATTTAAAGATTATAAAAAAGCAGCAGGCCCGGCGATCACAAAAATGATTCTGGAAGTATGTATGCTGACAGATGAAGAAATTCGTATTGGCTGTGAGCTAATTGCAGAAGCAGGCTTGGACTGGGCTAAATCATCAACAGGACAGTGGGAAGGGCCGACGATGGAGCAGGTGCGCATTATGGCTAAGACTTTGGAAGGAAGTGATACAAAGGTAAAAGTATCCGGTGTTAAATTTCCGAGAGCACAAAACGCTTACTGTTTCTTGATGGGCGGAGCAGAATTGATTGGTACCCGCCAGGCGCCGCAGATCATTGATTCTTTAGATATGATGCGCGAAATTGGCGTTGTTCCAAAATATGAAGGATAAATTTTTAAATAATAACAAAATAAAGGAGTAAAAAATGGTTGATTTATCGAAAATGACGAAACATGACATGGGAAAGCTGATTGATTTTTCTGTTTTGGGCAAAGACTCAACAGAGGAAGATATTCGCAAGGGGTGCAGGACCGCTATTGAGTACAACTGCAAGGCCTTCTGTTTTTCATCCTCTTACTGGACGCCGGTCGTTGCAGAAGAGCTAAAGGGGACAGATCTGCTGGTCGGTGCGGGAATTGGTTTTCCTTTTGGTCAGCAGAGCAGCGCTGTAAAATGCTTTGAAGCAGAAGAAGCCGTCCGCATGGGTGCAACTGTTCTGGATAACTGTATGAATGTTGGCGATTTTAAAGAAGGTAAGTACGACAAGGTTTTGCAGGAATTCAAGGACTATAAAAAAGCAGCGGGCCCGGCAATGACTAAAATGATCATTGAAACCTGTATGTTAACCAAAGAAGAAATTGTAACCGCTACCAAACTGGTGGCTGAAGCGGGCATCGACTGGGTTAAGACCTCAACAGGGCAATATGCAGGACCAAGTGTCTCAGACGTTATCCTGATGGTGGAAGCCCTGGAAGGTTCTGACACGAAGGTAAAGGTTGCCGGGGTTAAGGCGCCGCGTCCGCAGAATGCGTTTGCTTTTATTTTAGCCGGAGCAGAATTGATCGGAACTCAGGGCGGCAAGGAAATTTTAGATGGTGTTGACGATTTACGGAAAATTGGATTAATTCCCGCATACCAGGGATAAAACAAAAACATACTGCCAAAAATCAGAGTTGGGGGACTTTGATCAGAGATTTAATATTAAAAACTAAGTTTATAGAGGAGAAATAAAATGGGAAAATATTTAGTTGGTATGGATGCCGGGACGACCGGCTGTAAAGTATGCGTTTTTGACCTTGAAGGAAACCTTATCGGGAGTGATTACCGTGAATACCCATGTTATTACCCGCATGAAGGCTGGGTAGAACAAATTCCGGAGGACATGACGCCGGCATTGTTTAAAACCTGTAAAGAAGCCATCCGTAAGGCGCAGGTAGATCCAAAGGATATCATAGCTGTGGGGCTTTCTTCCCAGGGGTCTGTTATCGGTCTTTTAGATGAAGAAGGCGAACTGATCCGGCCGTTTGTAGGCTGGCAGGATCTCCGGGGCAGCGAGGAAGAAATAAAATGGATTACGGATCAGATTCCAAGAGAAGAATATTATCAGCTGACCGGCGATCCGCTGGGAATGTGCTTTAGTATTGCGAAGCTGGTATGGCTTAAACATCATGAGCCGGAAAACTGGAATAAAACAGCTATGTTCTCCACGCATCAGGACTATTTTCTTAAGCAGCTCGGCGCAGACGGATATTATACAGACTTTTCATCTGCAAGCCGCGAGGGTATGATGGATATCAACAATAAATGCTGGTCGAAGCGTATGCATGATATGTTGGGAATTTCGCTGGAAAAAAGAGCTGAACTGGTAGACGAACCGGGAAAAGTCGTTGGACATATTCCAAAAGATATTGCTGAATTGACTGGTCTGGCTGAGGGAACACCGATTTGTGTTGGCGCGCATGACCAGAACTGTAATACCTTCGGTTCAGGCGGTGTGGATGACGGAACAGCAGTTGTGGTAATGGGTACCTTCGGCTCATGCTTTATCGTGAGTGATGAACCGATTCGTGATCCAAAGGGAAGACTGGTCGTTAAAGGGAATCATGGGGTTGGCAATTATACCATCGAGGCCTTTTCAAATACGTCCGCTTCAAGCTACCGCTGGTATCGTGATACCTTCTGTGACATTGAAAAATTCTCGGCTGAGCTGGTAAAAACAGATCCTTATGAGCTCATCAATGCACAGATCGCAGACGTACCGCCAGGAGCAAATGGCATAACTTTCTTACCATACCTGCAGGGGGCGTCAGGCTCTAAAATCAATGATAAGGCACGCGGTGTTTTTATCGGAATGTCTCTTGGAACGAAAAAAGCCGATATGGCAAGAGCGGTAATGGAGGGCATCAGCTTTGAGGTATATGATATTATTAACGCCGAACTGGAAGCTGGAATTAAAATTAACTCGATTCGATTGACAGGCGGCGCCGCAAAATCTCCAATGTGGTGTCAGATGCTGGCCGACATTTTCAAACTGCCGATCCAGCTGCTGAGTGCAGGTGAAACAGGCTGTCTAGGGGCGGCTCTTTATGCTGGTATTGGTGTGGACGCTTATGAAAACTGCCGGGATGCAGCTGAAAAAGCGGTTAAGCTAACTGAAGTTTTTGAACCTAATCCGGAAAAATTTGCAGCTTATGATAAAGCTTATCAGCGTTTTATCAACGTTTATAACGCCTTGGACAACCGTATATTCTAATAAAAAAACATATACGTACTGGCCAGGTTACTACTGGCCAGTATTTTACTTTGGAGGAAAAAATGGATATGCAAAAAAGCGGTTTTAATATTTATGAAAGGCATGATTTTGACTGTGAATGTGGGAGGCATCATAAGATGCCGATTGGAGAGGTTGTGATTGCTTCGGGTGCATCCAGAAAACTGCCTTATTATGTCAAAGCGCTTGCGCTTGGTAAAAAAGGAATACTCGTAACAGATGAGGTGATTTTTGAGTCCATTGGCAGAGAGATCTATGCAGACTGGCAGGAGCAGGGGCTTGAGATTGAATGCTATGTGCTCAAAGGCCGTATCCGCCCAGATGAGTACACCGTTGGAGATGTTATCTGCAATACGCCTTTTGACGCTGATTATATCGTATCCTTGGGGGGCGGAACAGTCACGGATGTCGTCCGTTATGTGGCAACACGCCTGAATATAGAATGTGTTTCGATTCCGTCGGCCATGACGATGGACGGCTTTTTTACAAACATGTCCATTATCATTGTCGATGGGCTTCAGGTGACATATTATCTCAATTATCCCAGCTTGATTCTGGCCGATTCCGATATCATTGCAAAAGCGCCGAGCGTTATGAACGCCGCCGGTGTGGGCGAGGTGATCTCTAAAATAAGCGCAGGTATGGACTGGTATGCAGGAAAACTGATCAAGGATATTTATTATTGTGACCGGGTAGAGGCAATGATGGGCGAGTGTATTGCCGAGGGAACCGCGGATGAGACAATAGAGGGCATTGTGCCAGGAGAGAAAAAAGCCATTGAAAAATTAACAGACGCATTGTATAAAAGCGCGGTGGCAATGGCGTGGTATGATTCATCCCCCTGCGGCTCCGGCGCTGAGCACCAGCTGAACCATTTCTGGATAAAATGTCAGGATGAAAAAGGCGTTCCTCAATCAATGCATGGCCAGGAGGTCGGCGTTGGGGCTGTGATCAACACCATGATTTGGGAAGAAATTATGGCGGTTGATTTCGAGCGCTTCGATGTTGAAAAGGCCGTCGAAAAAACCTGGGACAGAACTGAGTGGGAGAAGGAAATCCGGGCGGTTTATGGTGATGGCGCAGAAAGCATTCTGGAATTGCAGACAGAAAACCACTCCTTTGACAAAGCAGAGAGACAAAACGAAATAGAAAAGATTATCAAGCATCATGAAGCCCTGGCCAAACGGTTTGAGGCAATGCCCACCTCTGAAGCTCTTATTGAAAAATTAAAGAAAGTGGGCGGCCCATGGCACCCAAAACAGTTACAGATTGACGAGGATGAGCTGGTGAAGAGCCTGTACTTTGCAAAGGAAACGCGCAGCGGGCGTTACAATGCACTGTGGATGGCCGAGGCCCTTGGCATTATGGAAGATGTTGCGAGTAAAATAATAAAAAAACTGGAATTCTAAGGCCGTTCCGGTTTAAATTGAAGCCATAAGAAAGTTTGCGTTATAACAAAGTGGTTTACGATATTGAAAAAGCGTTTAAGATTATGGTATGATATAGACACACACTTTCAGGAGGATTAAAGATGAATAGTATTGAAAGAAATAATCCAAAGCCACT
>CAUEUD010000036.1 GCA_959020865.1 Eubacterium limosum | reverse complement strand
TCATTATTGCGCCGATCCCTGGCGGTACGACCACTCTGGTGGGTGGCGCGCTTTTCGGCTGGATAAAGGGCTTTCTGCTCAGTGAAGCAGGCATTATGATCGGAACCGCGGCTGCCTTTGGCATTGCGAAAAAACTGGGGCGCCCGGTCATTTTAAAATGGGTTCCATCCAAATGGACAGATAAGCTAGACAGCATCCGCGACTCCCGGCTGAACATGGTTTTATTTTTAATCTTTCTGTTTCCCGGCTTTCCTGATGATATTTTCTGTTATCTGGCTGGGCTTACCAAAATGAATTTTAAAAGCTTCATGCTGATTGCCCTGCTGGGGCGTACCCCGGGATTTTTGATGACAACGCTTATGGGGGCAGGCATCATGCAGGATAATCCGGTTCGTCTGGTTATTGTCCTCGGGATGTACGGTATTTTTGCCGGCGTGTTGATTTTTAACAAAAAACGAATGGAGACCTATCTTGAAAACAGTAAAAAACACAAAGGAGATCATTCTTAAATATGGACAATAAAGACGCCAAGCAGTGTCACCGGCTGTTTCTCAGTGAACTGGCAACCATGGTGGTCTGCGGCTATCTGGTATACCTTCTCTCCACCACTTTGGAGGGCGGCCTTGATATCCGTCTCATTTTGCCGGGGGCCGTTTTAATTTTCACTTTACTCCAGGGCTGTGGTTACTGGCTGTACCGTGACCAGGCTGCCTCTGGCAAGTCGGTCAACCGGACAGCTATTCTTCGGATTTTTTCCCTGTTCAAACGGGTTACACCCTTTGTGATAGGGCTTTATCCCTTGTTTCTATTGGTGCTGCTGTTCGCAGACCGGGGCGCATTATTTGTTCCCTTTAACCTTTTTGGGCTGATCCTGTTGTTTTTCTCAATCGCCGAATACGTTAATTACTATTACTTCAGTATGAATATCTGGAACTTCAAAACGCGCTCCCCATCGGATTTATCTGTAGAGCTGGCTGCGTTTAACCAAAAGGAGGAATGAAATATGCGCATAATTATTGATGGTGACGCCTGTCCTAAAGGCGTCCGGACGATCTGCGAAGAGACCGCTGTCTCTTATCAAATTCCGCTGTTGATGGTCGCCGACACATCCCACGACCTTGAGGGCGACGACGACTGTGAGGTTATCCGGGTAGATCAGGGCCGGGACGCCAGCGACTATAAAATTGCCGGCATGGCTGAGCCGCAGGACATTATCATAACACATGACTATGGCCTGGCTGCCCTTGTTCTTGAAAAAGTCACGGCGGTTCTCAGCCCTTCTGGCTTTGTGTATAGCACCGCGAATATTGACGAGCTGCTTTATCAGCGCTTTTTAAATCAAAAACAGCGCCAGGCAGGCCACGCTGCCAAAATAAAAAAACGGACGCCGGAAGACGACGCCGTTTTTAAACGGATGCTGATGACCTTTGTGGCACCTGTTGAGCTGATTCATGAATAATTTAATCACCCACCCCAAGATCGGTATTATTCATTAACACACAGATTTTGGGGTCTTTTTGCAGTTTGGGCAGGCTGTATCTGGCAAACCAGCGGATCAGCTCCGGGTCGGCCTTTACAGCAGTGCTGTTATCATTAAAAATATTGACATAGACCCGTGAAAAATACTTTACGGCGATGGCAATATCCTCCTCAAACTGTTCTGGCGACTGGCCGGTCATGCCAAAAAGCAGGCAGCATTCATCATAAATTTCCGCGATGGCGGAAGGTGCCCGGTTATAGCCCATCCCCTTGAGCATAACCGCTTCCCGGTATTGCTCGTCAAAGGTCTCAATGCCAATGCGCGGATGAAGCGAAATGCCTTCTTTGGCCAGTTCATCCTTCAAGGACCGTGTTTTTTCGTGAAGGAGCCAGTGGCTTTCCATATGCAGATTCCGGATTTTCTTTTGACGGCAGATCTCAAGCACCCTTTTTTGGGTTGCCTCTGGCAGTTCAAAGTATGAGCCTGAATTAAGCACCACAAGACGGCCAAACTCACCCGTCACCTGTTCTAACACACGGCCGTTCAATGAAACAGATTCTGAATCCGGCCCGCTGTCCATATGGTAGTCACAGAAGCTGCACCTTTTCCAGAAGCACCCCCGGCCCATGAGCAGAACGATCTCCTGGGGCAGGGCGTCTTCAGGCAGCCAGCTGTAGCGTTCCTCAAACTTCATTTTAAAGCCCCAGCGCAGCAGCCCATTCTTCTTCTTTAAAGCCTACAAACACTTTATCTTCAAAGATCAGCTCCGGCCTTTTGACAAGCATACCGTTGGTGGACAGTACCTCCGCCATCTCTTCCCGGGTCATGGTTTTCACCTTGTCCTTCAGCGCCAGCTCCCGGTAGGCCATACCGCTTACGTTAAAAAATTTTTTTGGTTCTCCGCTGTAAAGCTCCATCCACTTCAGCAATTCCTCTTTTGTAGGATTTTCCTCCACAATATCCCGCAGCTCATAATCCACCCCCCGGGCTTCTAAAAAGCGTTTAGCTTTCTGGCAGGTTGAGCATTTAGGGTAACATAAAAAAATGGGTTTCATTTACTTTCTCCTTGCATGATATACTCACGGCAGCCACTCTCGGCTTCAATTTCTTCTTCCTTTATTTCAAACCCCATTCGCTTGTAAAAATTGACTGCCCGGTCATTTTCCGCATAGGCAGCCAGTGTGATCATTCCTTTGTAATGCTCAAGGGCGTATTCCATCAGCCCACGGCCAATGCCCTGATGCCAGCAGTCCGTATCCACAAACAGAGCACCGATATGACGGCTCCCGACCACAGCGATAAAGCCGTTGACCGCATTATTCTGTTCGTTCACATAGACTTCGGACTGGGGAATATAATCCTTTTTCACCACGTCGGCATGACTTCTCCAGTAATCCTCCGGTATAAAGGACTGCCCTTTAATACAGGCGTCCAGCCAGATTTCCATAACCCGTTCAAGGTCTGCTTCAGTCATTTTGCGGATCATTTCAATACAGCTCCGTTCCCTCTGAGCGAAGCTTGCGCTGCCACTCGCCATAGAGTATTTCCAGCTCGTCACTGTAGTCCCTGTCGCCCTGATCATCCTCATCATATTCCAGCTTTTCCAGGATCACCACCTCAAAGGCGTCCTTCCCAAAGCGCTTCCAGTCCTTGTTCAGGTCACGGTTACGCATAAAGGTTTCCATATTCAGCTGAAAAACATCACTGTTGATCTTTCCTTTAATATTGTTTGTCGCCTCTAAAAACGCTTTGCCTGTTTCAATATGACGGATAACAAACAGCCCCATTTCCGGACGGTAATTTTTGTATTCTTCTTTCAGTTCTTTTTTACGATCCATATTCATTTTAGTACCCCATTTCTTTTAAAATGCGCGACAGCGCAGCCAGACGCTCACCTAAAAGCTCGCCGTCTTCTGCCAATGCCTGCGCAAAAAGCTTAATGTCCTCATCAATCATCTCATTGTCTGTATCGACTGCGATGGTCATGGCGTCTCCCTGGAGCCCCACCCGGTCGATCACCGGATTTTCCGGGTCATAGAGCTTATCGTGGCGGTAGGAATCTTCTCTGAAATACTGTTCTGCCCGGCAGATCAGTATGGCCAGGTCAATAACCCGGTGCAGGGGTAGCTCCTCAGACTGCCGTGACCATTTTTCTCCGGTGTAACGCCATACCTTGGCCGAAGCGTCCACCCGTCCCCGGTCGTTCCACTGGGCCAGTCCCAGCGAAAGGCCCTTGGCATCACTGTCATAGGCCTTTCTTCCATCAATTTCCTCATAGTTTTCAACCTCAATAACAGGCTTATGTTTTAAATGTGTTGGTATCTTCATACTGCTTATCCTTAAATTTTATTTAGTAATTTACTAAATTTAGTAAATTACTACTTTCAATTATACGCGCTATTCAGAATTTGTCAAGTTTCTTAAAAACCCATCTTTTCAATCTCCACCACCTTATCGGCCCAATCCCGATAAAAGGCGGCTTCGTGAGATACCAAAATAACGGTGCCGTCAAAATCCCGCAGTGCTTCCTGAAGGCTTTCCTTTGCCAGATAATCCAAATGGTTGGTGGGTTCGTCAAGAATCAACAGGTTGCAGGGCGACAGGGTAAGCTTGCAGAGCTTTACCCGGGACTGCTCACCGCCGCTCAGGGTGGTGATGGGCTGGAGAACATGCTCCGCCTTGACGCCACAGCGTGACAGGGCAGATCGCGTCTGTTTCTGCGACAGCTTTGGAAACGCTTCCGTAATGATTTCCAGCGGCGTCTGCCCCTCTCTATCCCATTTCAAATCCTGTTCATAATAGCCAATGACCACATTTCTGGCGAACTCAAAACTTCCAGAGATGGGCGAAATTTCACCAATCAGGGTTTTCAGCAGCGTTGATTTGCCGATACCATTAAAGCCGGTAATGACCACCCGCTGGTTCTGCTCCAGCACAAAATGCAGCTTTGGCAGTAAGGGGTAGTAATACCCCACTTCCAGATTCTCAACCTCCAGAACCCTCTGAGCGGTGATTCCAGTGGATTTAAAACGGATCATCGGCTTGGTCAGGCCGGTCGGCGGCGCCATACGTTCGATTTTATCCAGTTTTTTCTGACGGCTTTTGGCCATGGCCGCAGTGGAGGCCCGCACTTTATTCTTCGCAATATATTCCTCAGTCCGTTCGATGAGTTTTTTCTGGCTTTCATACTGCCTGATATATTCTTCCCGTTTCTGTCCCTTCTGTTTCAGAAAGGCGCTGTAGTTACCATGGTACTTGGTGATGGTGCCAAACTCGATATCCCCGATACAGGTCGTTACCTGATCCAGAAAATCAAAGTCATGGGATACAAGAATAAAAGCGCCCTCAAAGCCTATAAGATATTTCGCCAGCCATTCTACATGCTCTTTGTCCAAAAAGTTGGTGGGCTCATCCAGCAGCAGTACCTCTGGCTTCTCGAGGAGCAGCTTTGCCAGGATAACCTTTGCGCGCTGTCCGCCGCTCAGCGTCTCAAGAACTTTATCCATCCCGATGGCCGTAATGCCAAGCCCCGCGGCCACACGGTAAATATGGCTTTCAATGGCATAGAAATCCCTGTCCTCCAGGGTTTCCTGTAAATGGGCCGCCTGGTTGATCAGCTTTTCGCTGGTATCCTCCACCATTTTTTCATACAGCCCGTTTAACCGCTCCTCCATCCTGTATAAATCGGCGTAGGCCTGCTTCAGATACTCAAAGACCGTGATGCCCGCATCTACCTGGGCATACTGGTCCAGATGCCCTACAGAGGCCTTTGGGAACCATTTGATGAGGCCGTCATCCGGGATGACTTCCCCAATCAGGGTTTTGATCAGGGTACTCTTTCCCGCACCATTTTGCCCGACCAGACCCATATGCTCTCCATTGTATAAATCAAAGGAGGCTTCGTGATATAATACCTTGTCTCCATAGCTGTGAGACAGATTTTTTACTTCCAGTAAACTCATTGTGATCATTCCTTTCAAATCTAAAAATTCCAATAAAAAAGAGAGCGCACAGCGCTCTCTGCCTGAGGGGTTTTCTCCCGCTCCAAACAAAAAGGCTGCGGATGAAAACATCATCCACAGCCCGTTATCCTAAATTGCTGTCCTCCGGTAAAAAGTGCGCACAAAACAAAGCTGCCTGAGGCCGCTTGATAGCACTTTTGACCGATGAACTGATGGAGGCTATGCCTCCGGATTAAGCTCCGCACAATGTCTCATCGTTATCCATCTGTTCGGAGCCTTTGCAATTGTAAGTGTCATGATAAAAATTCCCTTCGCTAAAATCGAACGGTATTGATTATACTCCCAATTCAGATTTTTGTCAACTTCAGCTTGCCAGTTCCTGTCGTTTATCTGCTTTGGGGTTAAGAATAAACTTTTCCAGCGCATAGGCTACGCCGTGCTCGTCATTGGTTTTTGTAATAAAATCCGAAATTTCCTTAACACGGTCAATGCCGTTTTCCATGGCGATGGCCAATCCGGCATGCTTGAGCATTTCATAGTCATTGTTGCTGTCGCCCATGGCCATGACCTCAGTACTTTTAATATTCAGGTGGCGGCACAAATGCTTTAATCCGTCCCATTTATTGGCGGTCGGGTTGTTGATTTCCAGATTGTTTTCCACAGCTGATGTGATGGTCAGATCCGTGGTATTCTCAAGAACTGTTTTAAGCTCACTCCGGTTTTCCATATGGCTGAAAAAAATATTAAACTTTTCAACAGAATGGCTGTATAAAAAGTTAAAATAGTCTTCCTGATCAGCTATGGTGTGACGGGTTTCCCTGAAGAAATCCCAATAGGCTTCGGGTACATGAAATCTGCTCAGATCTTTCATGCAGTCCTCGATCACAATGGTTTTTCCGCCCACATAGGCTTCGATCATCAAATCATATTGCCTGAGCACCTTCAGCACTGTATCTAAATCCTGCTTTGTCAGGGGATTTTCATAAAGAGTCATCTTACGGTTCAAGTCTGTTACCTGCGCACCGTTTGATGTAATGGCGTAGGAGACCCCATCGATGTCTGTAATCTCTTCAGGCAGCTCTCCAAACACTCGTCCGGTTGTCGGCACGACAATGATTCCCTGGCTGACGGCCTTTTCAATGGTTACGATTGTCTCGCGCGCCAGTGTAATATCACTCTGAAGCGTGGTGCCATCCATATCCAATGCTACTAATTTAATTCCCATCGCTTTGTTCTCCTTGATTTTTATTCCACCATGATTCTATCACTTTTCCCTGATAATAAGAAGCCGCTTTTTGTTAAAAAACGGCTGAAAACCGTTGCCAGTTTACATCAAACCTTTTCAAAAAAATGGCAGTAGAAAAACAGACATTAAAAAAGCAGGCTGACGCCTGCTTTTTTATCAGTTTTCTACTTTGTCAAACTTCTGCACTTTGAAGGTGTGTTCGCCGTTCGGGAACACAACTTCCAGAAGCTTTTTATTGTCGGTGAAATTCATTTCGGTGAGTACAGGCTGGTTCGCTCCGTTGACGCCCCACCCAATGATATAGGCGTCTTTCTCGTTGTCAACCTTCTGAGCGCTTCCAAATTCGGAGGAAGTGTAACCGTCCATACTGTATTCTTTAAAATCAATGACTTTTTTGTTGGTTTCATCAAGCTTGTATTTGAGCACACGGGTTTTGCCAGTGCTCTGGCCATTGTCAAAAACGACCAGGTAGCCATCGTCGGTTAAGGAGAGACTGCTCTGACCAGAGGTTTTCTGATGATCCGCGAGGCCAAATTCATCACCCTTGCCCGAGAGCTTCCAGAGAATGTCCCCGGTGCTGCGGTCAATCTTCACAATGGTGTTGGCGTTTTTAAAAGATACGATCAGATTATTGTCTGACGGGTCCAGTATCATGGCATTGATATGCAGATAGTCCTGAGGTTGCATATTGCTGTTCGCAAAATCATTACCCTTTTCGCTGAGCGCGTACAGCTCCGGATGATCAGTGGATTTCCAGGTAAAGACCGGCTTCCCGTCCTTGACTTCCTGAATAACCGCTGCCACTACCTTTGAGCCGAGAGGATTGGGATTTAATTCCGCTGGAATATTGTCCACAGTTTCTGCCACATAGGATTCCGTGATCCAGTTTTTATCCCCAAGAAGAACAAAGTCATGCCCATCGACCGGGTCACCCATGACCTTTTTATCATGATCGGTTTCATTAGGGTCCAGCAAAGAGATACGGGCGCCGTCACGTTTGACTTCCTTGTATTTTTCATCAAGAACCACACGTGTTCCCGGCAGATAATCGGCCAGCCCCATTGTGCTGACGTCCGGGTCAACAATCTGGTAGCTGTAGCGGATATCGCCGTTTTCCAGCTTATGCTGTCTGAAATCTGTGAAGATTTTGCCGTCGGCCTGTTCCGGGGTCAGAGCCACATACCAGGTAACATTACCGTTCATATCCAGCTTGTACATGGCGGCCTTCTCGGTGTCTGTCACATAAAAATCACCTTCGTAGGGGCTCTGGCCAGTCGCCAGCATTTCCGGCAGCTGCTTGGAAAGGGTTCTCAAATAAATCGTGCGGGTATCTTTACCGTTGGTTACCACCATCTCCAGCACTTCATTGCTGTCGATTTTTTTGACGGTTACCTTTGCTTTTTTATTGGTCTGAAGCTTTGCCTCATTGACCTCAATGGATGCTCCGGCATCGTTCATCAGAATAAACTCATTTTCACGTTCCGTTGTGAGGCTGGGAATATCATAGGTCGCCCCGTCCTCATTGAGCGGAATCTCCACCGCATAGCCGTTCACGCTGATGTGAACAATTCTGTCCTGCAGCAGCGTAATGTCTCTCCCGGCATACGCCAGAGCCACGCTGACCATAATGATAAGCACAAGCGCCAGGCCCGCAGCCGCTGCGAGAACCTTTGCTGATTTGTTCATAGTTTACCTCCTCAATCACTTCCGATAATATTGATATCAATGTTCTACTTATATATGTAACACCCGCTTAAAAATCAGCCGTTGCCGGCGGCAGGCGCTTCCTCACATAGAGCGTGCAGCTCTGTATTTACCCTGTTCAGGTCGGTCTCATTTGCCAGAGCCACAATGGTGTCGCTTGGCCTTATTTTAGTGTCCCCCTTGGGGATCAGTTCTTTTTCTCCCCTTCGAATAGACACCAGCAGGCAGTCTTCCGGCCACTGAATTTCCCAGATACGCTTCCCGACCAGCCCGCAGCTGTGATGTACCGAGACGGCGATCAGCGTTTTGTTGCTGGTTTCCGGAACGGGTTCTTCACCGCGTCTCGCGACAATACGGTCAAGCAGCATTTCATAGACTGGTTCAGATTTAAGCGCCGCCGCAGTGATCTCCGCGGTGATGGCGACAACCGACAAAGACAGCAGATGGGTAAAGGAGCCAGTCATTTCAGAAATCAGGACGATTCCTGTAATCGGCGCGCGGACAATGGCTGTAAAGTAACCGGCCATTGCCAGAATGATAAAGTTATTGATGAGCTGCGGGTCCATTCCCATTCCCCGGACAACGACCATACCATAAAATCCACCGATGTATGCGCCCAAAACTAAAAGCGGAAAAAAGATGCCGCCCGGCGCACCGGAGCCAAAGCTGAACATGGAAAAAATAAACTTCACCACCAGCAGCAGCAGGATCATGGTCAGGGGCAGATTACCCGGCACCAGAAGCTCGATCATCATGTGTCCGCCGCCCAGCACCTGGGGCAGCGTAAAGCCCAGAATCCCAGCCATTAAAAATGGAATAACCGGGCGGAGTTCCGCTTTTAAAAAGGTCATCCTGGCGTACAAATCCTGAGTGCCTGCCAGCACCTTATTGTAAAAAGCGCCGCCTGCTCCCAGAATAATTCCCAAAAGAATGATAAAGCCATAGTATTTCAGCGGAATCGAGGAGTCCACCTGAAACTGAAATACCGATCCCAGGCCAAAAACATATTTTGAAACAAAGTCCGCAGTGACGGAAGCCGTCATAGCAGAAAAAAGCACGGTTGCTGAGAAATTTTTGTGAACCTCCTCCAGAGCAAACATAATGCCTGCCAGCGGCGCGTTAAATGCCGCTGCCAGCCCTGCGCTTGCCCCGCAGGTCATCAGGTAGCGTTCTTCAATGTTAAGGCGTTTAAAAATCCTCGAAAAACCCTTGCCGCCCATGGCGCCAAGCTGCACAGACGGGCCTTCACGCCCAAGGGACAACCCCCCGATGATGCAGAGAATCCCTCCTACTAATTTTCCGATGATGACTTTGAGCCAGGGCTCTTCAAAATATCCCTGAAGCTCCCCTTCTACCTGGGGAATGCCGCTGCCAGAGATCATCGGCTCCCACTTGACCATTCTCCCGACAATTACCGCCATAGCGATAAGGGCGGCAAACCATGCCGCAATGGCCCAGTGGTGTTCACCCGCGTAAGATAAAATAAAGCTCATGTTCTTCTCTGAAAAGTTCAGGGCCAGCCGGTAGATGATCGCGATACCACCTGCGATCATGCCGACAAATATCCCCTCCATAGCCAGGAGGTATTTCATATTGCGCGTGTGGGCTATTAAATTTTCTGTACTGTTCTCAACAGGCTTAAACACTTTTCTCACCTTTAAATTTCCTTAGAAATCTTTATAAGTTTACCATAATTTGAAAAAATATACAAATATTGAGGACTTTTTACGCCTTCTACAAATGGTTTTTCTTAAAAAATTTAATACAAAAATAAGAGGCCGCCACCGGTTGCCGGCCATCTGCTGGATGAATACTTTGACTATGCCAGAAACCAGATTCTGTATTATGGGCAGATATAAAAAACAGGCTTGTAAGCAATCGCTTCAAGCCTGTTTGTTTTTTTCCTCTTGGAATACAATATAAATCGACAGTGTTTTATTCTCAAGGGAAGCACTCACCGCACCCTGCATTTTTTCCGCCAACAATTTCACAATGTACAGCCCCAGTCCGGCACTTCCGCTGTTTCTGGAATCATCCGCTGTATAAAAGCGCTCAAAAAGTCTTTCCATATCCGGAGGGGTGTCAGGCCTCACCTCGTTGGCAACCGTCAGGATTATTTTTCCAGCGCTTTCCTCGAGTGTGACCTCTACCCTGCCTGCGGTGTATTTAAGGGCGTTGGACAAAAGGTTCTGGACAATGCGCCGCAGAGCTGTGGTGTCACCCGCCATATACAGGCTTTTATCCCCAAGGTCAACATCAGGCTTAAGCTCTGCCGCCTCAAACCGCGGAATAAAGTCCACCACCGCTTCTGAGACAATATTGGTAAAATTAACAGCTTCCTCCGCGAGCTCCGACTGGCCTGATTCTATGACGGAGAGTTCAAAAAAGCTTTCAACCAGCTCCCGCATGGCGTTTGCCTTTTTTAGAATTACCATGGCTTTTTCCTGCTGCTCCCCGTTCAGTCCGCTGCGCTCAAGCATCTGAATATAACCGATGATCGCTGTCAGCGGTGTCCGCAGGTCATGGGAAACACCCGCGATGGAATCCTTTAGCCGCTGTTCGCTCTTTCGCGCGTCAATGCGCAGCTGCTTCTGAAGCTCCATATTCTCGTTGATCTGAGTCGCCAGCTCGTTTAGCCGGGCATCCACTAAGGTCAGGCTGATCTTCTTTTCAGTCCGCCCAGAAGATAAATCCTCCAGCTGACGGCTCATGCTCCTTATCTCCCGCCGCATAACCGCTGTCCGAACCGCCAATACCGCCACAGCTGCCGCTAAAACCACGATGATTCCAAACATTGACCCCACGCTTTCCGTTTTGTTTTATCTCTCTCTTCCTGAACACAAAATATCCAGCGCCTAGGAGTAAAGCCGTAAAACCAAGACATGCTGTTAAAATCAGGATAACCTGAGATATATTCAAGGGTGTGAAAACCGCTGCCCTCGCCATATAAGGCGGAAGCCAGAGCGGCGACATCCTCCTTGACAGAAAAAATACCATCCCAAAGGACTCCAGAATAATGGCCAGCGTCGCGCAGGCCGTTGTCTTGGCCGCATCCTGAAAAACGGCCATTAACAGGATTGAAACGCTGAAAACCGCGCAGTTTGCCAGAAAAACCATACCGATAACTCTGAGAAGATACTGGGCAAAAGGCTCTGTAATAATGCCTTTGTCAAACCCGTGCGCCACACCAGTGACAATGAGTCCCGCGAAGGGATAAAGAAACATCACGATATTGACAGCCAGCAAAAACACAAGCGCCTTGCAAAAATAAACAGAAGCGCGGCTGTGCCCCGCGGATACAGCCAGCGCCAGCGTTTTATCCGAAGCGCTCTGCCCGAGCATCAGAGCGCTCATCGCCCCAATGACAATGAGCCACATGGTGGAATCATAGACCATTCCTCCGAATACAGATAATCCATCTGCCATCGGGACACCAAAGGGGTTCGTATCTCCAATATATCCTGAACTCATCAATGCCCCAAAAACAATACTGATTCCAGCCATCAGATAAAACAGCCTGTTACGGACAAGCTGGTAAAACTCCATTTTGATTAAAGCAAGCATTTCGTCATCTCCTCTACTTTAACTCACGCTTTGAAAAAATCAGACAGCCCAGGAGAAAGGGAATCACCAGAAAAGCAAAATCGATCCCTATGGCTGTCAGCCACTCTGCCATCCCCAGTTCTGAAGCCTGCATTTGATTTAAAGGCATGTACCACTGCACTCCTTTCAATACATTGCCGGATACTGCCAGAAAAACGTGCAGCATCAGCGCCAGAATTGAAAGCAGTGTTGTTTTTGCCGCATCTCTGAATATTGCCAGAAACAGCGGCGCCATTCCACACATTGCATAACCTGTCATAAAAAAGGTCACGGCTATTTGAAGTCCATTAAATCTTAAAAGAAACTCTCCAGCGAAGTTCTGGGTAAAGGCTGCAATCACAACGCCTGCCAATATATAAATCATCATAGCCAACGAAATAACCATGAGATAAGTCAGCGTTTTACTCAAAAAAACCGCGTTCCTGCCAGCACCGCTCTCAACCGCAAGATTTGGTGTGCGTTCTGCAAATCCCTGTCCCAGATAAATAACGCCAAAAATCGAAGCAAGAAAACCCATCGGAACCGCTTCTGACATCATCTGCAGGATCAGCTGCACACCGCCATTTCCATTGGCGGCAGCGCTTGCCACAGCCTGTCCCTCTGTTTCGGACGCGCCGATGAACAATCCAGCAATAAAAATACCCAACAGCAGTCCCCCGAAAAGCCGGCTGTGCCTGAGCCTGTACCATTCCATCTTCAACAAGTTAATCATGGTACGCCTCTACTGCAGAGCACGTCTGGAAAAGCAGAAAAACGCTCCTGCCCCCAGCACTGCAATCCACGCTGCGCCTGATCCCAAAATCAACCACAGCGACGCTGCTGGGAGTATCTCAGTCATGAGCAGACGTTCAGCCGCCATTGGAATCAGGACATTCAAAGAACTCAGTTTTGCGCCGTAAAGATTTAATAGGAAGGTCAAAATTCCAAAAATAAACAGGCTGATGCCAATCGTCTTTGCGACATCCCGGCATAAAAACCCCAGAAAAAGGCCGACAGCCATTGAAGCTGCGTTGAGCACCACCACAATCCCGGTCACCTTTATCAGGTACAGGGCAATCTCAGCAGACATGGGCTCGCCAAAACCGAAAGCCAGGCTGTGAAAAAGCACATTGGCAGCCGGAAAGGCCATCATAAGCACCTCGCACCCGATAAAAAATACCACTGATTTAGCCAGAAATACCTGAAACCGGCTGTGGCCGCTCTCAATTCCGTGATAAATAGTGCCTTCGCCAAACTCACGTCCGATGAACAGCCCAGGAAACACACAGACTGGCAGGATCAGCAGATTGGCGGTATAGAGCGCTGCTCCCATAACCTGCAGCCCGGTCACACTGTGACCGTCAAAGCTGATACAGATTCCCAGAAGCACCGTCACGCCAAACACGGCGTAAAAAGTTTTATCCCTCCAGAGCTTGTACCATTCCAGCCGAAGCAGATTACCCATTTTTCCGGCCTCCGATGCTTTGCAGAAAGTAGTCCTCCAGACTGTCACCCCTCACGCTGATGCCTGTCAGAAGCAGCCCACTCTGAGATAAAGCTGCTGATACGGCGCGTATCTCCTCCAGATGGTCGTAAAGCTTAATGGTGCCGTCAGGCATAACCCTGTAGTTATCAGTATGGAGGGATTCCTCAATGACCGCGGCAGCTCTGGCCGTATCGTCCACCTCAATGGCGATGTGGCGTCGGCAGCGCTCATCCAGTTCTTCCTGGGTCAGCGATTCAACGATATGCCCCCTGTCGATAATGATAAAATGGTCCACTGTCTGGTAGAGCTCACTGAGGATATGGCTTGAAATCAGCAGTGTGGTGCCGCGCTCTGTGTTTAACCGCTTTAAAAGCTCGCGGATTTCCACAATCCCCACTGGGTCCAGTCCGTTGATGGGCTCATCGAGAATCAGAAATTCCGGATCGCTGATAAGGGCCATGGCAATACCCAGCCGCTGTTTCATCCCAAGCGAAAAATGCTTTACTGTTTTCCGCCCTGTATCCGTAAGCCCCACCAGCTCCAGGGTTCTCTCTGCGGCTTTCTTATCCGGGATTCCTCTCTGAATCCGCTGGGCCTCCATATTTTGCTTTGCTGTCATGCCCTGGTACAGCGCCGGCGTCTCCACCAGGCAGCCCATGCGCTTTCTTCCCTCGCGCATTCCTTTTTCATCGCTTTTACCAAAGAGCGCCAGCTCCCCGCCAGACGGGTAGGAAAGTCCGCACACCTGTCTTATAAAGGTCGTCTTCCCTGCACCGTTCTGGCCGATCAAGCCATAGGTTTTCCCCTTTTCAATGGTCAGGCTCAAATGGTCAAGGGCTTTAAAGCTCCCATAATGTTTACACAGATCCGTCGCTTTTAATACAATTTCGTCCACTTTAGTGTCTCCTTTTCCTTGATGCTTTCATTTTATGCCGCAGGAATAAAGAAGTTCTTAACCCAGTTCTAAAGAAAACCTTAATTCATCCGATACCCCATCCCCCAGACCGTTTTGATATACTCTGTCTCCGGGTCTGCTGCCTTCAGCTTATTCCTGAGGTTGCTCATATGCACGTTCAGGGTATTATCCTCACAGACGTATTCCTCGTTCCAGATACTTTCAAAAAGGTTGGCCTTTGAAAAAACCTTGTGGGGGTAGCGCATCAAAAGCTCCAGGATACCATATTCCTTGGCAGTCAATACCAGCTCCTGCCCATCCACGCTGGCTGTCTTTGACTCTGTATCCACTGCCAGCTTTCCAGCCTGTAAAATTTCCGGAGCTCTCTGGGCTTCGCTGCTGCCGCAGCGCCTGAGGACAGCCTCGACCCGTACCAGCACTTCATCCAGATCAAAGGGTTTTGTCAGATAGTCGTCCGCGCCCAGGTGGAAAAGGTCAAGCTTGTTCTGTACAGTATCCTTGGCTGAAATAACAATGGTCGGTAAGCTGGAAAAGCGCCTGAGCTCCTGCAGCACTGCGTCGCCGCTTTTATAGGGCAGCATCAAATCCAGTATCAACAGGTCATAGCCTTCGCTTCTCAGTCTGGACAACCCCTCCATACCTGTAAACGCACCCTCTGCCACATAGCCATTTTTATCCAGCATTTCACACAGCATGCTGTTAATCTCCCGGTCATCCTCAATGACTAAAATTTTCGTCTGCTCCATTCTTTACACCGCCTTTACTTACAATGAATATATTCCGCCACCTGATCCCAGGGAACGTTAAAGCCTGCACCGTGAGAACAGAAAACTGAATCCGAAGTGTTTTCCACATCATGTTTTTTATCATAATCGATGCGCAGGGTGACCGCCTCTGCGTTGTGGCAGGGCTCATAACCGGAAAAGGTTGCTCTGAGCATCCCACGGCCTTTGGTGAAGGACAGGATTTCCTGACTGTAATTCATCATCGTAGCCACCGGACAAAAGCCGGAAATCACAGCTTGGTCGCCCCTGAGCTCGGGTGCTTCAAAACGCCCGGCCATTTTCTGGATATCCGACATGACACGCCCCATCGCCTCTGAGGGAACCTCTATCTCAAACCGGTAGACCGGCTCAAGTAAAACGGACTCTGCCTGCTCCAGTCCCTGACGAATCGCCCGGTAAACTGCCTGCCTGAAGTCGCCGCCCTCGGTATGCTTAAGATGCGCCCGCCCGTTGACCAGAACGATGCGCATATCGGTGATGGGCGATCCGGTCAGCACGCCTCTGTGCTCACGCTCAAACACATGGGTCTTTATCAGATTTTGATAATTGCTGTCCAGAATATCCACAGAGCACGCACTGTCAAAGGCAATGCCTGTACCCGGCGCGGCGGGCTCCAGTCTGAGATGTACCTCTGCGTAATGCCGGAGGGGTTCAAAATGGCCGTAGCCAGTCACCGGAGCCGCGATGGTCTCCTTGTAGAGAATCTCACAGTCGCCGAAGCGGACTTCCAGACCAAAACGCTCCCTGACAATCTCCTCAAGCACCTCCAGCTGAATCGCACCCATGATGTGGAGCTGCATTTCCTGCAGGCTCTCATTCCAGACGATCTCCAGCACAGGGTCCTCGTCCTCAAGCTCCTTAAAGGCCTCAAGCACGGTTCTTACGTTCAGGCTTTCATCATAGATGACGCTGGCGGTCAACAGCGGCACAGTGGCGTAGCCGGCATGGTACAGCTTTTCTCCAATACCATCCCCGGGCCGGGTGGCGTCCATGCCCGTCACAGCACAGAGATCCCCGGGCACTGCTTCCGGCACTGTCGTATACCGTCCGCCGCTGTAAATCCGAATCTCATTTACCTTCTGCCGGACGAGCCTGCCTTCACTGTCCTTTCCGGTCACCACCTCGTCTTTAACCCTCAGTTTTCCCGCGGTCACCTTGATAAAGCTCAGGCGGCTGCCCGCACTGTCGTGGCGTATCTTGTACACATGGCCGCTGAAGGGCTCCTCTTCCGGGCTTTCCTTATCATGGAGAAGCATTGTCATGGCTTTGATAAAAGCGTCAATTCCTGTACCGTTTAATGCCGAGCCCGCAAAAACCGGAAAAACTTCTGCCTTTTTAAACATCTGCCCCAGAGCACTCTGCCACACTTCCGGCTTGTAGCCCTCATCCAGGTAGGCCTCGAGCAGTGCTTCATTCCTTTCCGCCACAGCCTCCGCCAGTGTTGTGTCCATGATGCCCTCCTCATAGTGCCCGGTAAACATCAGGCAATCTGAACTGCATTTTGTTTTCAGCGCTTTTATGACGCCGGGAATATCTGCGCCTTCCCGGTCTGTTTTATTGATAAAAATCAACGTCGGCACCTCGTAGCGCCGCAAAAGCTTCCACAGCGTTTCGGTATGGCTCTGAACCCCCTCAACGCCCGATGCCACGATCACCGCCGCATCCATCACCTGAATGGCCCGCTCAGTTTCCGATGAAAAATCCACATGTCCCGGGGTGTCCACCAGATAACAGGTGTCTCCCCCGACTTCAAAAACTGCCTGATCCGAAAAAATGGTAATGCCCCGTTCGCGTTCAATGGGGTGATGGTCCATAAAGGCGTCCTGATGATCTACCCGCCCAAGCTTTCTGATGGCACGGGTATGGTACAGCAGTTGTTCTGAAAAAGTCGTTTTTCCGGCATCTACATGGGCCAGAATTCCTAGTACAAGCTTCATAAAATCTCCTGTAAAATCTGCTTTAGTGTGGGTCTATTATATCACTGGGGCTTTGGAGGTACAAACTAAAAAAGCTGCCCGAGGGCAGCTTCATAAAATTTATAGGTTTACGACGTCTTAATCGAGTGGCGCTCTCGATGCAATCGCGCAGGCTTTATCGAGGCTGGCAATTGCATGTGAGAGAGGCAATTTCGAACTGCGCCAGTATCTTTCTTCTCAGGAAATCTGCTGTTCCTCCATGGGCTCAGTCATCAGTGACGGGTCAAGGATCGTTTCCAGCTCTTCCTGGCTCAGCAGACCCTTTTCTCTGACAATCTGAGAAACCAGCTTGCCGCTTAAAATGGATTCCTTGGCAATGTCGGAGGCTTCCTTATAGCCAATATACGGACAAAGCGCCGTAACCGTAACAATGCTGTGTTCTAACAGTTCCTCACACCGGTCTTCATTGGCCGTAATCCCTGTAATGCAGTTGTCGATAAAGGTAGAAATCCCGTTGGTCAGGGTTTCGATGGATTCAAACAGATTATAAAACAGCACTGGCTCAAAGGCATTGAGCTCAAGCTGTCCGGCTTCGGCCGCCATGGTGATGGTCAGGTCATTGCCAATAACATTGAAGGCCACCTGAGAGACAACCTCGGGGATAACCGGATTGATCTTGCCCGGCATAATGGATGAGCCATTCTGCTTAGGCGGCAGATTAATTTCCGCAAAGCCGGTTTTGGGGCCGCTGGACAGCAGCCGGAAGTCATTGGCCATTTTGGACAAAGTGACCGCCGCTGCCTTTAACGCGCCAGAAACCGACACAAAGGCGTCGAGATTCTGGGTCGCGTCAATCAAATCCTCAGCCAGCACCATGTTAAAGCTTGTGGTCTTTTTCAGGTTCACAGGAATCCGTTTCAGATATTCCGGATTGGCGTTGATGGCTGTGCCGATGGCTGTACCGCCCATGTTGACAATACAAAGCTCATTCTGGGTTTTCTTCAGCCGAAGGGTATCCCGGTCAATGGCGGAGCGGTAAGCGTTGAAGGCCTGGCCCAGACGCATGGGTACCGCATCCTGAAGCTGGGTTCGCCCTACTTTTATAATATTGTCAAATTCAATGGATTTCTGCTTTAATGCCTCGCCCAGGCGTTCCATCTGGAACAGCAGCTTCTGGGTAAGCTTAAGCGCAGTAATCTTGCCCGCGGTCGGGTATACGTCATTGGTTGACTGTGACATGTTCACATGGTCGTTGGGGTGGACAATGCTGTAGTCTCCCTTCATTCCGCCAAGCTTTTCGATGGCAATGTTTGCCACTACCTCGTTGGCGTTCATATTGGAGGAGGTTCCCGCGCCTCCCTGGATGGGATCGACGATGAACTGATCGTGGTATTTTCCTGAAATCACATCGTTACAGGCTGCGATGACAGCGTCAGCGATTTCTTTATTTAACTCACCGGTTTCAAAATTAGTCATAGCCGCAGCCTTTTTGACCTGCACCAGACTGACAATCAGATCGGGATGAAGCTGCTTTCCGGTGATATGAAAATTCTGTTTTGCCCTTAAGGTTTGTACGCCATAATAGGCATCGACTGGAACAGGAAGTGCTCCAATCGAATCGTGTTCGATTCTTTCTTGCATTTTAACCCCTCTACAAAAAATGTATTTACTTTATGGACACATCATAACGCCGCCCACCTTAAAAATCAATGCGCTGTAATAAAGTTTCGCCTAAAAAATAACTGTTTTACAAGGTTGAAACCGATTTGTTACATTTATCTCTCAACGGTTGGCGGTTGTCTTTATTTTAAGGACAATCACGAAAAAATAAAACCTTTTTCCGACTATCAACTTGGAAAAAGGTTTGTTTTTTAAAACAGCTCAAAAGCGCTGCTTCCTGTTTTATTCAGATCTCTCAGGTTTTTGACGGCACCGTAGACCATGCTGCGCACAGCCTCCTCGGTATAAAAGGCCATGTGCTGGGTCATGGTGACATGGGGAAACTGTCTTATATATGCCATATCCCGGTTGCTGATAATGTCCACCGTGTGATTGACATGGTAAATACCATCCTCATGCTCGATAACATCCAGTCCAAGGGCGCCGAACTTCTGCTTTTCAATGCCGTCGATCACATCGCTCACATCCATCAGAGAGCCCCTGGCGCAATTGATGAGCACCACGCCGTCCTTCATTTTCGCAATGCTTTCCCTGTTGATCATGTGGTAAGTGCTCTCAAGCAGCGGCGTGTGCAGCGTTATGACATCACTTTCAGCGTAAAGAGTGTCCAGCTCCACATATTTTGCCATGTCCGCAACCGAGCCGTTTGGATAAGCGTCATAGGCAAGGATTCGACAGCCGAAGCCCTGCAGAATCTCAATAACTGTTCGGCCGATACGCCCGGTCCCCACAACTCCAACAGTCATGTTTCTGAGCTCACGGCCCTCCAGCCCATCCAGTGAGTAATCATTGACGTTTCCCCGGAACATGGCCTGCTTATACTTTCTCAAAGACATGAGCATCAGCATAACCGTATATTCCGCCACTCCGTTCGGAGGATAGCTGACATTGCAGATCCGGATGCCCAGTTCCCTGGCATATTCCAGATTAATATGATTATAGCCTACAGTCCGGGTACAGTAAAAGCGGATACCCGCGTCCCGCATAAGGTTTAAAATCACGCGGTCAATACGACTGTGCCCAAGGCTTGTCACTGCGCCGCAGCCCTCGGCAAAATCGAAGGTCTCCACACTCAGCGGCTTACCTGTAAAAATCAGTTCCACGTTATATTTTTCAGCGGCTTTTTTAAAGTCCTTTATTTCATCCCTTCGCACTTCAAAGGCGGCAATTTTCAGCATTGTTTTCTCCTCGCTATAAAATTTCTTTTTGTTATTATATACCCAAAAGCAAATTACGGAATAAATTTTTTGGTTGTGGTATAATAAAACTACTTTTGTTTGGAGGTAACTTTATGGATACAGGCAGCAAGCACGCCGTTTTAAAACAATACTTTGGCTACGACACCTTCCGGGAAGGCCAGGAATTTCTCATCGACACAATCCTGTCTGGACGGGACGCGGTGGGCGTCATGCCGACAGGCGCGGGAAAATCCATCTGCTTTCAGGTACCTGCCCTGCTGATGGACGGTATAACACTGGTGGTCTCTCCGCTGATCTCCCTCATGAAGGACCAGGTCGGAGCGCTTACCCAGTCCGGCGTCCCGGCTGCCTTTATCAACAGCTCTCTGAGCAGCGCCGAATACCGGGAAGTGCTCTCAGACATCCGTCAGGGCCAGTGCAAAATTCTTTACATTGCCCCGGAGCGCCTTTTGGCTGAGGGCTTTCTCAACTTTATCCGGGAGCAGAATATCGCAATGGTTACCGTTGATGAGGCTCACTGCGTCTCCCAGTGGGGGCAGGATTTCCGACCATCCTATCTCGAAATTGACCGTTTTGTCAAAAGCCTGGACAGCCGTCCCATCCTCTCTGCCTTTACTGCTACCGCCACCGAGCAGGTGCGCCGCGATATTGTAGGACTTCTGGATTTAAGGGAGCCCGAGGTGCTGGTGACCGGCTTTGACCGGAAAAACCTTTATTTTGAGGTGCAGAAACCCGCTAAAAAGCTGGATGCTCTTCTGGCGATTCTGGCTGACCACCGGGATAAAAGCGGGATTATCTACTGCGCAACCCGAAAAAGCGTGGAGGATGTCTGTGAAAAAATCTGTGCCGCAGGTTACCCGGCAGTCTGCTATCACGCAGGGCTTCCCGACGCAGTGCGGAAGAAAAATCAGGATCTGTTCATCTTTGACGAAAAGCCCATCGTGGTCGCCACAAACGCCTTTGGTATGGGCATTGACAAATCCAATGTCTCCTTTGTGGTGCATTACAACATGCCCGGGGATATGGAAAGCTATTATCAGGAGGCTGGCCGGGCCGGCCGCGACGGCGAGCCCGCAGACTGCATCCTGCTGTACAGCGGCCAGGATGTACGGACTCAGCAATTCTTTATTGAGAACGCTGACCGGGAAAGCGGCGACCCCGAGACGGACGCGCTTTTGAAACAGCGTGACCGGCAGCGTCTGAAGGACATGACCTTTTACTGTCATACCAACGACTGTCTGAGAGGCTATATGCTGAAATATTTCGGCGAGGAAGCGCCCGTCTGCTGTGACCACTGCGGAAATTGCCAGACCCAGTTTGAAATTCTGGACATCACCATCGAAGCCCAGAAGATCCTGTCCTGTATCAAACGGACCGGGCAGCGCTTTGGCATTAAGGTGGTCGTGGATACCCTGCGCGGCAGCAAAAACCAACGTATTCTCAGTCTTGGCTTTGACAAGCTCTCGACCTATAATATCATGGCAGATATCAGCGAAAAGCGCATCCGGGATATGATCCATTATCTGGCGCTGGAAGGCTTCATTCACATCACCGATGATGAGTACCCGGTTATGCGCTTCGGTCCCCGGGCACGCGATGTGCTCTTCGGGGGAGAGCGCATTGAGATGAAGCTGCCAAAGGAAAAAGAGCCCGCGCCAAAGA
>CAUEUD010000035.1 GCA_959020865.1 Eubacterium limosum | reverse complement strand
GGCCGGAGGTTCGAATCCTCTCACTCAGACCATTTTTTTTTTATTCAAAATCAGAGAATTTTACAAAATAAGTAAACTAACAGGTGAATAAGATGAGTCAAGCTACACGGGAATGGAAGAGACGGGTCAATAAACGGAGAAAATTGATTATTGGCGTCGTTTTTTTTTAATTGCCGTCATAATCGTTGCAGGTATTTACCGGAATAACCAGCGGATGCTGTTGGAAACCTCTGAATATACCAATGCCTATAAAACCAATTTTTTCTTTTTTAAAGACATTGATTATATTGAATTGGACGATTTTTCTGCGGCAGATTTAACACTGCCCGAAGGAGAAAAAACCAATGGTTACAAAACACTGACACAGTCTCCGAAGGTAATCAATCAGAATTTTCTGAAATACCAGACAGATACCATCGATCAGATTATGGCGGATAAGTACTATAATGACTGGCCTTCAGTCATTAATGAAATTACAGCAAACTATGTGGGAATGGCAAAGATTACCACACAATTTGGCCAGGCCGACCGGCAGCGAAAGGAATTTCTGGTGGATTCTGTCCAGTTTATGGGAGAAAACCAGGATGAGCTTAACCAGCAAAAGGCTGTATACGAGAGTTTGAATGACGGTCAGCCAAGAGACATTACGTTAAGCGGTTTACAGATGATGGGCTCAGGGTATGTTTATACTACCCTTAATGCCATGGAAAAAGTTGTCAGTGAAAGCGCACTGCCTTATATCAACACGAATTTTCTGAAGACGGCCAGTAAAATTGACAAAGAGAATCAGACAGCCCTGAAAATTATTAATAATGACCATATTTTCACTGCTTTTTCGATTCCCAAAAGTGAAGCGGTGGAAGGCGAAGAGGAAGCGCTTGCCAATAAGGAAGAATATATGGGGACCCGTGGTTCAGAAAAGAACTCAGAATATTATAAATTTCTGGTCAAGCGGGTTGATCAGCTTCGTTATTATCCTACCCTTTCCTTTGAAAATGGACAGAATACCTACAAGGGTTATCTGGTCGATGTTATTGACGACGGTGATAACAAGATAATCGTCATGCTTGTCAAGGATTATATCAATGTTTTTGCCAATGAAATCATGATAAATACCGACGTTAATATCGAGCGGTTCAGCTGTTTTCAGGTGCCACAGAGTGCTATTATCAAAAAAGACGGCGCTACCTATGTAAAAACGCTCGAAAAGGGTTATTTTGAGGAACTGACACCCGTAACCGTATATAAATATGATAAGGGCATGGCTATTTTAAAGCTGGATGACGAAAATAATAAGGCATTGTCTTCCGGCACGACCATTAAGGTTTATCCATAAATTTTCAGAGAAAGAAGTGAAGCAGAATGGCAGAGAATGTCATTGCAGAAAACATTGCGGCAATTAAAAAAGATATTCCGGAAAATGTAACGCTAGTGGGGGTGACCAAACACCGCAGTGTGGAGGAAACACAGGCGGTTGTTGACGCTGGTGTTTATGATCTCGGAGAAAATAAGGTTCAGGAATTTCTGGCTAAGGTTGATGAGGTTAAAGGGCCGGTGCGCTGGCATTTTATCGGTCATCTGCAGCGCAATAAGGTTAAATACCTGATGGGAAAGGTCAGTCTGATCCATTCAGTTCACTCTGTCCCATTGCTAAAAACCATTGAAAAGGAAAGTGCCAAGCACGGTGTTAAAACAAATGTTTTAATCCAGTTTAACCTTGCGGAAGAGGACAGCAAATCGGGTTTTATGGCCGAGGAATACAGGATGGTTATGGAAGAAGCCGGGAACTGTCCGCATCTTGAGGTCCAGGGACTTATGTGTATAGGACCTATGACAAAAAATTCTGATGAAATTCATAAAGTTTTTAAGCATTTAAAAGAATTATATGATACAATAGAAAAAGAATACCATGGAGAGAATATTAAGATGCAATATCTGTCTATGGGAATGACGGATGATTACCCCATCGCCATAGAAGAAGGGGCTACGATTGTAAGGATCGGAAGAAAAATATTTAATCGTTAGGAGAAACAGCATGGCAAACGAAAAATTCAAAGATAAAATCATAAAGGTTTTCGGTATGGAAATGGATGACGACGATCAATACTACGATGATGAATACTATGATGATGAAGTAGAAGAAGTTGTCGAAGAACCGAGAAACACTTATGCACCTCAGCCAAAGAAAACAACGCCTGCCCCGAAACGCACAGGTCTTGTCGGTATCGGCGATGGTCCGGAGGTTTTGGTTTTAGACCCCGAACGGTTTGAAGACGCGCCAGGGATCGTCAATAAAATCAAGGCGGATAAGACGGTTGTTGTCAATCTCAAAAATACAGAATACGAAGATGGACAGAAAATTTTTGATTTCCTTAACGGAGCGGTTTTTGCTCTGGAAGGTTCCATCAACCGTATAGCCGATAATGTTTTTATCCTTGCGCCAAAACAGGTTTCTGTTTCCACAAGCATGGAAAAAGACGAGAGTGATACAATTACCCCTATTTTAAACTGGGATGATGATAAATAGGAATGATCGAAAGTATTTTAATTGTTGCCGGTCGTTATCTTGTTGAGTTGATCACGCTCCTGATTGTAGCGAATATTCTGATGAGCTGGTTTAATCCCAGCCCGGATAATCCGATCGTGAAACTGATTTATGGCTTAACCGAGCCAATCTTGTCACCGCTGCGCCGTTTTGCAGTCATTGGTCCCATTGATTTTTCCGGGATTGCGGCCGTGGTGTTGCTTCAGTTTATCATTTATCCTTTGTATCAAATGCTGATTAAAGCGATTTTTTAGCATATAACCGTCTGCCGCCATGGACAGACGGTTTCATTTAAAACTTGAAAGAAAACGAATACATAAAAATCTTCTATTATACATGAAAGGAGGTGAACAAAATATGCGCTCAGGGCAATATGCTTTGTATCATGGTGAAACCTTTAAGTGTCAGGAGATTATGCCGGATACATTTAAATTAATCGTAGATGGTAATAAGGCGCCGCCGGGTTTCAGGCAAAGCAGCTATGGTAATTTTACCAAAATGGTCCGTTATGAAGATTTGGAAAAGGTCATGCAGATTAAGACAATGATCGTCTACCGAAATGAAAATCTGACGCTGTTGGATGAAGATGAGGAAAAGCTTATCGTCACAACGGCAGATAAACGCATTGGTTTTCGTTTGGGGATGACAGAGAACGGAAGGGGAGAGTTCGTTCTTGAGTTGTCAAAGTCAGAATCCTATGAGATCCTCGAATATATGGAGTGAGCTAAAGGAAGAAGGTTTAATGTGAAAAGCCGGTGATGGAACACCGGTTTTTTTGTCGTATGTTTTAGCTTGAGAACATTTGCGTTTTTAGCTATAATAGAAAAGATTGTTTATGAATCGTTTGGGGGGAAGGTATTTGGAACAGCGAGTACAAAATCTGACAAAAGGCAATATCTATAAAACACTGGCAGTGTTTGCGCTGCCCTATCTCATGGCTAATTTTATCCAGGCCCTCTATGGCGCGGTGGATATGATGGTCGTTGGCTGGTTTAATGACGCAGCTGTGGTCGCGGCAGTTTCTATCGGAACACAGATGATGCAGATTGTCATAAGCTTTGTAGCCGGGTTGACCATGGGCGGCACCATCATCATTGCCCAGTATTATGGCGGCGGCAGAGAAAAAGACACCGTTGAGACCATCAGCACTATGCTGTCGCTTTTTGCCATCGCTGCGCTTCTAATGACATTGGTGCTGTTTCTGCTGGCCGCACCGTTTTTGGGTTTGCTGAGAACACCGGCGGAATCCTTTGCTTCGGCCATGGATTATGTTCGGATTTGTGCCTGCGGAATCTTTTTTATCTTTGGTTATAATGCTTTAGCGGCAATGCTCAGAGGTCTGGGCGACTCTAAAAGCCCATTGTATTTTATTGCGGCAGCCTGTGTGTTTAACATCGTTTTTGACTTGTTGCTGGTAGGTGTACTAAAAATGGGTGCTGCGGGAGCTGCTCTGGCAACGGCCGGTTCACAGGGAGTCAGCATGATCCTGGCCATTGTTTATCTGAACCGGAAAAGCTTTATTTTTGAGTTTAAAAAAGACAACTTCCGGATTTACAGAGATAAGGCAGCACGGCTTTTGAAGGTAGGGATTCCGGTATCGCTCCAGGAGACTTTACTGCAGATTTCCTTTCTGTTTATTACAGCCATCATCAATACGATGGGAGTCGTTGCAGCCGCCGCGGTTGGTATTGCGGGAAAATTTGACGCTTTTGCCATGCTTCCAGCCGGCGCCTTTTCGGGCGCGATCGCGGCCATTGCAGCTCAGAATATTGGAGCGGGGCAGCCTGACCGGGCGAAGAAATCTCTTTTTGCCAGTCTTGTGATGTCACTGCTCTGTTCAATCCCTTTTTTTATCTGGGCCCAGGCTTTTCCAGCGTCAATTTTACAGATTTTCAGGGCAGAACCGGCCGTTGTTTCAGCCGGAACAGCCTATCTGAGAACCTTCAGCATTGATTTTATGCTTGTTGCCTTTGGCTTCTGCTTTCTTGGTTTTTTTAACGGCTGTGGACGAACGACTTTTTCAATGGTTAACGGCGTAGCGGCATCCCTGCTTGTCCGCTTGCCGCTGGCGTGGATTTTGAGTGTGACACTGTCCGGCAGTCTGATGGCCATTGGTCTGGCTGCGCCGGCGGCCACTTTGGTTTCTGTTGTGGCAGAGATCATTTATTTAAGGCTGGGGCGTTGGAAAACCCCAGTGGTGTGAGGTATGGAAATGGATAAAAAAGATGAATTTTTGCTGGCCAGGGTGGAGGAAGCCTGTCAGAATAATTACGCTCCCCAGTTTTTCGATTTCCAGGATGAGGCCATGCAGCTGAAAATGGAAAATATTTTAAAACACTCTGAAGAGCCCTACCTTTTCTGGGGAGGAATGGAAAGTGCTGGAAGGCGAATGCTGTGTATCTATCCGGATTATTTAGAGGCCGACACACTCGAATGGCCGATGCTGGCAGTCGCTTTCCCAAAAGAATTTCCAATGGACCACCGCAATGTGCTTGGAGAGCTGATGCATCTGGGCATCACGCGTGAATGTGTGGGCGATATTAATATGAACGATGAAGAAGTCCAGGTGATTTTTGCTGAGCGCCTGAGAGATTTTATCACTTTGAATTTTACAAAGGTGAAGGGCAGGACCATCAAGCCTGAAATACTGGAGCCTGACCAGATCAAAACCTTTGAGCTGCGGTTTAAACGGCTGGAGCTGGTAGCTGCCTCGGACCGTCTGGACGGTGTGATCAATAAAATATGGGGCTTCTCAAGACAGGACAGCATCACTTATATTAAGCAGCGCCGTGTCCGGGTCAATTATGAAGCGGTCACTAAAAATGATTATCGGGTCAAGACTGGCGATATTATTTCGCTCAGAGGTAAGGGAAAAGCAGTCATTACAGAGCTTGGCGGTGTCACCAAAAAGGGCAATCTGCGTCTGGTTGTTGATAAATATATTTAGAAGAAATCGAGGAATGAATCAATGGAAATAAAAGAATACCATGTCCCCGAAGAAAAGGCTGGTGTGCGTCTTGACGCTTACTGCGCTGAGCAGGAGCCGGATTTTTCCAGGGGCTATATTAAGAATTTACTGGCCGAAAGCGCTGTAAAGGTGGATGGAAGCCAGAAAAAAGCCAGCTATAAGCTGAAAGGCGGAGAGATTATTACCATGGAGATTCCTGAGCCGGCAGAGAGCACGATTGAGCCGGAGAATATCCCCTTAGAGATCATCTATGAGGATGAGGATGTGATTGTGGTCAATAAGCCAAAGGGAATGGTGGTGCATCCGGCCCCGGGCAGTCCGTCCGGCACACTGGTCAACGCCTTGATGTACCATACCGGTGCGCTGTCAAACATCAACGGTGTTTACAGGCCGGGGATCATTCATCGGATCGACAAGGATACTTCTGGCCTTTTGATGGTGGCGAAAAATAATGCAGCCCATCAGAATCTGACGGAGCAATTGAAGGCGCACTCCATTACCCGCCAGTATAAAGCGCTGGTAAAAGGCATTATGGAAAACAATCGCGGCACCATTGATATGCCCATCGGGAGGCATCCAAAGGATCGTATCCGTATGGCGGTGGTTAAAGAAAATTCTAAGGAGGCAATCACACATTTCGAGACCCTTAAGCGCTATGCAGAGGGCTATACATTGATGCAGTTTCAGCTGGAAACCGGCAGAACACATCAGATCAGGGTGCACATGCAGGCCATTGGCTACCCCATCGCGGGCGATCCGCTATACAAGGGGGATAAAAAAAATCCTTTCAAAACTGAGGGGCAGTGCCTTCACGCTGAATTGCTGGGCTTCAAGCACCCACGCACCGGCAAGTATATGGAGTTTTCCGCGCCCTTACCCGAAGCCTTTCAGGCGATTCTGGACGGATTGAAGGAAATTGAGTAAATGCTTCGGGTTTTAATCAAATATAGCATTTGAAAAAATAAAGCTGTGCATTTTCATACGACACATATGACAAAGCGGAGGAAGTGTAAGCGGTCTGTTTTATTTTTAAACAGACCGCTTTTGTTTATTATAATACAATTAAATAGTAAAATAAATAAACTGAGTTGAAAAACGCTTACTAGCCCTCCTTTATTTTTATGTCACATGACGCTGCGCTTTGCCGTGTCGTGTGAAAGTTAGAGGATTTAAAATGCTTTTAACGCGCTTTTTAAACTATGCTTGCTCATCACTGTCGAAAACCTGCCGAATCGCGGCGATTTTATCTTTGTTGGGTGTCACGTACATTGTGTTTTGATTGGTGAAAATAACCATGCCCGGTTTAGATTTTTTAGGCTTCTTTAAATATTTGAACTCTACGTAGTCCACCGGGACATTTTCGGAGTTTTTGGCCTTGCTGTGCCAGGCTGCCAGCATTCCCGCCTCCAGAAGCGTATCCTCTGTAATGAAACGCCCCTTTGCTACCACCAGGACGTGTGAGCCAGGAATATCCTTGACATGAAGCCAGCAGTCCTCATCTACGCCCAGGCGTGTAGAAATATAATCGTTCTGGTAATTGTTTTTCCCAACAAAAATGTCAAAGTCCTCGGAGGATATGAAGTGCAGAGGCTTGGAAGCCGCGATCTTTTTCTTGGCTTCCTTAGGGGTCAGGCCCTTTTTGTTAAATTCAGAATGCATGAATTCATGTCGGATTTCGTCCAGCTCGTTGAGCTCTGTGGATTGGTCGAGGCCACCTGTGAGGCTCTCAAGATAGTAGACCTGTTCCTCGGTGGTTTTTATCTGTTCGGCCAGCTGTATCTGGGCTCGTTTGCCTTTGTTATATTTTTTATAAAAGCGCTGGGCGTTTTGGGATGGCGTTTCATTGACCTTGAGATGAACTTTGACGGTTTTCATTTCAGGGTCGCTATAGTCCACCAGCTCAATCGTCTCCATGCCCTTTTCAATCCTGTAGATATTGGCGGTAATCAGGTCGCCGTAGAGCTTGTTTTTCTCATTTTTTTTGGAGTTATCCATATCCTGATGCAGGTTCTGGAGCTTTTTGTAGTTTTTTTTCAGCAGGGTGTCAAGCTGATGCCGCAGGTTGGCGCTCTTTGCCTTGAAACGGATTTTTTTATCCTTGATATAGTAAAAGGCCTCCAGCATTTTAGAGACGCTTGTATAGGCACTGCGCTCGCTATCGGTCATATGATGGAGACTGACTGTTGAAAAATCAACGATTTCACGCCGGAAGTAATAAATACCGCAGTCGGGCCCTTTTTCAATTTCCTCCATAACCTCTCGGAAGGCCTGATACAAATAGCCGAGCTGCTTTTTTGAAAATTCTTTGAGCTTGAGCTCTGGGTTAAGCCCCGCTCTGAAACAGAATTCTCGGGCGATAATGGGGCTTAGGCCCAGAAAACACTGCACCCAGAAGCGTTCGGTAACGGTTTCGGGGTTTTCTGCCACCATTTCATAGTACCGATCCTCTGTCAGGGATAAAAAATTTTGGCGTCCGCTTTCAGGCGGATAAATATAGACCTTGCCAGGCAGAATCTGGCGGTAGCGGTTGGAGCCGGAGCCCACTTTTTTCATGGCGTCCAGAATGATATCTTCACCGTCCTGAGTTTCACCAGAGGCGTCTGTCTTATCGTCGATTAAAATAACATTGCTGTTTCGGCCCATGATCTCGACCACCAACTTTTTGATCACCACATCGTTGAATTCATTTTTGCCGGAGATGCTGAACTCGATCACCCGGTCTGTTTCGTGCTGCACAATGTCCACGATGATGCCGTTAAGAAGGTGTTTTCTCAGCACCATGCAGAAGCTGGGGGGAGTGTTTGGGTTTTCCTTGAGCTTTTCGGTCAGGTAGACGCGCGGATTGTTTGCGTTGGCTGAGATCAGGAGGTTATAATTTTCTTTTTCCCTGTTAATCGTCATGCGGATTTCATCGTTTTCGGGCTGGTATATTTTGCGGATACGGCCGCCAGTGATGGTCTCCTGTAATTCCTTTATTAAATGTTTGGTAGTAATGCCGTCAAATGCCATTGGTTCAATTCCCTTCATCTATTTTGAAAATTTTTATTTCTTTATTTAATCTTTTCAAATAATTCTAGCATTTCCTGTTGTTTTTTGGAAGTTTTTTGGATATGATAGAAGATAAATAATTCAAAATGGAAAGATAGGCTTAAGAATGAATTTTACAAAAATGCAGGGTGCCGGAAATGACTTTATCGTCATTGACAATATGGATCAGTCCATCGAGCTGCCGGCACCGTTAATAGAGGCAATGTGCAGGCCGCATTTTGGAATCGGTGCAGACGGTTTGATTCTGGTCGAGCCTTCGGAGTCCTGTGATGTGCGAATGAATTATTACAATCAGGACGGCTCCATCGCTGAAATGTGCGGCAATGGCGTCCGCTGTCTTGCCAAATATGCAGCCGATGCTGGGATTGTGGACGCTTCAAAACCCTTTGAGGTTGAGACCAGAGCCGGTAAAATCGGCGTCCAGGTTTTAGAATCCTACCGGGGGGTATCAACCATCAGAGTAAGCATGGGCAGTGTCAGCTTTGAGACACAGGACATCCCGGTTATTTCGGATAAAACGACGCTCCTTGGTGAGAAGATCGCCTATAAAGATCAGGAGCTTACCTATGGATGCGCGTCCATGGGAAATCCGCATATGGCTGTTTTAGTCGAAAATGTGGACAGCTTTCCCATAGAGGAGGTTGGCCCATATTTTGAGAACCACCCTATGTTCCCCAATAAATGTAATATCAGCTTTGCGGAGGTTATCAGCCCTGACAGCATTGCCATGGATACATGGGAACGCGGTGTCGGCCGTACGCTGGCCTGTGGTACTGGTACCTGCGCGACTGTTGCGGTGCTGCACCGTATGGGCCTGGTTGGCAATAAGGTTCACGCCTGTTTATCCGGCGGGGATCTGGTGATTGAGCTTGATGGAAGCGCTGTCTTTATGACAGGGCCGGCAAAGGTTGTTTTTACGGGTACCTATGAAATGCAGGTTCCTAATGAAGAAGAGGCGTTATTTGCAGCTTTAAGAGAATTGTAAGCCCGAAAAGAACGGAGGCAACAAAAATGAAAAGTATGACAGGTTTTGGCCGCAAGGATTACAGAGATGAAGCATTGGAGATATCAATTGAAATAAAAACCATTAATCATCGTTTCAGAGATTTTTTTCTGAAGCTGCCGCGGTCTTTAAATCTCATTGAGGAAAATATCCGCAAGGCCATCAGTGAAAAAATCGCCCGTGGCCGTATTGAGGTTTTTATCAAATATAACGAGCTGGACGCTCAGAATAAACGGATTGTGTTTAACCGCGATCTCGCTAAAGCGTATATCAATGTTTTGAATGAAATTAAAACCCTGGACTCCATGATTGACGATGATCTGAGTCCGGGCCTGATTGCCAAATTTCCAGATGTTGTAAGTCTTGAGGATGAAGGCGTGGATTATGACGCGGTCTGGCGTAAAATGGCCCCGGTGCTGGAGGAAGCCCTGGAACAGGTGGACACCAGCCGAAGCCGTGAAGGAGAAGCCCTCAAAAAGGATGTTGCGGCCCGCTGCGCTGCCATTGAAGAGGCTGTTTCAGCCATAGAGGCTAAAAGTCCTGAGATGCTGAAAAAATATCAGGAAGAGCTCCGCGCAAAAGTGGAAGCCTACACGGATTCCATGGAGGTGGATGAAAAGCGCGTTTTAACCGAGGTGGCCATTATGGCGGACAAGCTGGACATCAGCGAGGAGCTGACGCGGCTTAAAAGCCATACCGCTCGTTTGGAAGAAATTCTCGGAGAAGAGGATGAACCGGTTGGCCGTAAGCTGGATTTTCTGGTTCAGGAATTAAACCGTGAGATTAATACCATCGGTTCAAAGGCCAACGACATTGGCATTGCCAATCTGGTGGTCGATGTCAAAAGCGAAATTGAAAAAATCCGCGAACAGATACAAAATATCGAATAGTAAAAAACGTCAACGAGTTGGAGGAGTTTAAGCAAATATGAGCAGTGAAGAAAAATTTTTTGAACGGGAAAAAGGAATTCTGATTGTCATCTCAGGGCCTTCCTGTGCCGGTAAGGGTACGGTGTGCAGGATTGTACGTGAAAACCGCCCGGAGATACAGCTTTCCATTTCCGAGACAACCCGCTCACCTAGAAATAACGAGGTGCCGGGCAGGGATTATTTCTTTGTCACTAAGGAAGAATTCGAACAGCGCATTGAGCAGGGAAAATACCTGGAATACGCAACGGTCTATGATCATTATTACGGAACGCCCAAAGATAAGGTTGAAAATTTGCTCGAAGAAGGGTATGATGTTATATTGGAGATCGATATTCAGGGCGCCGCAAAGGTTCGTGAGAATTACAAGGAAGGGATTTATATTTTTATAGCGCCCCCGTCCATGAAAGAGCTGCGCAGAAGAATTGAAATGCGTGGCACAGAAAGTGCAGAGCAGATGGAAATGCGTCTGAGCTGTGCTTATGATGAGATGACCAATGCGGATGATTACAGCTATATTGTCATTAATCAGGATAAAAATGTGGCGGCGTATCAGGTCGAATCCATTATCACTGCTGAAAAATGCAGAACCGAACGTTTGAAAAACAAAGTAAATGATATTCTAGGGAGGTAGAAATGAAACCAAATATTACAGATAATTATACAAGCAAAGGAATGCGCTACCCAGCCATCAACGATTTAATTTCCAAGGCGAGCAATAAATATGAGCTGGTGCTGGCAACCGCTAAAAGAGCAAGAGAAATCATTGATGGTGACGAGCCATTGGTCAAAATTACTATTGATAATCCAGTTTCCATTGCGACTGCGGAAATCGCGCAGGATCTTGTACGCCCCGTACAGCCTGTAGAAGCCTCAGAGGTTGACGATGTTTTTGAAGAGGCTGTTTTCCCGGAAGACGATCTTTGTAATGATGCGGAGACAACCGCTGATATGGCTGAAGATTTATAGGAACAGTTGTGAAATTTGCTGAGATTTATTTAAATCAGACGAATAAGCGAATTGATCATCCTTACGATTATAAAATACCGGAAAGGTTTGAGCCGGTCGTTGTTCCCGGAGTGCGCGTCGGCGTAACCTTCGGGAACGGAAACCGTCAGCTTGAGGGCTTTGTGGTCCGTGTAAAAGAGGAAACCGCTTATCCGGATAAAATCAAAGAACTTGAAGCAGTTATTGATGAAAGCCCGATTTTAACAAAGGAACAGATCGCTTTATGTCTCTGGATGAAAAGCACCTACTGCTCTTTGTTTTATGAGGGCCTTTATCATTTTACAAACCCTGTGAAAGTTGTCAAGCGGCTGGTGATCTCTGAGGAAGACCCCCATGAGAACCGGATCGCCTTTGAGCCCTATCAGTCCACTGAAAAAGTCTATCAGCTTGAGCGAAAGGAAAGAGTACGCGGACCGGTACAGAAACAAATTCTCGAGCTGCTTGAGACAAGGGATTTCACCAGAAGAGAGATCTGTGAGCTGCTGGGAGATGTTGGCAGCAGCCTTCGCTCCCTTGAGAAGAAGGGACTGGTTTCTGCTTACGAACGGGATACAAGCTGTACGGCAACAGGTGGAAAAGTAAGGCCGGCAGAATCGCTTGTGATCTCGGAGAGCGGCAATTTTCTGTATCGTCAGTTTTCAGAGAAACGACAAAAAGGAACCCCATGCTTTATTTTTGAGGAAGATTCTGAAATCAGGCTTATGCTCTACTGCAAGGCGGTGGAGGAGTGTCTGAGCAGGGGAGAGACAGCATTGATGCTGTTCCCGGAAATTGGGCTTTCCCTTGAGACGCGGACCTTGCTATACCGATATTTTGGCAACGCTGTGGCGGTTTGTCATGGAAAGCTCAGCCAGAAGGAGCGGTATCAGATTTTTAAACGGGTGAGCTGTGGCGAGATAAAGGTATTGGTGGGGTCGAGGGCGGCATTGTTCATGCCTTTCAGAAAGCTTGGGCTCATCGTTGTGGATGAAGAACGTGATCCATCCTATTATGCGGCTGCAATGCCCCGGTATAATACCATTACCATTGCCCAGAAATACGCGGCTCTCTGCGATGCAGAGCTGATCATCAGTGACGAAATTCCATCCGTCGCGGCGGTAAAAAAGACGGAAACCGGAGAATGGACAGGGATTCACAACGCGCCCTGTTTTGTAAGAAAGAAGCCTGTGCCTGTCATCGTGGATATGCAGAATGAAATGAAGTCGGGAAATTTTGACTTTATGAGCTACCGCCTCAAAGAGAGTCTTGAAAAAACACTGGCGGTAAAAAAGACGGCTCTGCTGCTGATCAATAAGCGTGGCTATGCCTCCTATGTCTTTTGCAGGAGCTGCGGTTATGTGGAAAAGTGCCCTGCCTGCGGCGTCAGTCTGAAATACTATGCAGGAGGTGATGTTTTAAAATGTCATTACTGCGGGTATACTAAAAAAAGAAACACGGTCTGTCCTGAATGCGGAGAGAAAAAAATCAAGGCGCTGGGACTGGGCATTGACCAGGTCTATGCGCTGCTCAAAAATCGTTATCCAGACAGTCAAATTTTAAAACTGGACGGTGAAACTATCGCCTCTTATGAAGATTTTAAAAGAGTCAATCGAGAGCTCCAAGCGAAACGCTGGGATATTATTTTGGGTACCCGGATGTTGCTGAGAAATTTTGATTTTCAAAATATCGGGTTAGCCGCTGCGCTGCTTATTGACGGTGATTTAAACCATGGGGACTACAGTTCATCGGAGAACGCTTACCAGCTTTACAAGCGTTTTTTCAACCGTGTGACTGAGAATACCCCCTGTCTGATTCAGACCTATGAACCAGACAATATAACAAATGAGGCACTGACTTCAGAAAATCCGGCAGATTTTTACAGACAGGAATTTGAATATCGGCGTCTCATGGGCTATCCGCCGGAAAAGCATCTTGTATTGTTCAGTCTGTTTCATGCGGATGAAGCACAGGTGGCGAATGACAGCCGTGCGTTTTTCCATTCGTTAAAGAAAGTCTGTGAATCTGGAAAGGATGTGGAAATTTTTGAGCCCCTTTTATCTGGCGTCATCCGTGGAAATGGGCAGATCCGGTGGAAAATTTTGTTAAAAACAAAGGATTTGGATGCCTTTAAACATATTATTGAAGAAGTAACGGCGGCGGGGGAAATTGAGCGGTTGGCCTCAAAAGTGTCAATCGAAATTGATCCCCCTGCCACCTTGTAGAAAGGAGAATAGAATGGCCAAAAGAAAAATGCGGGTGAACGACGATCCGATTCTCAGAAAAAAAACCCGTGAGATTACTGAAATAAATGATCGGATCATTGAACTGCAAAAAGATATGCTGGATACAATGTATGCTGAGGAAGGCGTTGGCCTGGCAGCGCCCCAGGTTGGGGTGCTGAAACAGCTGATCGTCATCGATATTGGTGAGGGTCCAGTGACCCTGATTAACCCGGAGATTACAAAGCAGGAGGGCTCAGTCGTTGAGGAAGAAGCCTGTTTAAGCTTTCCAGACCGCTCCGGTAAGGTGGAACGGCCGGAATTTGTCACGGTTGAATACACCGATCTAAACGGTGACCGCTATGAAATGGAATGCCAGGGGCTGATGGCCCGGGCAGTATGCCATGAGGTTGATCACCTGAATGGCATTGTGTTTCTGGACAGGGTAATTAAATGACAAAATTACGTATCGTGTTAATGGGAACCACCGATTTTGCGGTTCCCGCCCTTAATAAGCTGGTGGAGGCCGGGCATGATGTGGCAGCTGTGGTCGCCCAGCCCGACCGTCCAAACCAGCGGGGGAAAAAAATAAAATATCTGCCTGTAAAGCAGCGCGCACTGGAGCTGGGAATACCCGTTTTGCAGCCTGAAAGGATTAAGGCACCGGAAGCGGTCGAAGAGCTGCGTTCGCTGAAAGCAGATGTCTTTGTGGTAGCAGCCTATGGTCAGATTTTGTCTGAAGAGATTCTGTTCATGCCGCCTTTGGGTTCTGTGAACATTCACGGTTCATTACTGCCAAAATACCGGGGCGCGGCTCCGGTGCACCATGCCATTATTGACGGCGAAGCAGAGTCAGGCGTTACAATCATGAAAATGGATATTGGCATGGATACAGGGGATATGCTCTCAAAGGTGAGTGTGCCCATTGATGCGAAAACAACCGTAGGCTATCTTCATGACCTTTTGGCAGAAAAGGGAGCGGAGCTGCTGCTTGATACGCTGGAGTCTCTCAGCGATGGGTCGGCTGTTCCTGAAAAGCAGGATGAAAGTCTGGCAACTTATGCGGATAAGGTTGAAAAGACCACTGGAAAGCTTGACTGGAATCAAACAAGCTTTAAAATCTTGCGGCGTATTAACGGAACGGATCCTTTCCCAGGCGCATATACTGAATTAAACGGTGAAAAAATAAAATGTTTTGCGCCGGAAAGTTTAGACTATTCTGGAGAAGAACTTCCTGGAACTGTCCTGCAGGCAGATACAAAGCATGGCTTAGTCGTAAAAACCGGTGATGGCGCGCTGGCGGTTGGAGAAATCCAGATGCCGGGAAAGAAAAGAATGCTGTCAAAGGTTTATTTCAACGGAAATGACATCGCTCTTGGCTCACGGTTTGAATAGATTAAGCTTGATTTTAGAGTACTTTTGTATAATAGGTCACAAATAATTAAAATTGTGAGGAAAATAAAATGTTTTTAAGTTATTATAGCTCAATGCTGATATTGATACCAGGGCTTATATTAGCCGCCTATGCGCAGTATCAAGTCAGCAGCGCTTATAAAACCTATAGCCGTGTGCGGACCAGAAACGGTCTGACCGGGGCTGAAGCAGCGCGAAAGCTGCTGGATATCAACGGACTCAGCAACATTGGTATCGAGAGTATCGGCGGAAACCTGACAGACCACTATGACCCCAGACACAAGGTCATGCGTTTGTCTGGCGGCGTTGGCGGTCAGGACAGTATCGCGGCTGTCGGTGTCGCGGCACATGAAACCGGCCATGCCATTCAGGACAAAGAGGGCTACTTTCCTCTGCGTTTCCGCAATGCCATTGTACCAGTCTGCAACTTTGCTTCCAATGCTGCATGGCCGCTGTTTTTCATTGGTCTGATCTTCGGCAGAGGCGGCACTGGCTTTGGCGTGACGTTGATGAACATTGGGATTATTTTATTCTGTGTTTCACTGGTGTTCTACATTATCACATTGCCGGTAGAATTTAATGCGAGCCGACGGGCTGTAGCGGCTTTGGAAGAGTACCAGCTCATTGCTCCGGGTGAAGAACAGGGTGTTAAGAAGGTGCTTCGGGCAGCTGCGTTAACCTATGTTGCCAGTACGCTTATGGCATTTTTGAACCTGCTGCGTCTGCTGGCGCTTCGGAACAGGAACTAACCGCCTATGAAAATTCGTGAACAAGCCGTTAAAACGCTTCTCAGAGTCAGCAGAGAAGGCGCTTATTCCAATCTGGAAACTAAAAAAGTGCTTGGAGAAAATCATTACAAAGAAGAGGACCGTGGACTTTATCTTAATATTGTCTACGGGACTCTCCAAAATAAGCTGTATCTGGATTATCTTTTAAAAAAGCATATTTCAAAAGATCTGAATAAGCTGGATCCCGAGGTGTTGGAAATACTCAGGATTGCGGTTTATCAGATTTATTTTTTGGACAAAATCCCACCTTATGCAGCGGTGAATGAATCGGTTGAGATCACTGGAAGGCTCAAGCCAAAGGCCAGAGGTTTTGTCAACGGAGTGCTCAGAAACATACTCCGGAGTAAGGAGGCGGATGAGGCTTTTGATTTTTCTTCTTTCGGCAATGAGAAAGAAGTGCTGTCCGTTCGATACTCTATACCGGTCTGGATCATCCATAAATATTATGAGACCTTTGGCGTCGAAAAGGCAGATAAAATCATTCCTCTGCTCAATGAAAAACCCCCTTTTACCATAAGAGTAAACACCCTTAAGGTCGACAGAAACACTTTGGAAGAAAAACTTTCAGATCAGGGGATTTACTGTGAAGAAGGAGCACTGGACTGTGACGCTCTCCATCTGAGCCACCTGGGGAGCTTTGAAAATCAGGTGCAGTGTGACCCGCTGTTCACAGCTGGTTGTTTTATGATTCAGGATCAGGGGGCAATGAAAGCCGCCCGCCTTTTAGGGCCCCAAAAAACAGACCGTGTGCTGGATATGTGTGCTGCGCCGGGTGGAAAAACGACCCATTTAAGCCAGATAATGGAAAATGAAGGGACTGTTATTGCCCGCGACATTTTTGACAGCCGTCTTAAGCTGATTGAGGAAACAGCCGCGCGCCTTGGTATCTGTAATATTGAAACGCAGAAAACAGATGGCTGTATTTTCAGGCCAGAGGATCGTGAAGCCTTTGACAGGGTACTGCTGGATGCGCCGTGCTCAGGCCTTGGCATCATTCGCAGAAAGCCCGAGATACGTTACACCATCACCAAGAAAGTCCGAAAGGAACTGGTCCGGATTCAGAGGCAGCTTCTGGATCATGCGGTTCAATACCTGAAGCCAGGCGGTACCTTGGTCTATTGTACCTGCACGGTCAACAGCGACGAAAATGAAAGGCAGATCGAGCGGGCGCTGAAGGACTATCCTTTTATGCGCATAGAAGCCGTCTCTGAAGGGGTAAACAGTATTCATACAAGCCCCCTCGATGACGGCTGCGACTGCTTTTTTATGGCGAAATTGAAAAAAGATTGTCAATCTTGTTAGAATTTGTGTTATAATAATAAAAAGTGTATTGACTCAATTAAAATCCGGCTTTATGCCGGATTTTTAATTGGATAGAAAGGTAATCCATTTTCTGATGGAAAATATATTTGGAAAAACATTAAATGAGTGTAAAACGCTGATGGAACAGGCCGGAGAGCCATCCTTCAGGGGAAAACAGCTTTATCAATGGCTGTATGAAAAGAAGGCGGCGCATCTTGACGAATGCACGAATCTTTCGAAAGGCCTTCGTGAAAAACTGAAAACCCAATACGATATCGAGCATGGTATTATTGAAAAAACACAGGAGGACCCAGTGGATGGGACAAGAAAATATCTGATCCGTCTGCCGGACGGCAACAGTATTGAAACCGTACTGATGTCCTACCATCATGGCTATTCTCTGTGTGTCTCCAGCCAGGTGGGCTGCAGGATGGGCTGTGCGTTTTGTGCCTCTACAAGAGGCGGGAAAATCCGAGACCTTGAAGCAGGCGAGATTCTGGATCAGATTTATCTGGTAGAGCGGGAATCCGGAATCCGGATTTCCAATGTCGTGATTATGGGGATCGGTGAACCGCTGGACAATTACGATAATATACTGAAATTTTTAAATATTGCCAACGAGGGCTGGGGGATTGGACAGCGCAAAATCACCCTGTCTACCTGCGGCCTTGTTCCCCAGATTGAAGCGCTGGCAGAACTGGACCTTCAGATTAACCTTGCCATTTCGCTGCATTCTCCCTTTCAGGACCGCCGGGAAACATTGATGCCTGTGGCCAAAAAATATCAGATTGAAGAACTTCTTAAGGTTTGTAACAATTATTTTACAAAAACAAAGAGAAGAATCACTTTTGAATATGCATTGATCGAAGGATTTAATGATCGTCCCGAAGATGTAGCGGAGCTTGCTGAAATACTGGGGAAAATGCCTTGTCATATCAACTTGATCGGCCTGAATCCGGTTACGGAAAGTGTGTACAAGGGAAGCCGAAATGTAAATTTTTTTAGCAATGAGTTGAAAAAGCGCGGTATTACTTGTACAATTAGAAGGAAAATAGGCGATAATATCGACGCGGCCTGTGGACAGCTGCGCCAGAAAGCAGACGGGATGAAGAGGTGATGAGATGAAGTGCGCGTATTCTTCAAACATAGGTGCCAAGCGGAAAGTGAATCAGGACGCCTGCCTGGCAGCTACCATTGAAAACAGTGGAAGAAAATACTATGTCTTTGCAGTAGCCGATGGTCTTGGCGGTCACCGTTCCGGTGAAATTGCCAGTCAGATGGCTGTTGATTATATAAAAGAAAAGCTGTCAGATGTCGAAAACTATTTTGACTATGACGAGATGTACCATTTTGTCAATGCGATCAATCATGAGATTATTGATGTAAGCCGCAATTGTGAAGAGTGTCTTGGTATGGCGACCACTCTTACCATGTGCATACTGGATGGCAGCCGTTTAGGCGTTATCCATGTGGGCGACAGCAGGGCTTACCGCATTAACAAAGATGGAATGGAGCAGTTAACAAAGGACCACTCATTGGTTCAGGTGCTGGTGGATGAGGGGAAAATCACTTCGGTGGAAGCTAGTGTCCATCCTCAGAAAAACGTCATTACCCGCGCTCTCGGGACAGACGATATTGTTCAGCCGGATCTGTATGATTACCAGGTAACCTCGGAGGATGTTATTTTGATTTGCTCCGACGGTCTTTACAATATGGTTGACGAAGGGGCTATTCGGGAAATTGTATTAACGCATTCTCTGGAAGACGCGACCAAGGAATTGATTAACTTAGCAAACCACAACGGTGGCAATGATAACATTACCGTTGTACTGTTTAACCCAAAGGAAGAGGTAACTGCCAATGATTAGTAAGGTCTTGAACAATCGCTACGAGATAATTGAATTGATCGGGCGCGGAGGCATGGCCTATGTTTACAAAGCAAAGGACCGTAAGCTTAACCGTTACGTAGCGGTTAAGGTTTTGCGTGAAGAGTACACAGAAAACGAACAATTCATTAAGAAATTTGACCGTGAGTCCCAGGCGGCTGCGGGACTTTCCCACCCGAATATCGTTTCAGTTTACGATGTGGGTGTGGAAGGGGATATTTATTATATTATTATGGAGTACGTGGACGGTATTACCCTGAAGCAGTACTTGAATAAAAAAGGACATCTCGATTACAAGGAAGCTACCCGTTTTATCATTGACGTGGCAGCTGCGCTTAAATGCGCCCATGAGCATAAAATTATTCACAGGGATATAAAACCCCACAATATTCTTTTAACCCGCGATTTAGTGCCAAAGGTTGCGGATTTTGGTATCGCGAGAGCCATCACCAGCTCTACGGTAACCATGACCAACCAGACCATGGGCTCTGTTCATTATATTTCACCTGAACAGGCGAGAGGTGGTTTTGTGGATGAGCGTTCCGACCTATATTCCCTTGGCATCATGTATTATGAGCTGCTGACCGGCCAGCTTCCTTTTGATGAGGAAAATACGGTTACCATTGCCATTAAGCATATCCAGGAGGAACTGGTACCTCCAAAGGAAATCATGCCGGACATACCGGCCAGCGTCAATGATGTTGTGGTTAAACTGACCCATAAAAAGCCTGAAGACCGTTACCAGAATATGGATGAGCTGATTGATGACCTTGAAAAGGTCATGGTGGATGCCAATGCGGCAGTGGGCGACAACGGCGCTGCAGTCAGTGATGAAACACAGATTATCGGCGATGAAGGGCTCTTTAAAATCGAGCCGGTGACAGGACCGATCGAAAGCGGTTATCACGAAGATGATGAGGAAGAAGAAGACGATCTGGCGCAGGCCCAGCGGAAGAAAAAGAAAAAAATTATTGCTTTTTCCATCGCAGGCGGTGTCTTGGCGATTATTCTGATCGTTATTTTGATGAATACATTGACAACAAAGGCGGTCATGGTTCCAAACGTTAAAAATATGACACAGGAACAGGCAGCTCAGGAATTGGAAAAGGCCGGATTAAAGCTGGAGGTTGAAAATCAGGTGTACAGCTCAGACGTTGAATCTGGCAAAATCGTTTCTCAAAATCCTGAAGAGGGAAGAGAAATGAAAAAGGGACAGACTGTCAAGGTAACCGTGAGCAAGGGAACTCAGAATGTCACAGTGCCAAAGGTCATCGGGCTGAGTGAGGCAGAGGCGACCGCGGCCATCGACAAGCTGAAGCTGGTCAAAAATGTCAAACGTGAATACAACAGCGATGTTGCCACGGGCATTGTCTATTCGGTTGATCCTGGCGAAGGGGTCAGTGTTGCTGAGGGCACCAGCATTACACTTTATGTCAGTAAGGGGCAGGATCTTGTAACCGTTCCTGGAATCGTGGGAATGAGCGAATCAGCCGCAGAAGCACAGATTGAGGACAGCGGATTGAGTGTTGGCCGGGTAACGACCAGCGAAAGCGATACAGTGAGCGCCGGCTTGGTTATCAGTCAGTCTCCAACAGAGGGAACGCAAACAGAGCGAGGTACTTCGATCAATTTTGTGGTCAGCAGTGGTAAGCCGGCACCAAGCCCAACGCCGACACCTGACCCGACGCCGACGCCAACCGCTAAGCCGACACCAACGCCTCCAGCTGATGGAGAATAAAACTAGATTAATATGAAACAAAATAGAATCTCAGGAAGAATTATAAAAGGAATCGGAGGGTTTTACTATGTAAGGCCCGACGGTTCCACTTCTTTATTAGAATGTAAAGCCCGGGGTATTTTCAGACATCAGAAAATCAAACCCATGGTCGGTGATTTTGTAGAGGTAGTCGAAAATGACAGCGACGAACTGGCAATTGATAAAATAAAACCAAGAAAAAACGAATTTGTACGCCCGCCTGTTTCCAATGTAGACGTGGCGTTAATTGTATTTGCCGGAGAAAACCCGAGCCCGAACCTGTTGCTTTTGGATAAGCTTTTGATTGCATCGGAAATGAAAGCGGTTGAGCCTGTCATCTGTATTACAAAAACAGACCTCGTGGACGCGGATGAACTGCAGAGAATTATGGATATTTACGCTAAAACACCCTATAAATGCTTTGCTTTTGATCAGGCGGACAATACTGCCCTGCAGCAGATTGAAAGCGAAATAGCGGGAAAAACAGCCTTTCTCGCAGGTCCCTCAGGGGTAGGAAAGTCAACACTGGCCAACAGACTGTGTGAGGCGGGTGCCATGGAAACCGGGGAGCTCAGCCAGAAGCTTAACCGCGGCAAGCACACCACACGTCATGTTGAACTGCTGGATTTAAAGGTTGGCGGTTATCTGTTGGATACCCCGGGCTTTTCATCCCTCAAGCTTGATGGCGAAATTGAGAAGGAAGACCTTCGGTTTTATTTCCCGGAATACTCATAGGAGCATACACCTTGTATCTTATATTTATTTTCTATTGATATGCTG
>CAUEUD010000034.1 GCA_959020865.1 Eubacterium limosum | reverse complement strand
CAGGGGCACTATATGGATGTAATCTACAGTGATGAACGGATACAGGGCATTATCAATGAGACCGGTGAGGTGGTAGATGGCCTGACAGTGGGCGAGGTCATCGAAAAGTTTAAAAGTCAGGTGAAAGCACAGGAACAGCGTTTTGCAGAATTTTAACGAAATTTTTATGCTGTCAGGCTTGAATCTTAACGCAGAGGTGGTGTAGAATGAGCTTGTTTCCAAGAACATCGCCTCTTTTTTAGTGAATAAGGGCGCTTAGCATTTTCCCCAAATGAACATCCCGGCTGCATCCCGGGATGTTTTTTACATAAAAAAAGTCCGGCAGTGCCGGACTCGGTCAATTATTCGGAAATGGCTGAGACTGTCTCTTTAACAGCTTCTTCTGCCTTATCTCTCAGGCTTTTACCATCGGATGCTTTTTCAGCATCTTTGTTTTTCAGCAGACTGAAGATCAGAACAGCCGCGCCGATGGCAGCAGCTGCGCGTAATATACGTGCCATGGTTAATTCCTCCTTTATTTATGTTGTGGTCAGCTTTCTTTTCTTCCTAAACCAAGTATAAGCGATACGATGACAACAAGGATGATTGCCCCGATAATGGACGGAAAAACCGCCATACCGGCGATGTGTGGCCCCCAGTTGCCTAAAAGTAATTCGCCGAGATAAGAACCGATGATCCCGGCTACGATGTTGCCGACCCAGCCGGCCGGCAGTCTTCTGCTTGTTATGGCACCGGCGATGGCACCAATGATGCCGCCGATAATTAATACCCAAATCAGGTGGAACATAATTGTCACTCCTTTATAGTAATTTTATACATATATATACCTCTGCGCAGAATTTCTAAACATTTTATAGTTTTTTTATTTAAGCGTTAAAAAGGAACAGGAAAAATTTAAAATCTGCTTGCAATAATGTATTTTCGTGTTAAAATAGTATGTAACTAATTTGCAGACGATAGTCTTTATATTGAGGACAATTCAAATTGACAAACTTAGGAGAAAATATGAATACTTTTATGAATAGCCTGGCCAGCACGGCCTGGACCATTGTTCCGATCATCTTAATTTTGTTTTTGATGGCCGGAATTATGTTTGTCTTTTACTTTAAAGCAAAGATGGAAGAAATGATGACCTATGTGAAGAGCATCGCCATCTCGTTAGAAAAACTGTCTAACCGGCAAAATGATAACCAATATTTCAAATAAACAGAAAAAGAGCGTATGTGGAGGAGAAAGAATGAATTTTGAACACGTAAAAAGAGAAGACCCGGAGATCTATGAGTTTATGGAAAAGGAGCTCAAAAGGCAGCAGAGCCATATCGAGCTCATCGCTTCCGAAAACTTTGTTTCAGAGGCTGTGATGGAGGCCATGGGCAGTCATCTGACCAATAAATATGCCGAGGGCGTACCAGGAGCCCGCTATTATGGCGGGTGTGTGTTTGTAGATGAGGTGGAACGGATCGCGAGAGAGCGCGCAAAAGCGCTGTTTGGCGCCGACCACGCCAATGTCCAGCCCCATTCTGGTGCCCAGGCCAATACGGCAGTGTACTTTGCCGTGCTGGAGCCGGGAGATCTGGTGCTGGGAATGCGTTTGGACCAAGGGGGCCATCTGACCCACGGCAGCAAGGTAAACCTTTCAGGAAAATACTTTAATTTTATATCTTATGGCGTCAGCCCAGACTCTGAGACCATTGACTATGAAGAACTGGAACGGCTGATCGTCCAAAAGAAGCCGAAGCTGGTGGTTGTAGGGGCCAGCTCTTATCCAAGAGCCATTGACTTTGAACGGATCTCAAAGGTCTGCAAGGCCAACGATGCGCTGATGATGGTCGATATGGCGCATATTGCGGGCCTGGTGGCAGCGGGACTGCACCAGAACCCGGTACCCTATGCGGATTTTGTCACCACCACGACCCATAAAACCCTGCGTGGCCCAAGGGGCGGCCTTATCCTGTGCAAAAAGGCCTTTGCTGAAAAAATCGACAAGGCTGTGTTCCCGGGGATTCAAGGGGGGCCGCTGATGCACATTATCGCCGGAAAGGCAGTGGCTTTCAAGGAAGCTGCCAGTCCGGAGTTCACAGAATACCAGAAGCAGATCATCAAGAATGCCAAGGCACTGTGCAACGCGCTGACCGATAAGGGCTTCCGGATTGTGTCCGGCGGGACCGATAACCACCTCATGCTGGTGGACGTCAGCGCTGTCGGCCTGACCGGCAAAGAGGCTGATGATATCCTGGGCAGTGTTAACATTACCGCCAATAAAAACGCCATCCCCTACGATAAGCAGAAGCCGACTGTGACAAGCGGTGTGCGTGTGGGGACACCGGCTGTCACTACCCGCGGTATGAAGGAAGAAGATATGTCGGTTATCGCAGACGCCTTTGAGGCGGCACTGATCAAAAAAGACCTGGAGCTGGCAAAAGAAAAGGTGGCCTATCTGACCAAGAAATATCCTTTGTATGAATAAAAGAGAATTTATGAAGATGCTGTCCATCAGCATCTTTTTTTGTTATAATGGTCTGAGTATGACTAAGGAGTGATTCCCGGGATGAAGGAAATAATACAGAAGATCGATGAGGTCTATAAACGTTACGATTATGTTGAGAACAAGGGCGAGCTGCTGCTCTTTCTCATTAAAATATTGACGCTGAAATTTTTAGTGGATAATGGCCGCGTCGTTTTAGACAGGAAAAATGCCCAGAAGCTGAGGACGGACTTTACCGTCGGCGGTATCATGCGGGTATGGAGCCGCGGCGTCTCAAATACCCATCACTGGACCGATGAGGGAAAACTGACCTTGAGCGGGCTGATCTGGGAGGATGTGAAGCGTTTTATCGAGGATACGGACAGCTTTGAAAATAAGAATGCAAGCGTCATCGGCGAGCTGTATGAGGAGTGTCTGCACCGCAGCCATAAAAAGAGCCAGGGAATTTTTTACACACCAGATGTTCTGGCGGAGTATATGGTTTCGCTGTGTGTGAGCTTAGTGAAAAAAGAAAAAATCCTGGACCCGGCCTGTGGCAGCGGGTCGTTGCTCAGCGCTGCTTATGACTATATCCTGAAGAACACCAAGGATCTGGAAAAGGAGGCCGTGCACAAGCGGCTGCTCCAGAAATCATTGTGTGGTGTGGATAAAGATCCTCTGGCAGTGCTGGTGACCCGGATTACGCTGGCGTTAAAGGGGCAAAAATACTGCTATCCGTCCTGTGTCATGGTAGGTGACTGCCTGGATAAGGCCTCGGCCGACTTTAAGGACAGTTCCTTTGATGTGGTGATCGGCAACCCGCCATACGTTGGGCATAAGGAAATCGACTCGGAATATATGAAACGCCTGAAGGCCTTTTACAGCGATGTTTATCAGAACAAAGGGGATTTGTCCTATTGCTTTTTTAAACGTGGCTATGAGCTTCTGAAGGACAACGGAAGGCTTTTATTCCTGACCTCCCGGTATTTTATGGAAGCCTACAACGCACAGGCTCTCCGGCAGTTTATCCGCGAGCATTTTACCATCAAGCGGCTCATTGATTTTAATGGTCTGCGTGTTATAGGCGGCATCGGCATTGACCCGGCGTTGAGCCTTCTGGTAAAGGGAAGGGCGCCCACGCGGCATGCGGCGCGAGTTTCCCGGTTCTTTGTCCAGAAAGGTAAGCTGCGGGAAACGCCCGTTTATATCGAGGATCTGGAGAGCAGCCAGCCGAAGCTTCACGAGGACTTTGAGACGCGTCAGAGCCAGATGGATGACGGGCTGTGGCGACTGTATGGTCCCAGGACAAAAACGGTCGTGGAAAAAATTGAGAAGCGCGCCCCCTTTACCCTGGAGAATCTGGTAGACAGCTTTCAGGGGATCATCACAGGCAATGACAAAGCTTTTATCTTTGACGATGATGAGCTGGCTGCGTATAACTTTAACCCGCGGTTTCTGCATCCATGGATAAAAAACCGAAATGTGCACCCCTTTGAGATTACACCGCCGGTCAAACAGATTTTGTATACCAATGAGATTGAGGCCATTGAGAAACACCCCTATGAGGAAGTTTACCTGAAGCAGTTCAGGGAAAAGCTGACCAGCCGGCGGGAGTGTAAAAACGGGCGCCTGCCCTGGTACGCCATCCAGTGGGGCAGAAACCCTGAGTGCTTTATGAAAAAAAAGATCATCTTCCCATATAAGGCAAAGGACAACCGTTTTGCCATTGACGAGAATCGCTATTTTTTCAGCGCGGACATTTATGGTCTTACATTGAAGAACCGGTTGTACAGTCAGGTGAATGAGGAGTTTTTAGTACTGCTGCTCAACAGCCGCCTTTACAACTTTTATTTTAAGTCTTTTGCTAAAAAGCTTGGCGTTGACCTATATGAGTATTATCCCAATACTGTGCTAAAGTTGAAAATTCCCGACGTGAGCATGGAAATTTCGGACAAATTTAAGGGTTTTTATGATAAAATTATAAACTTGACTGAGACTACCCGGAAAAAAGATCGGGAAGCCTTACTTTTGGAGGTTGACCGCTGGCTTTACGGGTATTTTGACATAAATGAAGAAGAAATCAACTGGATTGAAAAACAGTAAAAATAAATGATAGAAACGGGGTGAGGCAACGTGCAGGCATCTTTTTTTGACATGAACTATGAAAACCAGATTGAGGACAACGCACCGCTGTCGGTGAGGATGCGTCCGACCACGCTGGATGAGTTTGTCGGACAGACCCATATTATCGGAAAAGGCAAGCTGCTTTACCGCCTTATTGAGGCGGATAAGCTTTCGTCGGTGGTTTTTTACGGTCCTCCGGGAACCGGCAAGACCACATTGGCCAAGATTATAGCCCACCGGACACAGGCTGCTTTTTACGAGCTGAACGCTGTAACCTCCGGTAAAAAAGAAATTACAGAAATTTTAGACAAGGCGAAGGATAATTTGGGTATCTATAACCGTAAGTCGATTCTTTTTATCGACGAAATCCACCGCTTTAACAAGGCGCAGCAGGATGCACTGCTGCCGAGCGTGGAGGGCGGTCTGGTGGTACTGATCGGCGCGACAACAGAGAACCCTTATTTTGAAATCAATTCGCCGCTTTTGTCACGGTCAACAATCTTTGAGTTCAAGACTCTGACAGACGATGAGATCAAGGGACTGTTGCGACGGGCCGTTACCGACAAGAAAAAGGGCTACGGCAGCATGAAGGTCAAGGTGGACGAAGAAGCCCTGGATCACCTGACAGCCGTTTCTAACGGCGACGTGCGGCGTGCGCTCAACGCGCTGGAGCTTGGGATACTGACCAAGGAGAAGGACGATCAGGGCTATATTCATATCGATCTTGAAACAGCACAGGAGTGTATCCAGAAAAAGGCTGTGCAGTATGATAAAAAGGGTGACAATCACTATGACACCATTTCGGCTTTTATCAAAAGCATCCGGGGCTCAGACCCTGACGCGGCCCTTTACTGGCTGGCCAAGATGCTGGAAGCTGGAGAAGACCCTAAATTTATCGCAAGACGGATTGTGATTTCCGCATCTGAGGACATTGGAAACGCAGAGCCCATGGCGCTGGTGGTGGCCACAGCTGCTGCCCGGGCCGTCGAGATGATCGGGCTGCCTGAGGCGCGCATCAACCTGGCCCAGGCGGTAACCTTTCTGGCCTCTGCTCCAAAGAGCAACGCCTCCTACGCAGGTCTGGACGCTGCATCGTCCGCTGTGAGGCATCAGTCCAATTCCGAAGTGCCAGGACACTTGAGAGACGCTCATTACCCGGGCAGCGAGAAGCTGGGCAGAGGGCTGAACTACGTTTATCCCCACAGTCATCCGGGCAACTACTATCCCCAGCAGTACCTGCCGGACGATCTGGCCGGAACACGGTTTTATGAGCCGACAGAGAACGGCTATGAGCGAAAGATCAAAGACCGCCTGGAGCATCTGAAAAACTGGGAAGTTAAGACAAAATAAAAATGATATAGATATAAATACGCGATGAACCGCATCAAAATACGAAATAAGGAGAAACAGATTGAAAGTACACGACAACCAACATGGATTCACCCTTTTGAGGGAGGAAAATATTGAAGAAGTAAACGGCGTTGCCCGGGTTTTTGAGCATGATAAAACCGGGGCCCGCCTCATCTATATATCCAACGATGACGATAACAAGGTGTTCCACATTGGGTTCAGAACACCCTCGGACAACAGTACCGGTGTGGCCCATATCATGGAGCACTCCGTTTTATGCGGTTCCAGAAAATACCCGGTCAAGGAGCCTTTTGTAGAGCTGGCCAAGGGTTCCATGAACACTTTTTTAAACGCCATGACCTACCCGGACAAGACGGTCTATCCCATTGCCAGCACCAACGACAAGGATTTTATGAACCTGATGGACGTTTATCTGGACGCGGTGTTCTATCCGGACATTTACAATACGCCGCACATCTTTCATCAGGAGGGGTGGCACTACCATCTTGAAAACAAGGAGGACCCCATTACCTATAACGGCGTGGTCTACAATGAGATGAAAGGCGTTTACTCAAGCCCTGAGGAAGTGCTGCAGCGTAAAATCTTCCAAACCCTTTATCCAGATTCAATTTATGGCGAGGAATCCGGCGGCTACCCGGAAAACATTCCGGATCTTACCTTTGAGGATTTTGCTGCGTTCCATAAAAAACTGTACCATCCGTCCAATTCTTATATTTACCTTTATGGTGACGGCGATATGGACGCTCATTTAAAATATCTGGACGAGGCCTATCTGAGCCAGTTTGACCGTGCAGATATTGACAGTGAGATTCCGACCCAGGTACCCTTTGAGGAGATGGCTGTCGCCTCAGACAGCTACCCGATTCCGTCGGACGAGGATCAGAAAAACAAGGACTATCTATCTCTGAGCTATGTGCTGGAAAACGAGCCGACCTTTGAGGATATACTGGCCTTTGATGTGCTGGGCCACATCCTGCTTGGTGCAAACTCCGCGCCGCTCAAAAAGGCGCTTTTAGACCTTAACATTTGTAAAGAGGTGGATTACGCTTATTCCAGCTCCATGAAGCAGCCCTATTTCTCCATTGTGCTCAAGCATACGGATGAAAAATATAAGGATCTGTTTATCGAGACAGTGGAAAAAACCCTGGAAGATCTGGTGAAGAACGGTCTTGATAAGCGCAGCGTGGAAGCCGGTATCAACATCAACGAATTTATGCTCATCGAGGGGGAATATGGTTCCTATCCCAAGGGACTGATGTACGGACTGGAAATGTTCGATACCTGGCTTTACGGCGGCGACCCGCTGTCACACCTCAAGTATCGCGATGCGATTTCCAAGCTCCGTATGAGCAGTGAAAACCGGGGCTTTGAGGCTCTGATCGCGCGCTACCTGCTGGGCAACCCGCACCAGGCATTTGTGAGTATTCATCCGGACAGCAGCCTGGCTGAAAAAAAAGAAAAGGCCCTCAGCGATAAGCTGGAAGCCTATAAGAAATCCCTGTCACCAGAAGAATTGGACGACCTGGTGGCGGATACCCAGGCGCTTTTAGAACGCCAGAACACTGAGGACAGTCCTGAAGCCCTCGAGAGCATTCCGAAGCTGACTCTTGACGAAATCAATAAAAAGGCCCGCAAGGTTGTCCTTTATGAAGAAGAATTCAAGGGGCATAAGCTGCTTTATCATCCGGGGTATACCGGAGGTATCGCCTATGTCAAGTTCTATTTTGACACGCACACCGTCCCCCAGGAGGATCTGAAATATTTGTCTCTGGTCAATAAAATCATCGGCCGGGTCAGCACTGAGGATTATGACTATGAACGCCTGAACCAGGAAATTGAGATCAGCACTGGCGGCATCTCCTCCAGTGTTGAAACTTATGATAATATCAAGGAGAGCGGACGCTACGAGAGCAAATTTGCCATCAAGGGCAAAGCGGTAGGTGCCAACGTCAAGCGTCTGCTTGAGCTCATCGAATCCACGATTTTACGGAGCCGCTTTGACGAGCGCCACCTGATCGAGGACATTGTCGGTGAAATCCGTATGAACAAGGAAAACCAGTTCCTGATGGGTGGCCACACAGTAAGTGTCCAGCGTCTCCAGTCCTATTATTCCCAGTCTGCCAGAATGTTTGAAGAGCTTGGCGGTGTTGAGTTTTACCAGTTCCTGGCAGATCTCGATGATCATTTTGACGAACGGTGGGAAGAACTGTCCGTTAAACTGAAGGAAGTTGCGAATACGATCTTTAATAAAAAGGGCCTGATCATCAGTATCACTGGTGACAAGGATCTGAAAGAGCCAGTGCTCGAAGCAGTGGGCGGCTTTTTAGAAAACCTGCCGGACCGTGATCTGGAAACCTATGGCTACCATTTTGACCTGGCGGTGAAGGATGAGGGCTTTATGACAGCCGCCAAGATTCAGTATGTTTCCAAAGGCTTTAATATCCGGGAGCTTGGTTACAGCTACAATGGCAGTATGCTGGTGCTTAAATCTATCCTGGCTATGGATTACCTCTGGAACCGCATCCGTGTCCAGGGTGGGGCTTACGGCGCGCATTTCGGCATCAATCGGGCTGGAGAGCTTTATTTTGCCTCCTTCCGTGATCCCAACCTGTCCAAAACACTGGATGCCTATAACGAAGCCTTTGAGTACGTCGAAAATCTGGATGTCTCCAGACGGGAAATGGAAAAATACATTATCGGAACCATCAGCAGCAAGGATGTGCCCTTATCGACAGCCTTGAAAGCAGACGCGGCTGATACCATGTATTTTAACAAGACCACCCAGGAAGACCTTCAGAAGGAACGAGATGAAATCCTTGGGACAACGAATGAGAGCCTGCGCAGCACCGCAGCCATGATTCGTGAGGCCATGGACAAAAATGTGCTCTGTGTCATCGGGAGCGAGGAAGCAGTGCGCGCAGCTGAGGACGAGTTTAAAGAAATAAAATATATTAAATAGTGTGGCGGGGATCAATGAAGAGGAAAATTATTTCAGTTTTAGGGGCTTTGCTGTTGGTATTTGGGGGCTTTGGCAGCAGTGCGTGGGCGGCGATGCCGTCCTTTGGCCCCGATGAGGGAGTTGTTGTCTTTGAGGTGAACAGCGGCGATATTCTGGTGGAGCAAAACGCAGATGAACGCTACTACCCGGCCAGCACGACAAAGCTTATGACCGCTTTAACCGCTCTGGACTATGTGGGCTCAAGCCTGAATGACAAGGTAACCGTTGGCGATGAGGTCAAGCTCATCGGCTACGAGAGCAGCGTGGCCCATCTGGAGGTTGGAGAAATCTACACCTGGGAACAGCTGCTGTACGCACTGCTGCTGCCGTCAGGCAACGACGCGGCCAACGTGATCGCAGCCAACATCGGGCGTAAGATCAGCGGCAATGAAAAGATGGATTACAACCAGGCCATGACGGTTTTTGTGGATCAGATGAACGCCAAGGCACAGCAGATGGGCCTTAAGAATACACATTTTAAAAATGCCCACGGCCTCCATGCCCCCGACCATTACACCACACCGGCAGATATGGCGGTGATCGGGAAGGCCGCCTTCACCAATGAGACCATCTCAAAAGTGGAGGGCACCAAGGTCTATGAAATGACCACCAACCGCGGCGAACCACAGAAATGGAAAAATACCGACATGCTTCTCTACAAGGACGCCGCCGACTACGGCGGAACCATCGAGGAGGGAAGAACCGATAATCCTTACTACAACGCCAAGGCAAAGGGCGGCAAAACCGGCAACACCGATGAGGCTGGCCGCTGCTTTGTCTATAACGCCGTGGATGGCGACGCGAAGATTGTCGGAGTGATCATGAAGGGCGACGAAAAGGGGATCTTTGCCGAGGCCAGCAATACCATCAACGCTGCCTTTGACGACAACCGTCTGTTGGACTGGACCGATGATTCTGGACATTACAAGGATTTTACGGTAATCAATGCCCATTACAAGGACGGCAAAAATCTGTCAGTCAAGACAAAGGAGGCCTACAGCTCCATGATTCCCAAGGGACAGGAAGACAAATATACTGCCAAGGTCTCCTGGGACACCAGCCTTCTGGCGGATACCGACAAGGGGCTGAAGGTAGTGGGTGACATCGAGCCTGACGCCCAGGTCGGGACACTGACCATCTACGAGGGAACCGATTCAGTAAAATCGACACCACTGTACGCCCAGAATCAGATTCGTCCCAGAAATTTCTGGGATTATCTGAGAATCGCAGCCTTTATCGGCATCCCGCTGCTGGTGATTCTGTTTATCTTTTTCCGCTTTTATGTTTACCGCAAACGGAAAATCATGCGGGCAAAACAGGCACGGGCCCGAAGAAGGGCGAAACGGAAGCTCTATGAATCCCAGGGCTATACCGGATCAGGGACACCTCCGCGTAAAACCACCACGGGTGAGCCGCCGCGCAGACCCCAGCAGAAACGTCCTTCTGGCAGCGCGCTAAGGAGAAAGTCCTCTGGCTCAGCTTCGCCGGGAAGACCTGTGGAGCGGAACGCCACCGCACGGCCAGTACACAAGAAAAAACGGCCGCCTTCCGGTTCCGGACAGCAGGGGCAGCGGACAGGCACGCGTCCAACAGGCACAAAAAAGCGATAAAAACTGAATAAATACACACACAAGGCCCCGGACAAAAGCTGTCCGGGGCTTTGTGTGCGCGAAAGTTTTGCGATTTATGGATTCTGTTCATGATTACCTGTTTTGTTTTGCGGTTAAAAAGGTTATAATAGACCAATGGTTCGTACGATAAAATAAAGGAGGCGGGGACAATGTACAAAATACCTGAGCTGCTGGCGCCGGCCGGCACCCTGGAGAGCATCCGCGCGGCCATAAACGGCGGGGCAGATGCAGTCTACTTTGGCGGCAAGGCTTTTAACGCCAGACGCAACGCGGGCAATATGGACGAAACAGAAATGACAGAAGCTGTAGCGCTGTGCAGGCAGTATGGCGTGAAGGTCTATGTGACGCTGAACATTCTCATCAAGGATGAAGAATTTGAGGATCTGGTACATTATCTGAACTTCCTGACAGGCCTGGGCATTGATGGCCTTATTGTCCAGGACCCGGGGCTGATCTTTCTGCTGCAAAAGTATTTTCCTGATTTCAGGCTCCAAACCAGTACACAGGGATCTGTGTACGGCCTTGAGGGCACCCTGTTCTTTGAAAAGCTGGGCTTTATGCGGGTGGTGCTTCCAAGGGAAATGTCCATTTCGGAAGCAGCCATGATCGCCGGGCAAACCCGGGTAGAGGTCAAGCTTTTCTGCCACGGCGCCCTCTGCTATGCCTATTCAGGCCAGTGCCTGATGAGCAGCATGATCGGCGGCAGAAGTGGTAACCGGGGGCTTTGTGCCCAGCCCTGCCGTAAAAAATATCAGCTGAGAGACGCGGATAACCGTCTGATTAAGGAGGGTTATCTGCTCAGTATGAAGGACTTGAACATTAAAGACAGGCTTAATGAGGTGGCACAGGCGGGCATTGACTCGCTGAAAATTGAGGGTCGGATGAAAAGTCCCGAGTACGTGTACGCTGTGACCCGGGCCTACCGTGAAGCTCTGGACGCTGTGGACGAAAAAGGAAAGACGCCGACCATCACGGAAAAAGAGCTGGCCCAGGTGTTTAACCGTTCTTTTACAGACGGCCGCCTTTTTAGTGACCCGCAGGTCATTGGCGATGTGGTGGGGCGCAACCGGGGGATTTTGGCAGGCCATGTCATTGGCTGTGAGGGCGGCAGACTTTTGATCGAAGCCCTGCTCGACACAGCCTTTTCGGTGGGCGACGGTCTGTCCTTTGGTGAGGACTCTGAGAAAGGAATGCGGATCGACGCGCTTTTCGATTTAAAAGGGCACCCGTTATCCTCAGAAAAACCGGGTATAAAGGTTAAGGTGCCGAGCCGGTTTAAAGTGCCTGTCGGCACACCAGTCTACCGTAACCACGACGCCCGCCTGATCAGGAGGCTGAAACGTGAGAGCCGGGCGACGGAGCCTGTCCGGCAGCAGTCTGTGCGCTTCAGACTGAGGCTGGCTCTTGGTAAACCGACAGAGGTTACTGCGGAGGCGGGAGGACAGGTGGTGACCAGAATTTCAGACATCACGCCTACAGCGGCCCAGAAACTGCCGCTGACCTGTGAGATGCTGTCCGGACAGTTTGAACGGCTGGGAGGTACAGGTTACCAGTTTGGCGGTCTGGACGCAGACATCGAGCCGGGAATCTTCTTGTCAAAGGGCGAGCTGAACGCGCTGCGCCGGGAGATCGTGGATGCTCTGGACGCAGAACAGAAAGAAGAAAAGCCTGCGCCGGTGGTCTTTTCACTCAGCCGTGAGCTCCCAGTCAGGCAGGCGGTGAAAAAACCCCTCCTGTCGTTGGAACCAGCTGACAGAGCAGCGTTTGAGGCGCTCTGCGGTCTGGCTGTGGATGAGCTGGTGCTTCCGGTACAGGATCTCAGCAGGCCACAGGACTGTGAGGCGCCCATTGCCCATGCTCGTGAATGCGGTAAGCGTGTGTTGCTTGCCTTTCCGAGGATAATGAACACTGCAGCGTCCGCACGGCTAAAGGCTTGTCTTGAAGACTTCTGCGGCCTGGACCACGATGGCATACTTTTAAAAAATTATGAGGTGCTGAGCCTGTTTCAGGACAGGCCGGTTTACAGAGAAGCAGACCAGCCTTTTAATCTGCTTAACGCTCTGTCCATGAAACAGCTAAAGGAATGGCAGGTGGACGGCGGTGTGCTGTCGCCGGAGCTGAGTGCCGCGGAGGCGGCCGACCTGGCAAAGCGCTCAGCTATCAGCTGTGTGCTGCCCGTGTATGGCCGGCAGGAGATCATGGTGAGCGCCAACTGTGTGTACAACTGTGTGGACAAGCAGTGTGGAGGCTGCCAGAGATACCGGGGCTGGGCCGCCCTGACCGACGAGCGGGGCGCCTCCTTCCCGCTGCACAAGGATGCTGACAACATCATTCATATCTATAACGGCGATATACTTCTCTTAAAAGAGGAGCTGAGGCGTCAGAAGTATATTGATAAATGGCGGATTTACGCCACAGACGAAGGGCCAGAGGAGCTGGAGACTGTGGTAAGCTACTATCGAAATGCGCTCGACAAGGGTGTTTTCGGCTCTATGCCCGGCCGTGCCGGAGTCCGCTATACAAAAGGAAATTTCAAACGAGGAGTTGAATAGCAATCAAATGGACAAAAGAAGTCTGAAGGTACTGGAGTACCCTAAAATATTGGAAATACTCAAGGGACACTGTGTCAGCGAGGGAGCAAAAGAGCGGGCATCCGCCCTGGTTCCCTACGAGACTGTCTACGAGGTGGAAAGAGCACTTGGCGTCACCGGTGAAGCGCTTAATATGATGCTGCGCAACGGGCGTCCGCCGCTTTCCGAAATCAAAAATACCAGCGACTATGTGCACCGGGCATCCATCGGAGCCATGCTCTCCATGAAGGAGCTACTGGCCGTCGCGTCTTTGCTGCGCATAGTCAAGGACATGGAAAATTATTATTACAATGATACTCAGCTTGAAACCCTGGACCAGCTGAAAAACCTGTTTACCCTGCTGGCCCCCTGTGAGGAGCTGGAAAAGGAGATCAGCCATAAAATTCTATCCGAGGGCGAGATGGCAGACAACGCGTCACGGGAGCTTTCACGCATCCGGCGCGAGATCAACTTTAAAAACACACGCATTTCCGACAAGCTGAACGGCATTATCTCTGCGTCGCAGAATGAAAAATATCTGCAGGAGCGCATCATTACCATCCGAAACAACCGGTATGTGGTGCCCGTCAAGCAGGAGTACCGAGGCCAGATTCCCGGGATTGTGCTGGATCGGTCGGCCAGCGGCGCCACCCTTTACATTGAGCCCCTGGCCGTAGTCGAGCTCAACAACGACCTCAAGGTGCTGGCCGCTGAGGAAGAAAAGGAAATCATTCGAATCCTCAAGGAGCTGTCCGAAAAGGTCGCGAACTACAAAGAAGAGGTCATTGAGGACTATAACCTGTTAGTTGAACTGGACTTTCAGTTCGCAAAGGGTAAATATGGCCTGGCTATCGGCGGCGTGCTTACCCATGTGAGTGAGGAAGGCAAAATTCATTTTATCAAAGGACGCCATCCTCTCATTGACCCCAAGGTGGTGGTGGCTTCAGATATTTACATGGACGAAGACATCGACACCATGATCATCACCGGGCCAAACACGGGCGGTAAGACCGTCACCCTGAAAACCATCGGTCTGCTGAACCTCATGGTGCAGTCCGGGCTTTTTGTCCCGGTCAGGGAGGGCAGCGGTACCCGGGTGTATAAGAATATCTACGCCGACATTGGGGACGAACAGAGCATTGAGCAGAGCCTCAGCACCTTCTCATCCCACATGACGAACATTGTGGACATTATGAAGAACGCAGATGCCGACGCCCTGGTGCTCTTTGATGAGCTGGGCGCAGGCACCGACCCCACCGAGGGCGCTGCGCTGGCAATCTCCATTCTGAATACCCTGCACGAGCGGGGTGTGACCAGCGTGTCCACCACACATTACAGTGAGCTTAAGGAATACGCTCTGGTCACCCGAGGCGTTGTCAACGCCTCGGTCGAGTTCGATGTGGCTACATTGCGTCCAACCTTTAAACTGCTCATCGGTGTGCCGGGAAAATCCAACGCCTTCGAGATCGCGAGGCGGCTGGGCCTGAGTGAGGATATCATCGAAGCTTCCAAAAAGCTCATTGAGAATGAAGCCATCCGCTTTGAGGAAACCCTGATTAAAATCGAGGAAAAACGCAAAAAGACCGAGGCCGAGCACGAGGAGATCCTGCGCCTGAGACGCCAGATCGAGGACATGAAGGCCGAAATGGCAGATGAACGGGAAAAAGCCAGGGCGGCGAGTGCCGAGCTGATCGAGCGTGCCCAGGAAGAGGCCAGCGCTATTGTAAGGGATACCCGGCAGGAGACTGAGGAAATCTATAAGGAGATCCGCTACATTCAGGAAACGACGGCCCAGAGTGTCAAGGACAATAAAAAGCTGGAATCCCTCAGAAGAAAGATCAAGGATCAGGAAAAAAATATCTTTGATATGTATAAAATCGCCCGGCCCGAGGAGGACGAGGAGCTAGATATCGAGGATATCAAAATGGGCATGAAGGTCCATGTTAAGAGCCTCCACAAAGAGGGCGAGGTGGTTAAGATTATGCCAAAAGACTGCAGCGTTATGGTTCAGACTGACAATATGAAGCTGAAGGTGGGACTGGCCGATCTGACCAAATCTAAGGCCATTGCCAAGCCAAAGGAAAAGAAGGTCAGCTATAAAAGTGCAGACCGCCACACCATGGACACTAAGCTTGACCTTCGAGGTAAAAACGGGGAGGAATCCCTGTATCTGGTAGACAAGATGATCAGTGACGCGGTGGTTTCAGGAACCCATCAGCTTATGATTGTCCACGGCAAGGGCACCGGCAAGCTGCGCCAGGTCATACACGCTTATCTCAAGGATAACAGCCTGATTAAAGACTTCCGGCTGGGCGCTCCAAACGAGGGCGGTTCTGGCGTTACGGTTGTGGAGTTGTAGTTCGTAGGATGTATTTTTTTAAATACATCAATATTTCGAATGCTTTATGGTTAAAAACATGTTAGAATAAAAAACGATGAGTATGGAATGCTGTCTGTTTTTTCGGAAAAAGTCTTTATCTTTATAAAGAAAAGTTAACAATGGTTGACAAATTTCAGGAGATTCAGTATAATTAAATCATCAATTATTATCTAGGAGTGGTTCTAAAGATGAATGCAGATTTACAGGAATACAGAGAACGGATTAAGAGTGTGGGTTTGAAAGCAACACCACAGAGAATAAGCGTATTAAAAGTTCTTTCAGAAACGGATGAACATCCCAGCGCTGAGATGCTCATGGATAAACTGAAAAATGAAGGTAGCATCATGTCTGTTGGAACCATCTATAACATTCTTGAAACGTTCGAGGAAAAAGGATTGATCTTGAAGCTGCACGATCATAACGAAGTTATGCGTTTTGATGCGCGCACGGGTTTTCACGTTCATATCTTTAACAAGAAGACCAATCAGATTGAAGATTATTTTGACAATGACCTGGAAGTTCTTCTGAAGGATTACCTGAAGGATAAGCTTCCCGAGGACGTTACACTTGATCATTTGGATATTGCTTTGTATTCACAGTCTGCCTGAGGCAGACAATGTAAAGCCGCCGCGGCAATGCGGCGGTTTTTTATTGGCTTTCTTTATGTTATAATAATAGCGGTATCATTATTTGGCAATTGATAAAGGAGTGAAATTTTGCTAGAGGAAATATTGAGTCTATATACAGAACGCGGGGCCTTTTTCCTGCAGCTGACCCTTCAGCACCTGCGTATTTCGGGCACAGCCATTGCCATCGCAGCAGTGATCGGCCTGCTGCTCGGGGTGATTGTGAGTGAGCACCCCAGGGTGTCGCCTGTGGTTCTGGGCACCACTAACGTGATCTACACCATCCCTTCCATTGCCCTTCTGGGATTTTTGATCCCCTTTACCGGCATTGGAAACACCACGGCCATCATCGCCCTGACCGTGTACGCCCTGCTGCCCATGGTGCGCAATACCGTGACCGGCATCACCGGTATCAGCCCGGCAGTGATCGAGGCGGCCCGTGGCATGGGCAGCACGGATTTTCAGATCCTTTATAAGATCAAGCTGCCCCTGGCCCTGCCGGTCATACTGACCGGCTTCAGGAACATGGTGGTTATGACCATCGCCCTGACCGGCATCGCTTCCTTCATCGGCGCCGGAGGGCTGGGAGTTGCCATTTACCGGGGAATTACCACCAGCAACATGGCCATGACCGTGGCCGGAAGTATTCTTATCGCGCTTTTAGCCCTGATCTTAGATTTTGGGATTGGGCTGATTGTTAAAATAATCAACAGAAAAAGGAGACTGATTGCATGAAAAAGAAAACAAAAATGATCGGAGCCCTGTCCCTGGCGCTGGTGCTTGGCGTGACCATGATCACCGGATGCAGCGCAGGCGGACAAAAGGAAAGCGGCACGATTAAGATCGCCACCAAGCCTATGACCGAGCAGCTGATCCTGGGAGAGATGCTGTCTATCCTGATTCAGGAAAATACCGATCTGAATGTGGAGATCACCAAAGGTGTAGGCGGTGGTACCAGCAATATCCACCCTGCGCTTATCAAGGGAGATTTTGATTTATATCCCGAGTACACCGGCACAGCCTGGAACAACATCCTGAAAAAAACCGAGTACCCGGATGACGAGACTTTGTGGAACACTCTGACCGATGAGTACGATGCGCAGTTTGGCCTAAAGTGGGTAGGAATGTACGGATTTAACAATACCTATACCCTGGCGCTGCGCAGGGAGATCGCAGATAAATACAACATCAAAACCTTCTCCGACATGGCGAAATATACCCCTGAGATCACCTTTGGCGCTAACCCGGACTTTTATGAACGTGAGGACGGCTATCAGGCACTTTGCGACGCCTATGGCTTCAGCTTCAAGGATCATATGGACATGGACATCGGCTTAAAATATAACGCCCTGAACTCCGGTGAGGTGGACGTAATCAACGCCTATACCACCGATGGGCAGCTGTCTGTCGCGGACGCAGTCTCTCTGACCGATGACAAGGGCTTTTTTAAGAATTACTATTGCGGTACCGTTGTGCGCGAGGATACGCTGGAAAAATATCCAGAGCTGGAGGGAGTGCTTAAGAAAATGGACGGTATCATCACCAATGAAGAAATGTCAAAAATGAACTATGACCTGGAAGTCAATAACAGAGACGAGCACGACGTCGCTATGGAATTCCTTAAGAGTAAGGGCCTGATCAATGAGTGAGCCCATTATCCGGTTTGTGGACGTCACCAAGGCATATGATGACGAAGCCATTCTGGAGCGGTTCAGTCTGGATATCGGCAGGGGAGAGTTTCTGACCATTATCGGCAGCTCCGGCTGTGGTAAGACCACCCTGCTCAAGATGATCAACGGGCTGCTGATTCCCGACACAGGCACAGTCTTTGTGCAGGGACAGGACATCTCAAAAACCGATCTTATCGCCCTGCGCAGGAATATTGGCTACGCCATTCAGGGGGTAGGACTGTTTCCACACATGACTGTGCGGAAAAACATCGCCTATGTTCCCAGCCTTTTAAACAAGCAGAACCGGCAGAAAACAGAGGCGGCTGTGGCACGCCTGGTGAAAATTGTGGGGCTTGATGAAAGCCTGCTGGAGCGTTACCCCAGTGAGCTGTCCGGTGGACAGCAGCAGCGGGTGGGTATTGCCCGGTCACTGGCCGCGGCACCGGAGATCCTGCTCATGGACGAGCCCTTCGGGGCGGTCGATGAGATTACCAGGCGGATGCTCCAGGATGAAATCATGCGAATCCACCGTGAGCTGGGCGTGACGATCGTGTTCATTACCCACGATATTCGGGAGGCGTTAAAGCTGGGCACCCGCGTGGCTGTCATGGACCATGGGGGTCTGGTACAGATTGACACACCTGAGAACATTCGCAATCATCCGGCCACAGACTTTGTAAAAGAACTGGTGAGTGACCGCTAAGCTGTGCTTTTCTTTTTTGATATTTTAGTGTATCATTAGGGTAATAATCTTATATCAACCATTTGGAGGAAATTATGAGTGAAAAAAATCCTGTAGTCGGCATTGAACTGGCAAACGGAAAGACCATTAAGGTAGAGCTGTATCCGGACGTTGCGCCGATCAGCGTCGAAAACTTTTTAAATCTGGTAAAGGACGGCTTTTATGACGGCCTGATTTTCCACCGCGTGATCCCCGGCTTTATGATTCAGGGCGGCTGCCCAAGCGGCACTGGTACCGGCGGCCCGGGACACACCATCAAGGGTGAGTTCGCAGCCAACGGCGTCGAAAATAATCTGAAGCACAAAAGAGGCGTGCTGTCCATGGCGCGCTCCGGACACCCGGACTCCGCCGGCTCCCAGTTCTTTATCATGGTCGAGGACGCACCGCATCTCGACGGCCAGTACGCAGCCTTTGGGGCTGTGACAGAAGGCATGGAAGCAGCCGACGAAATTGTCAATGCTGACCGTGACTATATGGACAAACCTTATGAAGACCAGGTAATGAAACGGGTTTATGTGATCGAAGAGTAAACACCGTGTTCAAATAAACGAAAAGGAAGTGATCTTATGACCAAGTACTGCCCAAATTGTTATGTCGGTATTGACCCGGAGGATAAGGTATGTTCCAATTGCGGAGCAGAGCTGAAACCGGACGAAACAAAAATGGCCGAATCGTTCCCGGCAGAAGACCCGGGTGATGCGGCAGACGTATTTGCCGCCAAAATTGAGAACACCAGCTGTGATACGCCGGAGGATAAAAAGCCAGCCGAAAGCGGTGAGGCAGAAGACCCGGGCGATGCAGCCGATGTGGTCATTGCATCTATGATTGACGATAACAGCTGCGGTGAGGACGCAGCGCCAGAAACAGCGGAGCTGGCACCGGCAGCAGCAGAGTATAAAAACGCTTTTGAAAATGAGCCGGAACGGCCAGAGCCTGTGCAGCCGGCATCAGCCGGCCCAGTACCGAAAATAATGGGCCTTGGCGAGTGGCTGCTTACCTTGTTTCTCGTCTGTATTCCAATCGTCAACCTTATTATGCTGATTTACTGGAGTGCAGCCAACGACATCGACCCAAACAAAAAGAATTACGCGAGGGCACAGTTGATCATTATGGCTATTGGTGTGGTCATTTCCTTTATGTTTTTTGGTTCCATTGTCGCCATGATTCTGGCCTTTGGAAATTACTACTATTATTAAAAAAAGCCCCGCTTTCTTTGTGAGAGCGGGGCTTTTGAAGAGGTGAGAGGGTTATGTTCATTATTTTATGCGAAGACAATGCTGAGGACAGAGAGAACGCAGCCCGATTGATTGAAGAGGCTGCGAATGGAATTTTTCCTGATCACTGCCTTCAGGTGTTTGAGGACGCAGAAAGCTGTCTGAAAGCCATCAGAAAACAGCCGCCCGACATTGCGTTTATTGATATATTTTTAAAGGAAAAAAACGGGATCGAGCTGGCAGAGGCTGTCCGAAAGCTTAATCCGGAGGCAGCGATTATTTTTCTGACCATGTCGAATGAGTTTGCTTCAGAATCCTATCGTGTCAGAGCCGTGGATTACATTCTTAAGCCTGCGGAGCAGAAGCAGGTTGTTGAGGCGCTTCGACGGTGCGTAAGACAACAGGACATGGTGACAGTGCTCACGATCCAGCAGCGCCAGGAGACTCTCAGGATCGACCAGCGAAAAATTATGAAGCTCGAATCCCAGGGCAATATTCTTCTAATTTTCCTGATGAATGGTGAGATCATTAAAAAACGCTGTCCGCTCAAAGATATCCAGGAGCAGCTGAGTGCAGATATGCTTATGCTCAGGCGGGGCGTAGTGGTTAATATGCACGCGATCAAGACAATCAAAAATGTAACCTGCAAAATGAAGTCCGGCGAAGAAATCATGCTCAGCCGTCAGCACGCTAAGGAAATCCGTGAAAAATATTACGATTACCAGTATCATCAGGTGCAGAAGGACAGCCTATGAATGATTTTCTCAATGTGAATCTTTTTGTGCGCTATCTGCTGGGCTTCTGGTTTCAGGTGGTACCCGTTGCTTTTATCTGCCTGCTGCCCTTTGACAGGGAAGACTACCGTCTGACCCTCAAAAGACTGGTATTTCTCGGGATTGCCAGCATGGCGCTTCTCTCACTCGCAGAGACTGCAGTGCTGGTCAGGAATGAGACGCTGTTTACAGGGGATAATGCCATTGCGACAGCGGATAATCTGGTCCGTTTTATAACGATGCTCGTCTGCCTGGCGCTCTATTTTTACTGTGTGCGGAGCACAGCGATGAAAAAAATCCTGGTCTACGCCATGGGTTTTACCTATGCGGTTTTTACGACAGCCCTGGGCACGCTGTACAGCAATGTAAACCCCTGGCAGGTCGAGGAAGCCGGTGTGCTGCTACAGGATGGATCACTGTATTTTTATATGGCCCTCGATGTTCTGTTGGTGCCGGTGGCAGCGGTGTTTATGCGCAGGCAGGTACGGCCTGCCCTCAAAAATATGGAGCCTGCGATCACGCGTAAAATCGGCGCAGGGATCATCCTGCTCATGCTGATCTACGGCGTCAGTTTTGCGACAGTTACAGGCGCCAGAACCTTTTATACCCCGCCAATGCTCATTGTCTTTTTCAGCCTGACACTCTGCGTGTTTTTTTCCTTTGCCCTTTTCTTTTCCATTGTGCGCCAGAGCGCTCAGACCATGAAGGCAGAGGAGGAGGCCCAGCGCCTGGCCCAGCAGGTCGAAATCGACGCCCTCAGCTACCGTAAGATGATGAGCAGCATTGAACAGGCCCGGGCTGCCCGGCATGATGTACGCCATCATATGCGGCAGATTGGCAGCATGCTGAAAAAAGGCGACCGCGAAGGCGCAGAGGCCTACACCCAGACCTATATGGAACGCATGGACGTTCAGTCGCAAATTACCGTGTGCCAGAATTATCTGGTCAATAATATTGTGCTCTACTACCTGGATTTATGCCAGAAAGATGGTATCGAGCTGAGACACCGGATTGTTCTTCCAGAGCTCTCGGGGATCAGCCCTGTCGATCTGACAGTTCTCTTTTCAAACATTCTGGAAAATGCCCTGAATGCCTGCCAGCAAGTGACAGAGGACACCCCCTTTATTGACCTTCGTTCCAAGTGTATTGGCGCTTCCCTTGTGATTGTTATGGAAAACAGCCTGAACCCCAGGGCTGCAGCCGCAGGAAACGGC
>CAUEUD010000033.1 GCA_959020865.1 Eubacterium limosum | reverse complement strand
AGATAGCTTCCTTAATTTCATCATAAATTGCAGACATCTTATTTCTCCTTAAAATTTATTTGTTTTTTCTGTTAATTTAAAATTTCATTTTCGCGCTTCTCAATAAAAGCCTCGATCGCCTCTTTAACAGCCGGGTCAAGCTCTGGAGCCGTATAATTTTCCAGAACTTTTTTCCACTTAGCAGACGCACGCGCACAGGTGTCAAGATGCTCCTTGGCCCAGCCGTCAAAGGATTGTCTGTCGCTCAGCTGAGGACGGAAAAATTCCTGCTTGAACTGCTTTTTCGTATGCTTTTGTGTTAAGAAATGCCCGCCTGGTCCAATTTTCTGAATCACATCAAAGGCCAGCTTTTCATCACTGCTGAAATCAAAGCCCTTCAGATACCGCAGAATCATCCCGGCGATTTCGTCGTCCACCATAAATTTTTCATAGGACATGGCCATATAATACTGAAGGATGCCCGCAGTGTGAAGGATAAAATGCGCACCACAGGCGCTGGCTGCGAAAAGAACCATCATTGATTCATAACCAGCCTGGGCGTCGACGGTTTTCGAATCCGTCAGCCCGCCGCCAGCACGGCACGGCACCCCATAATAGCGGGCAAGCTGCGCACTTGCAGAAGTGAACAGGGCATTTTCCGGGTTACCGATGGAAAGGGAGCCTGTCCCCATATCTGTTATGGCCGAAGTGGAGCCGTAAACGACGGGATTTCCGGGATTAATACACTGCACCAGCGTAATGCCCGCCAAAACCTCTGCGTTCTGCAGCGACAGCGCCCCGGCCAGGGTCGCCGGTCCTGTGGAGCCTGACATGACAAGCGATGCAATGACCATGGCCTGCCCGGCTTCAGCGTAAGCCATCAGTCCGCCGAGCATACGGTCGTCATATTTTAAGGGGGTAACTGAGTTGATCAGGCAGATCAACGCTGGCTTGTTGTAGATCTTTTCTTTACCGCCGTGCAGGATTGTGGTCATATCAATGGTATCCTTTGCCTTTTCATAGCCTGAAGAGCTTCCCATAAAGCACTTATCCGAATTGACAATATGGCTGTAGGTCATCTTTAAATGCCGGATATCTTCATGGACGTCTGTAGGCTCAACAACTGTGCCGCCGGTCATATGCATGTTTTTGCTGGCCCCGGCCAGCCTGACAAAGTTTTCGTAATCTGCCATTGTGGCATCTCGCTTGGTGCCATCTGCCTCATAGACAAACGGCGCGCCGTAGCCAGGCATGTAGATGATGTCTTCTCCGCCGCATGTCAGATTATGTTCAGGGTTGCGGGCATGAAGCGTAAAAGATTCTGGTGCCTTGGCGACCATTTCCTCAACAAAGTGCCGGTCAAAATAGACACGGTTTCCCTCGACCTTCTGCCCTTTTCCTCTCAGAATCTCCAGCGCAGGTTCATATGAAAATTCGACGCCGACCGCTTCGAGTATACGCATGCTGTTGTCATGCACCAGCTTAATTTCTTCTTCGGTTAAAACATTAAATTTAGGTAACATTTTTTCTCTCCTGTTTATTTACAATATTTGGATCAATGCTGTTTTGCTGATAATCCTCTTTCAGGGCTTTAAAAATACTGACACACATGACCAGCATAATGAGCATAAAAGGGAATGCCGCTGCGATGGAAGCAGTCTGCAATGTTTTTAAGGCAGAGGTTCCGCTCACAATAATGAGCATGATCGTCACCGCGCCCTGGGCAATACCCCATCCGGCACGCAGCTTTTTGTCCGGATCCATGTTTCCACCGGAGGTCAGCATGGACAGCACATAGGTTGCGGAATTTGCCGCGCCGATAAAGCAGGCGACAATCAGCAGAATGGCAAGCACAGCCGTAAAGGGGTAAAGGGGCAGCTGCTTCAGCAGAGCAAACAGTCCTGTGGTATAGTCCGCCTGAATGGCAGTCTGAAGAGCGCCGCCGGATTGTGCGTTGAGATTAAAGGCCGCGCCACCGTATATTCCGATCCATATCACCGAAAAGCCCGCAGGAAGCAGCGATACTGCCAGAATAAACTCCCGGATGGTCCGCCCTTTTGAGACTCTGGCGACAAACTGGCCCACAAAGGGAGCCCAGGCAATCCACCATGCCCAATAGAAAATGGTCCAGCTGTCAAGCCATTCCAGATTTCCCATCCAGAAAGTCTGCCCGACAATGTTTTGAAGATAAGCGCCCAGTGTTGATGTGAAATTATTCAGTATATAGACCATTCCGCCAAAGATGAAGATAAAAACCATAAACGCGATGGAAAGGCCGACCTTAAGGTTCGCGATATTCTGCATTGCCTTATGCAGGCCTGACACCGTCGCCAGTGTGAAAATAACCGTCATCACCGCTATAATAACAGAAACCAGAAATGGCGTTGGCTCTATGCCCCAGACATATTGAAGCCCTGTGGCGATCTGGTTTGACCCGAGTCCAAGGCTTGTGGCCACACCAAAAATTGTGGCAAAAACCGCAATGATATCAATGGCTTTGCCGATAGGCCCATGAACCTTTTCGCCGATCAGAGGATAAAAGGCTGAGCTGATTAAGAAGGGCATGTCCTTTCTAAATTGAAAGTAAGCTAAAGCCAGTCCACCGATGGCAAAGATAATCCAGGGGTGCAGCCCCCAGTGGAAAAAGGTCATCCGCATCGCTGTATTCATGGCTTCCTGTGTCTGCGCCTCGCCAAAAGGCGGATTCAGATAATGCATCATCGGCTCAGAAACCGACCAGAATACCAGACCGATGCCCATGCCGCCGCCAAACAACATGGAAAGCCACTGGAAATTTGAAAACTCTGGTTTATCATCATCTTTGCCAAGCTTTATCTTACCGTAAGGCCCTGCGGCAATGATAATGGCTGCGATGATAAAAACAGCCGCTGATATCAGGTAAAGCCATCCCATGCCGCCGGTAATCGCAGCGAAAAGACTGTTGACCACATTTTCCATTGCAGACTGGAAAAAAATACTGAACAACACAAACGCCAAAGCCAGCCCGGCTGAAATGTAGAGCACGGCTCGATTGTTTTTAACTGTTTTCATGGAACCCTCCTTTCGTGACAGACAGGTTCTCTAAAAAATTTTCATTAAAGGATGGTTTGGTGTCCCCAGCTTTGTGCCTGTGATTTTGTTGCAGTAAGCCATAATACCGTCCGTCGTCGCAACCGCCTGATAAACCCACGGCGCATTAGCGATCGGGCCATAGAGAATAAAGTCTGCCCCAAAGGCCACCGGGAAGGTAAATACCGAAGCCCCTGCCACTTCAAAGTAAGGCGTTCCCTTGTCCTTCATCTTTTTCCATAAATAAAGTGCATTGGAGGACGCACACCCGCCAGGATAGCCATACTGATCCTTTATCTCCGCAATGGCCTTCGCGGTCCAGCTGCTGCTGGCCACATCCAGAACACCCGGGTCCACTAAATACTGTTCAATACCAGCCTGCTTCGCTTTTTTAAGCAGGCCCTCCTGCCTGGCGTCCCCCACCAGCAGATCGACACGTTTCGAGGGCTTTAAATGCTTTTTGCTGAAAGCCAGTATCACAGATGTTTTAACACCACAGTCTTCAAGCACCTCCAACTCTTCCGCTGTGCAGTTTTCCTCTAAAGAATTGTAGATGATCCTGCTCATAGCCTGCGCATCATTTTTAAAATGCTTAAGCGCCTGAATGCGGACTTCCGGACTTGGACTGTCAAACAGAATCGGGCTGTCCGTATGTTTGAGCACAAACTCAGCATGCTTTGTCAGCGCTGTCTCTGTATCGCCCAAAACATCCACAATTCTTGGATTGCCTGTTTCCTCAGATAATTCTGCCTCCTGGTCGAGCAGTCTTTTCGCTTCCGCCTCGTCAAAGATTCCTTTCTCAGAATCCTGCATAATTTTGTGCCCGCGGTAAAAGATACTGCCGATCAAAACTGTTGGGTACTCTCCCGGCTGTCCTCCAACCTTAGTCCCATTGACATCATAAACAAACTGATCTGCTTTAAATTTGAACATGTTTTCTCTCCTTTTTGTTTTTTTAAAAGTTCAAACCCTTTATCCTTGTATTAATCGCTGCATCCCTTCCTTCCCTTTACTGTTCTGAACGATGCTATTATATAAAAGCAAGAAGCATGCCAAAAGCAAAAACGGCTGAAAATGCTTTGATTCCTGAAAATTCAGGCCTTAATTGCGAAATAGGGATTGCCACTTTTGGAAATCCGCAAAAAAAATCGCCATTTCTGGCAATCATTAAATATCGAATATTTATTTTGAATTTACCGCTTATTTCCAGTATAATAAAAGCATGTAAACTGAAGCTTCTGAACGATAATCTTTTATTGAAAGGATTCATATGAAAGACGAATACCAACACAGCGAAGAATATTTAAAGTACCTTAAAATGCTGCCCGCCGATTTTTATCTCAGTATTCTCGAAAACTGTTTTTGCGAAATTACCGTGACCAATGAAAAGGGCAGTGTGCTCTATGCCAACCCCATGTGTTATGATTATCATGGTATCTCACCCGAGCAGATGTGGAAGCTTAATTTTATCAATTCTTTTCAGGGCTTTTGGACGCCGCCCTCCACTGCTTATGCGCTGAAGGCCAAAAGAACCATTATCGCCAGACAGCAGTCTCTGTTAACCGGCGATGAACATATTACTGTCGCCAAGCCCTTATATGATGAGAAGGAGGAACTGAAATTTCTGGTTTATACGACCATAAAGGAACGTTCTCTTGTAAATTTTGATCTGGACTACCGAAAAAATGAGAGCGTCCAGATTTCAGAAGAAAAAAACACCATTCCAGAAAATACAAAAAGTGAAAACAATATCGTGGGACGAAGCTACGCCCTGTACTCCACTCTGACCAAGCTCAGAATGGCTGCCAAATCGGATATTCCCATCCTTTTGCTTGGTGAAAGCGGCGTTGGCAAAAGCTTAATCGCAAAATTTATCCATGACTGCAGTCCACGAAAAAAGCATCCCTTTATTTCGATCAACTGCGCTTCTATTCCCGATAACCTCATCGAAAGCGAGCTCTTCGGCTATGTCCCCTACGCCTTTACAGGTGCCAGCCCAAAGGGAAAAAAAGGACTTGTCGAGATCGCGCACAACGGAACGCTTTTCCTCGATGAAATCGGGGAGCTTCAGCCCAATATCCAGGTGAAGCTTCTGGATTTTCTTGAAAACCAGCGTTTTACCTCTGTTGGCGGGCTGGAAGCAAAAACGGTTAACACCCGGATCGTCACCGCAACCAACAAAGATTTAACTAAACTGATTGAGGAAAACAAATTTCGTGAAGATTTATATTGGCGTATCAACGGCATCTCACAGACCATCCCATCTCTAAGAGAACGGAAAAATGATATTCTGCCGATTGCGCAGTATTACTTGAAGAAATATAATGAAAAATACAATGAAAATAAGATTTTCAGCAGTTCTGTCTTGGAAAAGCTCGCGAATTATCCCTGGCCCGGAAATATCCGCCAGCTTAAAAACGCCGTAGAACAGATGGCGGTCATGACCATTGGCAGCATGATCAATGAGGATAAGCTGCCCGAGCAGATCACCGAATATCTGGAAAAAGAAAAAGTGAAAGGCCGCGGTGTGTTTTTCGACGACCTGGTTGAAGATTATAAAAAAACCCTGGTCGAAAATTATTACAGCCTGTTTAAAAACACCTCTGATTTTGCACAGGCCCTGGGTCTAAGCCAGACAACCGCCTATCGGCTGATAAAAAACTATATAAAAAAATAAGGGTTATGGAGTATCTTCCGTTTGAATTTACACCTCATTTCCAGTTTTATAAAAGCCGCCAGAAGGAGACGTAACCATGCGCATTTTTGCTTTAGAATTAGACAACGATATTCAAGGAATCCCGGAAAGAAAAAAATATATTGAAACTTTGATTTCAAAACTTCCAAACCCTGATTTAGTCGTTTTGCCTGAAATGGCTGTATGCCGCTATATGGCAAGCCAGGAAGCCTGGCCGTTTGCAGACCGCGGCGGCCGGGAGACCAGTGCCTGGGCAATGGAGATGGCAAAAAAATATTCCACCTGCATCGGGGCAGGTTATATTGACCGGGAAGCCGGCGAGTATTACAACCGCTACCTCATCGCTGACGGGCACAAGGTTTATGGCTTTGTGAGCAAGTGCGAGGGTGAATCAGCAGTTTTTAAGCGTGGTAATTTTGAGAGCATTATCCCTACGCCTTTTGGCAGCGTGGCGGTCGGAATCTGCTACGATTCCAGAAGAAAGCATTTTTACGACAAGATCAAAAACGAACCGATCGCGCTGATTTTATTTCCCCATGGATGCCCAGCGGACCCTAAGAAACCTCAGAAGGAAATCGCGACGGTCGACTCTTTCTGTAAAAAATATGAGGCGGCGTTCAATGTGCCTGTCGTGTATGTGAACAGCGTCGGCAGTCTTCCGTTTATGCCCGGCAGGATGGGTGAATTAATGCGGAAGCATCATTTTAAAATGAATGGTCGATCGAAAATTTATTGTGAATCAGCCAAGCCCCTTGCGTGCAATGTGAAAGAAGCCATCGCTGTGGAAGTGGAGATTATTCCCAGAAAGCGCTGCGGAGATATTCGTTTTTATGGCGACGATATTGTGAAGGGCAACTGGCTGTTCAGAAATTTAATTTTAAAGCGCGATATGAAAAATGGAATCATGCTTTATGAAGCCAATAAATAAATTTTCTCTCCAAAGCTAAAGCTTTCCTTAGGCACAGGCTCTCAATCGTTTTTCCTGTCTGACTGGGGGTATATAGAAACTAACAAATTTATAAAGGAGGCTTTACAATGAGCAATGATAAAACAGGTTTTGTCGATCAGGCAAAAGGCGAAGTGAAAGACCGTGTCGGCGGTGCAACTGGCGACAAAGGCATGCAGGCTGAGGGCATGATGGACAAAGCTGCCGGAAAAATCAAAGAAAAGGCAAATGACGTAAAAGAAAAAGCAAAAGATGTCGCAGATGATGTAAAAGATCGTCTGAATAAATAAAACCTTGATATAAAAAACCGGGATATTCCAAGTTGAATATCCCGGTTTATTTATTTCCTGTTTTTATCCTAATCAACTGCAGCCTGTTGTGGTGCCACAGTCCATGCAAACCTTACAGGTACCATTGCGGACCATGCGGTCACTGCCGCACTGGCTGCACACTTCCCCATAGAGTTTTTCACCCTCAATTTCCATTTCCATCTGGAGCGGCACAGTTTCCGGTGTCGGAGCGGCTGTACTGGCATCTACCTTGGCAAGAGGCGCCTTTGGTTTTACCTGGCATTTGGAATAATCGCCGCATTCAATATCAATCACTTTTGAAATCAAGTCAGAAATCGAGGACGCGTATTTAATGTACGGGTGCCTCTGAACAAAGCCTGACGGCTCGTACTTCTGGCCTCTCAGCATAATGGAAATTTTTTCCGGCGGGATATTGTACTGGAGCATATTGGAGATGGACTTGGACAATGAAGCCAGCAGTCCCTTAACCACTGTGCCATCCTTATCGGTAGATACAAAAATTTCTGCAATTTTACCATCATCGTAGAAACCGATGGTGATATAAAGCTCAATATCGCCGATTTTAGCCGCATGGGTGCGGCTCATACGCATACCGTCTGGCTTGCGCCGGTTAGGCACACCCTGGTTACAGTCTCTGGCAAATTCCAGGAGCTCTTTATAGGAACAATCCTCTAGATGCTTTTCGCCTTCCTCCTGCTTACCGGAGCTTAAAGGCTGTGAAGCCTTACAGCCGTCGCGGTAAACGGCAATGGCCTTGGCGCCAGTCGTGTAGGCCAGAAGATGGATTTTCTTAACATCCTCTATCCCTGCGTCTGACGGCAGATTAACGGTCTTTGAAACAGAGCCGCTGATCATTGGCGTGATGGCTGAAACCATGAGCACATGGCCCTCTGGACGGATAGTATTGGCTGTATCAAAAACCGGAATATGCTCTGGCTTGATATGCGGCGCACCGGACAGTGTGTCATGACGCAGATAGCCCTTTTCATCCTTATCCAGCATGTAGCCGAGAATATCGGAGATTTCTTTTGGCTTATAGCCCAGGTTCCTGAGGGCAATCTCCATCACAGGGTTCACAATTTCCATGGAGCCGCCGCCTACCAGCTTTTTGAACACCACATGATTGTAGAAAGGCTCGACAGAAGTGGCGCCGCAATCCATGGCAAAGGAAATCGTACCAGTCGGGGCGATCACACTAACCTGTGCGTTGCGGTAGCCATTTGCTTCACCATAATCAATGGCATCCTTCCACGCATCCTTGATACGGCTGCTGATATTCAGGAAACCCATCTCTTCTAAAAGCGCATGATTGATTTTAAGCGGCTCGTAAGTCATTTCCTCGTAATCATCGGTCAGATAGCCCGCGACACGGCTGTGATTGCGGATAACACGCTTCATATAAGGGCTGTTGATCTCATATTTCGCAAAAGGACCGACTTTTCCTGCCATCATCGCTGAAACATAGTAGGAATGCCCAGTCATAATGCCGCATAAGGCCGCGATCAGGTTTCGCGCTTCATCGGAATCATAGGGATAGCCCAGCGCCAGGATCAGTGACGCGGCATTGGCAAGGCCCAGGCCGGTGGTGCGGAAAAGGTAGCTTTTTCTCGCAACATCTTCTGTCGGGAATTGTCCCCAGTAAATGGAAGCCTCCAGCACCAGCTGGATCAATCCTGCTAAATGTGAAAAGCGCTCAATATCAATTTTGTTGGTTTCCGGATCAAAGAAACGGAAAATATTGATGGATGCCAGATTACAGGCAGTATCATTTAAGAAAGCATACTCTGAGCATGGATTTGTCGCGTTGATCCGGTTTTCTTTTTTGGAGGTATCGCCGTCCTCGCCGCCGGGGCAGGTGTGCCAGGCGTTAAACAGGTCGTCGAACTGAAGTCCAGGATCGGCGCAGGCCCATGAGGCTGTATTAATTTTCTGCCAGAGTTCTTTGACGGATACTTCGCGGTTAACCGCGTCGTCCACACGGCCTTTCAAGGTCATCTTGTGATCGGGCTCGTGCTCAAGATTGATGACAGCGTCCATGAATTCTTTATTTAAACGAACGGAGTTGTTTGAGTTCTGCCCCGCAACCGTGCGGTATGCCTCGCCATCCATAGAGGTGTCATAGCCCATCTTTCCAAGGGCGCGGACTTTATCTTCTTCCTTAACCTTCCAGTCTACAAACTCTTCAATCTCAGGGTGATCGACGTCTACAATGACCATTTTGGCAGCGCGTCTTGTGGTGCCGCCGGATTTAATGGCACCCGCATTGCGGTCAAGTCCCTGCAGAAAACTCATCATTCCTGAGGACTGCCCGCCGCTTGACAGTTTTTCATTCACACCGCGAAGTGATGAAAAGTTCGTACCGACACCAGAGCCGCCCTTAAACAGCTTGGTCTCACTGACATAGTGTTCAGAAATGGAGTGATGGCCGAGCAGTTTATCCTCGATGGATAAAATAAAGCAGGCGCTGGATTGTGTCCGGGTATAGCGGTCGTCTGATTCGTTAACCTCACCGGCTGCCTCGTCATAGTAATAAAGATCGTCCTTATCACCCTTGATGTCATAGCTTCTGGCCAGACCCGTATTGAACCACTGCGGTGAATTTGGCGCCCACATCTGTTTCAGCAGAGCGTAAACCATCTCGTCGTAAAAAATCTGCCACTCTTCCTCAGTCTCAATAATGCCTTCTTCTTTCAAGGCATCTGCCCAGAAGCCAACCATCCGGTCGGCAACTTCACGCATGCTGTGTTCATAGCCCAGACCGTTAGGGATTCCCCGGCGTCTGAAATACTTGCTGGCTATAATATTACAGGCATTTTGCGAATAATCAACTGGAAATTCAAGATCTTCCATGGATAAAATGGTCGCGCCCGTCTGATAATTTGTTAAATTGACGTCGACATTCTGCCACTCGAAAAGATCGTAGACAGTCTTATCACTGCCTTCCAGTTCTTTCGTAAAATGTCTTTTAAATAGATCTTTCAGCTCTTTCAATCTTAAACTCCTTATAAAATCGGTTTGTAAAGGCGTACACAAGATGTGCGGCGCCGATTTCTATTATAACATACATCTGGTATAATACGTGGAATAAATTCTTGTAATCCACATCAACTTTCTTGTAAAAAGAAAACAGAAACAGTAAAAAGAGACTCTCTGCTTTGAGAGTCTCCTTAAAACACCAGTCAGAATCAGGCTTTTCGATTTTCTTCCTGTTCTTCTAAAACATCTAAATCTACAGCAGCGTTGGTCGCCGCTTCTTCAGTTCCGATAACATCTTTTTCAAAGGTACCGGCTTCATGGGTTTCCTTTACCGAGACAGACTCCATTACATCGTCCGTCAGGGATTGACGTCTGACCTCAGGGTCTGCTTCACAGATGGATTTTTCCTGTCCAGCAACAACTACTTTTTTATGATTTGACATTTTCATGTCTCCTTTCAAAGTTTAGTTGCCTTTCTTATCGTCTCCACCCATTTTTACCTTCTGCCCTACCTTGCTCTCAGTACCAGCTGCAATTCGCTTGATGTTGGCGCGGTGCTGGAATACTGTTGAGCAGCACAGAAACAGGGCAAAAACCAGTTCGGGTGTAAAAACAGCCCCATGTGTAATAAAAATACTTTTAATAAGAACCGCAATCGGAAGGGATACCATCCCGATAATGGAAGTCAGTGACATCATTCTGAAAATGGCCAGGAAGATCAGACCAATGGCAATACAGATCAGGGCAACCGGCCAGTCAAAGACAATAAAAACGCCAATGGAAGTAGCCGTCCCTTTTCCACCTCTAAAGCCAAGGCAGACCGGCCAGTTATGGCCGCAGACTACTGCGATCCCCGCAGCCGCTACCCAGGCTTCACTGAAGCCGAGCAGTCTGGCGGCAAGAATCACGACAGAGCCTTTAAGCGCATCCAGAATAAAAACGGGAATGGCATATTTCAGGCCCATTGTCCGGAGTACGTTTGTTGTACCCGCGTTGCCGCTTCCGTAATTACGGACATCCTCACCCTTTACAGCGCGGACCATAATATAGGCAAAATCAAGATTACCGATAAAATAGGCCGCCACAACCAAAATCAAGCCAATAAGTATACTCATACTAAACTCTCCTCACACATAATCCTGAGCTACTGCTCTCTAACGCGCTCAATAAGGATCTGGAGTTTTTCAATGATCCGGTCATAGTTCTCTTTTTCATGGGGAACAAGGCAATTTGTACAGTTCTTTATACCCTTTTTCGTGTATTCAAAACCACCGCCGCAGTCCTTCCCCAGCGCATACAAAGGACAGTAACAAAACAAACAGTTAAACTCATCCGGGTTTTCCGTTTTGTGACAGGGGAAGTACTCACAATCCCTGTTCTGGAAAAATTTAAAGTTTTCTGTTTCAAATTCTTTTTTACACATAGCCTTTAGTTGACAGCGTCCATTCCGACAGCCATCGCTTTAATATTTAAATCAACAAATTTGGGTTTTACATTATTTCGGATGATCTCATCCCAGCTAATATCCTGAAGCCCCATGGATTTGATGATAGCGCCCAGGAGAATGACATTCATAACCTTGAGATTGCCCATTTCCTCTGCCAGGGCAGAAGCGTTCATCACACGGACATTGGCTTTTTCCTGCAATGTTTCCAGGATTTTTTCCGGATAGGTCGCTTTGCCGATAACGACCGGCAGCGGCCATATCTCTGTATCATTGACAATAATCTTTCCGTCTTCCTTTAAAAAGTCAATATAACGCAGCGCTTCCATTTTTTCAAAAGCAACAATGATATCCGCTGTGCCCATCTCAATAACCGGTGACTGAACGTCATCCCCATAGCGAACCTGAGAAGAAACAGAGCCGCCGCGCTGGCTCATGCCGTGGATTTCACTCATCTTTACGTCATAGCCGGCTTCCATCAAGCCAGTGGTCAGCAGCTTTGCAGCTGTGATGGTTCCCTGGCCGCCAACACCAACCAATAATATATTTTTTGTTTTCATTCTACTTTTCCTCCTCTACATAAATGGCATGTTTCGGGCAGATTTGCAGGCAAACCTCACAGCCCAGACATGATTCTTCCAGAATACCGGATTTTTTCGGTACGGTAGAGTTAAAGGCTAAAGCAGGACAGCCGGATTTCAGGCATTTCTTACAGCCAATACAGAGATCGGTATCGACCTTGCAGTGGCGCTTGAAGGCTTCTGGGAACTCTTCCTTATCGGCCTGGGAGAAACGCTTGAGGGCACATGGCCAGCGTGTGATAATGACAGAGGCTTCATCGTTGGACAGCCCCCAGTCAAGGGCCGCGTCGGTTTCTTCCAGATTGTTTGGATCAACCGTGCGGACATTTTTAACGCCAAGTGCGCGGACAATGGTTTCGATATCCATAATTGGTGCCGGTTCGCCCTTTAAGTCATAGCCGCTGCCGGGATTTTCCTGATGGCCGGTCATGCCGGTAATGCGGTTGTCCAGGATAACAGTCAGAACATTGCTCTTATTATAGGTAACATCCATGAGACTGGTCATTCCAGAGTGGAAGAAGGTTGAATCGCCGATGACAGAAACGACTTTCATGTCGTTATTCTTAATACTCATGGCCTTTGCCACACCGTGTCCTCCGCTGATGCTGGCGCCCATACAGATCATGGCGTCTGTCGCATTGTACGGCGGTGTCAAGCCTAAGGAATAGCATCCGATATCACTGAAAATCATAATATTTTTGCGGCGCCCCAGCTCGTAGAAAATACCGCGGTGTGGACAGCCTGCGCAGAATGCCGGCGGACGGCCGACAATCTTTTCGGGGTCGGGTGCAAGGGTCACTTCGCTTTTACCGTAGAGGGCTTCACGGATGCGTTCCGGTGTCAGCTCTCCCATGGTTGGGAACAGATCTTTTCCGATAACGTCAATGCCCATGGCTTTGATTTCGGTTTCAAGAATGGGATCATTTTCTTCCAGGATATAGATCTTTTTAACCTTACCTGCAAATTCAGCGATCAGCTTTTTGGGCAGTGGATATGAGAAGCCCAGTTTCAGATAAGAGGCACTATCGCCAAAAACTTCCTTAGCATAGCGGAAAGCTACGCCAGACGCGATAACGCCAATTTCCTTCTGATTGTCTTCGATATAGTTCCATTTAGAAGTTTCGGTATATTCTGCCAGCTTTTCAAAATTTTTGGCAAGCTTAACCTGCATGACACGGGCATGAGCGGGCAGCGGGCAGTTTTTCATAATATCTTTTACATATTCTTTATCGTCCACTTCCACACGGTCTTCACATTGGACAATGGATTTGGAATGGCAGACACGGGTGGTCATGCGGTAAAGCACCGGACAGTCATAGGTTTCACTTACTTCATAAGCATCCTTAAGCATATCCTTGGCTTCCTGGCTGTCGGATGGTTCAAACATCGGCATTTTTGCGTGGCGCGCATAATTGCGGTTATCCTGCTCATTCTGGGATGAGTGCATACCAGGCTCATCGGCGGTTACGATAACAGAACCTCCGTTAACACCAAGATAAGCGAAAGTAAAAATTGGGTCAGCCGCAACGTTTACCCCAACATGTTTCATTGCAGCAAGAGTACGGATACCGGCAATCGAAGCGCCTGCAGCCGCTTCAACCGCTACTTTTTCATTTGGCGCCCATTCGGATACAATGCCGTCATAGGTCGCTACATTTTCAAGGATTTCTGTACTCGGTGTTCCTGGATAAGCAGTGGCAAATTTAACGCCGGCTTCCCAGGCTCCACGGGCAATAGCTTCATTACCTGTTAATAATTTCTTCATATTCTCTCCTCTCCTGTAAGGGCGGGAACCGCCCGTCCTTGTGACAGAATAAAATTTTACTGTTTCATAACTTATTTTTATAATTATACACTAAACCATACACGAATTCAAAGAATCAATCTCTGTTTCATGTTTTTTATAAGGCACATTAAACAAGGCCGTAGCCCTCAGGATGTCCCTGATGCCATTTCCAGGCGGTTTCTATGATGTATTCAAGTGATGAATTGACCGGTGACCAGCCCAGTGCTTTCTGTGCTTTTTCTGAACTGGCAATTAAGACTCCCGGGTCGCCTGCCCGGCGGTCTGTGATTTCAACCTCAAAGTCTTTTCCGGTAACCGCTTTAACCTTTTCAATGACTTCCAGAACTGAGAAGCCATTGCCGTTGCCAAGATTATAAACATCACTGGTTTCGGATTTAACCAGATCTTCCATGCCCAAAATATGGGCTTCCGCAATGTCCATGACATGGATATAATCGCGGATACAGCTGCCGTCAGGGGTATCATAATCATCGCCAAAGACATAAATCTTATCGCGAATGCCCTGAGCTGTTTTTAAAATCAGCGGGATCAGGTGGGTTTCCGGCGCGTGGTCCTCGCCGATCTCCCCGCTCGGGTGTGCCCCGGAAGCGTTGAAATAGCGGAACACCTTGTAGTGAAGCCCATAGGCAACCTCCATCCAATGCAGCATTTTCTCAACAGCCAGCTTTGTTTCTCCATAGGTGTTGGTGGGATGCTTGGGCGTGTCCTCATCAATGGGAAGATGTTCTGGCTCTCCGTAGGTCGCCGCGGTCGATGAGAAAATAAAATGCTTAATGTCATTGTTGACCATGGAACGCAGCAGGCACAGTGTCCCATAAACGTTATTGTCATAATACTCAATGGGTTTTTCCATGCTCTCACCCACCAGTGAATTCGCACAGAAGTGCATGACACAGTCAACCTCGTGGCGTAAAAACAATCTCTCAAGACAGGCTGCATCACGAATATCGCCAACCTCCAGCGCTGCGCTTTCCGGAACCGACTGGCGGTGTCCGGTGGATAAATTATCCAGTACCACGACCTCGTAACCTTTGTCCAGAAGCGCCCGGACTACATGGGACCCGATATAGCCGGCCCCGCCGCAAACTAAAACTTTCATCTATCTGTCTCCTTATACTCTGTCCATTCTGCTTAATAATAGCGCATGAAATCTTCATTGTAATTTGACCGGACATACTCGATCTCCGGATCGTTCACATTTTCCCGGAGCAGATTTTCAAGCAGTCCCACGACCATTTTTTCTGTCCCGAAGTGACCGGCGTCAATGACCCACAGGTTATTTTCAGCCGCTCTCTGGGCGTCGTGGTATTTCAGATCGCCGGTAATGTAAACATCCGCCTTTTTGACCTTTGCCAGTCCGATAAACTCTGCTCCGCTGCCCGTGCACAGGGCCACCTTTTTGACCTTTGCAGGCTCATTCCCCGCAACCCTTACATGGGAAAGGTTCAACGCTTTTTTTACATGCTCAATAAAGGCATCGGGCGCCATGGCTTCTTTTAAGGTGCCAATTTTGCCAAGACCATTCTGGTTTAAAAGCAAACCGTTCTCAAGGGGATATAAATCATAAGCCATCTCCTCGTATGGATGAACCTTTTTAAGCTTTTGAATGAGAGTTTTCATCATCTTACCGTCGATAATGGTTTCCACACGATCCTCTTTGACGGTTGCCACCTCACCCTCCTCACCAATGAAAGGATCTGTACCTTCAAGGGGCTTGAAGGTTCCCTGACCTACGGTGCGGTAGGTGCAGTGGCTGTAATTGCCGATAAAGCCAGCGCCGCTGTCCCCCATCACTTCAACAATTTTATCCGTGTAATCCACCGGCACATAAACCACGATTTTATAGAGCTTATCCTCATCGGAAGGGTCCAGGGGCTGGCGTTTCTCAATGCCGAGTGTTTTCGCGATATAATCATTGAGGCCAAGCTCTGCCTTATCCAGGTTGGTGTGCGCTACATACAGGCTGATGTCATTGCGGATCAGCTCTGCCACAATCTTTCCCTTCAGTTCATCGGTACAAATGGATTTGATGCCGTTAAAGATAAAAGGGTGGTGTGCAATAATCATATCCGCTTTTTCCATAACGGCTTCCCGCACGACAGCCTCGGTCACATCCAGCGTCAGCAGTACTTTCTTTACTCTTTTCTGAAAAGAGCCGATCTGAAGGCCGACGTTATCCCATGACTCCGCAAGGTTTTTCGGAGCGACAGCCTCAATCACTTTTGTTATTTCACTGCATTTTACAGCCATTTTTTACCTCCATCAGCGCAGCCGCAATGGCTGTGCTTTTCTGATACTGTTCTCTGGCCATTTCTGTCTGCTTGTTTTTTGTATGCTCAATTATTTTATTTTCAAGCTCCAGCTTACGGTCGATCAGTTCTGGCAGAAGCGGGTGTTTACGCCTTTTGGCCTCATAGCCGATCAGGTAATCCAGATCGTTTTCAATGGACATTTCACCCTTTTCAGCTACTATGATTTCATAGACCCTGCGTTCTTCTTTTGCCAGATCCTCATTTATGATCAAGAAACCATTGTCCTCCAGAAAATGCCTGACAATAAAAGCATTGTTCATGGGCTGGAGCACCAGGCGTTTTGCCGAGGCCGCCACCTCTGGAGATTCTGTCAGAAGATCTCTTATCAGGTAGCCGCCCATGCCTGCCATAACAATCGTGCCGGCTTCTCCGGGGCTCAGCACGGAAAGGCCTGAACCCAAGCGCGTTTCAATCTGCTTCTCATAGCCTGACCGGGTCACAAGCTGCTCTGCTTTCCTGAGAGGCTTCTCATTGATATCCGCCGCGACGGCGCGCGGAATAAAGCCCTGCTCCATTAGATAAACAGGCAGATATCCGTGGTCTGTACCGATATCTGCCATGCTTTCATTTTTTAATACATTATCTGCAATCACCTGCAAACGTGGTGTCATCATTTTAGGTCAAATAATCCTTTAATTTTTTACTTCTGCTCGGGTGTCTCAGCTTTCTGAGCGCCTTGGCTTCAATCTGACGGATACGTTCTCTGGTAACATTGAACTCCTTGCCAACCTCTTCGAGGGTACGGGCGCGTCCGTCATCCAATCCAAAACGCAGGCGCAGTACTTTTTCTTCACGCTCGGTCAGCGTATTGAGCACTTCCATGAGCTGTTCTTTCAAAAGCGCATAGGACGCTGCTTCTGATGGCGCCGGGGCATTGTCATCCTCAATGAAGTCCCCCAGATGGCTGTCCTCTTCCTCACCGATTGGGGTTTCCAGGGATACCGGGTCCTGAGCAATTTTCTGAATTTCTCGAACCTTTTCTTCCGAAAAGCCCATCTCTTTGCCGATTTCTGCCGGCGTGGGTTCACGTCCAAGCTCCTGAAGCAGCTGTCTGGACACACGAATGAGCTTGTTGATGGTCTCAACCATATGCACGGGAATACGAATGGTTCTGGCCTGATCCGCAATGGCGCGGGTGATGGCCTGTCGAATCCACCAGGTCGCATAGGTACTGAACTTAAAGCCCTTGGTATAGTCAAATTTTTCTACTGCCTTGATCAGACCAAGGTTTCCTTCCTGAATGAGATCCAGAAAGGACATGCCGCGCCCCACATAGCGTTTGGCAATGCTGACAACCAGGCGCAGATTGGCCTCAGCCAGTTCTTTCTTGGCTTCATCATCACCGGCTTCCATACGCTTGGCAATGCCCATTTCCTGTTCCGCAGTCAAGAGCGGCACCTTGCCGATTTCCTTTAAATACAAGCGGACAGGATCATTGACACTGACGCTGTCGCCCAGGTCTATATCCTTGACGGGATCCTCCTCAATCTCAATTTCTTCCAGCTCTGCCACATCAATGTCAATGTCCAGATCAATATCATCGGTTTCAATTTCCATATCCTGGAAGGTCAGGTCAATGCCTTCCTTCTGCAAAAGCAGATAGATGGAATCGATCTCTTCCGGATCCAGATCGGTCTTTTCAAGCACTTCCTCAAAATCGGCGTTGTTTAAGGAACCCTTTTCCTTGCCGCGCTTGATCAGTGTCTGAACTTCCGGCATTGCCTCCAGATCGGCGATTGCATCAACCTCGTCGAGCAATTCCTCCATATCTGGTTTTACTTTTTTCTTCTTTGCTTCAGCCATTTATATCCTCCTGACTTTCGATCATAACTTGCTACATTTCTTTTTTCAATGTGATCATTTTATCCATTAAAACGGCGGCTTCTTCCTCGCTCGCTTTACTGATTTCCTGTTTGATCCGCTCGATTTCTTTTAAACGGTGAAAATGTATGATGGTTTTGACACATTCCTCCAGCTTTGCGCTTTCGATGGGGGTATCGTCCATCAAAATAGCGGATACCGGCTTCACCTGCTCCACATCCTCAAAATGATTCATGAGCGCTGCCGGTGACAGCTGCTCTCCTTTTTCAAACAGCCCTGTAATAAGCTCATAAAGCTCTCTGAAAAACCCCGGGCTGAAGTGCTCTGCCCTCAGCCTCCCGGATTTAAAGACCTCTGGCTCCATCATGCCCTTTCTCAGAAAAAGAATCTGAGCTTCCTCATAAGCTTTTGGCATTTTCTGCCAGTAGTCGATCTTTTCACCAACATCCTCTTCTGTCAGATCCACGGGCTTTTTGCGGTATACTTCCCGTCTGATGACCTTCAGGTCAATCCCGGTTTCTCTGGCAAGGCGTTTGCTGTAGAGATCAATCTGAACCTCATCGGAGAGCTGTCTGAGTACCGCGATGGCCTGATTGATATATTTAATCCGGCCATCGGTCTGGCTGAGATCAAATTTCTTTCTCAGAAGGCCAATTTCGTACTCGACGATGGTGATGGCTTCAGTGATTTTTGTTTCAAAGGCATCTTTTCCATGCTTCTGGATATAGGTGTCTGGGTCATCCTCAATGGGTAACCTTAATATTTTAACATTCAACGGTGTATTTTTCAAGATCGCTATGGCTTTTTGCGTCGCGCTTTCTCCGGCAGCGTCGCCGTCAAAGCAGAGCACTACCTCGCTCACATAACGCCCCAAAAGGGCGGCATGATAAGCCGTAAAAGCCGTGCCGAGTGCAGCTACCGTATTGCGCACGCCATATTGATAAAGTGAGATCACATCCATATAGCCCTCGACGATGAGCATCTGCCCGCCGACGATGCTGCTCTTGGCGTGATTCATATTAAAAAGCTCGGTTCCCTTTGAAAAAATCATGGTTTCCGGTGAGTTCAAATACTTTGGTCCATGATCATCCTCGTTGATCCGCCTGCCGCCAAAGCCGATAATCCGGCCTGTTGCGTTCAGAATCGGAAACATGATGCGGTTTCTGAAGCGATCGTACATGCGCCCATTTTCACTGCGCATCACAAGTCCGGAATCCAGCATCTCCTGATCAGTATACCCCTTTTGCCGCAGGAACCCCAGAGCGTTCTGCCAGCCGTCTGGCGCCAGACCCAGGCCATAAGCCTTAATGGTTTCCGGCGTAATTTTCCGGCCCGCCAGATAGTACTGCGCGTTTCGATTTTTTTTAAGGCAAAGATAATAATAGTTGGCCAGCTCACGGTGCAGCTCATAGAGGCGTTCTTTTTTTCGGTATCGTTCACTATCCTCAGCACTGCTGCCGTTTTCTGGCAGAATAATATGCGCCCGTCTTGCTAAAAATTTCAGCGCATCCACAAAAGGAAGATTTTCAATGGCCATGACAAAGCCAATAACATTCCCTCCTACGCCGCAGCCAAAGCAGTGATACAGCTGCTTATCCGGCGACACTGTAAAAGAAGCGGTCTTTTCGTTATGAAAGGGACACTTGCCCTTATAGGAGCTTCCGGCTTTTTTCAGTGTCACATATTCTGATACAACGTCGACAATATCGTTGGCCTGCAGCACCTGGTTAATAACCTCTTCACTATAACGAGGCGCCATCTTCTCACCACTTTCCCTGTAATATCTCATATTTGTACCAAAGGGTACTTTAATTATTATTCTTTTTTTTACATGAATATCCTTTAAAAAAGAATAACTTTTTTTAAAACGTAAAAATGCAGAGAGTTTTCTTAATTTTTTTAAGGTTTAATCATCTTTTATTCTCTTGGGGTTATGCTATAATATAAACGCTATAAGGAGGAGTACATGACCATACGCGAAGAACTGTTTTTACTGGCAGAGGAGGATTATCGCAGATTTCAGCAAAAATTACTGCCAGATCATTGCGAACTGATAGGAGTCCGTCTTCCTGCGCTAAGAAAAATTGCGAAACGTATTGCAAAAGAGGATTATTTGCTTTTTTTGACTCAGGGGTCTGAAGATTATTTTGAAGAAAAAATGCTGAAAGGAATGGTAGTCGGCTACCTGAACCCTGAAAAAACAGGTCTGGATTCTATTCTGGAGTCCATCAATATTTTTATACCCAAAATTGACAACTGGTCTGTTTGCGACAGTTTTTGCAGCGGTTTAAAATATGCTAAAGTCTACCCGGAGCAATTCTGGACGTTCATCCTATCCAAGCTTACAGCCTCAGACGCTTTTACACTCCGCTTCGGCATCGTAATGCTTTTGTTCTATTACATCGACAAAGCCCATATCCATCAGGTCATCAAACTTTTGGACACAGTCCGCCATGAGGATTACTATGTGAAAATGGCAGTGGCCTGGGCGTTGTCCATGTGTTATGTCCGCTTTCCAGATATTACCATGTCCTATCTTTTGGGTGAGACGGCATTAGACCCTTTCACCTATAATAAGACCCTGCAGAAAATCATTGAATCCAGACAGGTTTCTTCAGAAGAAAAAAACCGAATAAGGCTGATGAAAAAAAGAGGCTAAAGCGCCCCTTTGATTCCCCAAAAATGTACCTTGGTCTCTATTTCTCCGGCTAACTCGTCCATCCTTCCTGCAGGTATAGAGCTTTCCGCACCGCTGTTTCAACTGTCTGGCCGATCAGCTCTCCGAGCTTAAAATGCTTTCCGGCGTCTGTCATGCGCAGCTCCGAGTCCGGCTTCGCAATAATGACGACGCCGTCAGTACCGGTGCCGGTCGCCCCGCCGTCCGAAACCACACTTTTGCAGCCCAGACGTTCAAGCGCAGCTGTTTTAGCCTCGGTACAGGTCATAAAAGCCTGAAGCATGGTGCCGTCCGGTAAATCTGCGTCGATTGCAAGAATCACATTGATGGTGCCGCCAATCATGAATGGTCGGCCGTCCTTCTGGTCGAGGGTTGCCCGGTCACCCGCCCGCAGCGCATTCCCCGACACGCCTGCTGTCACCAGCGCCGATACCGCCATCGCACCGTAGGCGGCCTCACAGAATGCCGCGTTGCGCATCTGTGCTGCGGTAGTCAGCCCGGTAGTCTGGCACGGCGGCAATTTTAAAATACTTTCCGCCACAATTTTCAAATGTTCTACGTGGGTAGGGGCCAGCATTTCACAACGCTTGGTTTTTTCTTCCTGCTCATCATAGTTGAACACAAAGCTCAGATCACTTCTCAGCCCGCCATTTAAAAGCGAGCTGCTGAGTACCCGCCGCTCATCCTCAAGACTGATAATGGCTGCCCGGTGGTCAAGACGCGCCCTATCGCCGGTTGCCAGTTTATATTCTCTCATGTGCACAATCCTTTACCCCATCATCTGCCGGTACCAGAAAATAACACATACCAGAAAAACGCCGTTTAAGATATCTGCCAGCATTGCAGCCATATCGGCCACATATGTATAAAAAAGGCCGAAGCAGATACTGATAACCGAGTAAATAATAATATTAATAAAAGCAGCGGTCGTGACGGCTCTGAGGTCTTCTTCATTCATCCACCCCTGAAAAACATGGAGCCCCATGGGCACCACCAGCACGATAACCTGAATGGTATAATATAAAAATAGTAAATCACCATAATCCTTGATGACCATTCCTGCCATTTTGGCATAAACTAAAAAAGCCGCGTAAAGAACGCTTATCAAGCTGATAAAGAAAAAGATTTTTCCTGTTTTTGTCATTTTTTTTAGCATTGCTCTGTCCTGATTTTTCATAAA
>CAUEUD010000032.1 GCA_959020865.1 Eubacterium limosum | reverse complement strand
ACCTATGACCCCCTGCTTGTAAGGCAGGTGCTCTCCCAGCTGAGCTAAGCGACCATCAACTTGAGTACGTGCATTATTATACGGCAGCACGCACTCTTTGTCAACACTTTTTCACACAAATTTTAAAAAATTTGAAATTATTTTTTTTCAGCCACAAACTGGACGCGGTCACATTCGTTGCTTCCCTGCAGGAATGTGCCAAAAGCGTAGATTTTAATATTGATAAAGCCCGCGTTCTTGAGCATGTGGTAAATTTCTTCTACCGTATAAATATACTGGCTCTGGCTTTCATCGTAACGGGCGTACCGGCCGTCCTCCTCTTTTATGAAGAAGGAGAGGTCATAGTCCATACGCCCGGCTTCAAAGTCCGGCGAATTTTCCCACACGCAGTAGACATTGTCCAGGTCATAGACGTAGGTATTGTCCTTTATAACCTCTTTAAACTTGACGGGGGTGTTGATGTCAAAAAGAAGCAGTCCGCCGCTTTTAAGGGCATCCTGGCTGCAATAAATGAAGTTCTGAACTGCCGCCTTGTCGGGCAGATAGTTGACGCTGTCGCAGCAGGAAACCACCGCGTCAAATTCTTCGCTGATCTGAAAATTACTCATATCTCCCATAAAGAACCGGACATCTCCCAGGTTCTGTTCGGCGATTTTTTCATCCGCGACAGTCAGCATTTCCTCGGACAAATCCACAGCGGTTACCGCATAGCCTTTTTTGGCCAGCTCGCTGGTAATATTACCGGTGCCGCAGCCAAATTCCAGCACGCTTTTCACTTCATTTTTCGCATTGAGCAGCAGGCGGAACACGTAATCCCCCCACTGCTTATAGTCGATTTCGCGCATCAGGTCATCATAGACCTGTGCAAATTCCTCATACATTCTGTTTTCTCCTCACTCTCTTTTTAAAGGGTGTATTCTCCCGCTTTGGTAAGAATATTCATATAAACCTGAAGTCCTCTCAGAAGAACCTTTTCGTCAAAATTAAAGCCGTGGGTGTGGAGGTTCTGGGTATAGCCCTTCTCCTCGCTGCCGGAGCCAAGGCCCATAAAAACACCGGGAATGGCTTTCCGGTACATGGCGAAATCCTCAGCCAGCATCACCTTTTTAAACAACTTTTTTTCATCTGCCTCACCGCACAGAGGCCAGATCTGGTCGAACAGGGCCTCACTGTTGATCACCGGGGGGTACATATCGACAAACCGGATTTCAATCCTGCAATGGTACATCTGCTCAATGCCCCTGGCCATATCCACCATACGCTGTTTCATGGCCTTCTGGACATCCTCTGAGAATGAGCGCACTGTACCGGAAAGGCTGACCTTATCGGCGATAATATTCATCCGGGTACCGCCGTTTATGGTGCCGATGGACAGCAGGGCGCTGTCGTTGGGGCTCACTGTCCGGCTCACGATTTTCTGAAGGCCGGAAATGTAATCGGCAGTGGCTACAATGGCGTCAATCCCCTGGTCCGGGTCGGCCGCGTGGCCGCTTTTCCCCAGAATATCGATATAAAATTCTGAGGTCATTGCCATCATCGGCCCTGGGGTGGTGCTGATGAGCCCTTCCTCCACAAAGGGGAACAGGTGGTAGCCAAAAATAGCTTTGGCTTTATATTTTTCAAGTACGCCGCTCTCGACAATGGGGCCGGCCCCGCCCGGTCCCTCCTCGGCGGGCTGGAACACCAGCAGCGTGTTGCGCACTCGGGCTTCTGGGTGCTCCTTCAAATATCTGGCGACCAGGAGCACCATGCTCATATGGCCGTCGTGGCCACAGGCGTGCATCATCCCCTCATGTTCGGAGGCAAAATCCACCCCGGTTTCTTCCACTACGCCCAGGCCGTCCATATCGGTGCGGATGGCGATGGTCTCGTCCAGCCCGTTCAGGCTTGGGATAAACAGGACAACGCCGGTATCGCAGACCTTCTCAGGGGTGTAGCCCAGCTTTTGAAGGTAATCCATAATAAACGCCTGGGTTTCACGCTCATTAAAGCCCGTTTCCGGAATTTTATGTAAAGCCCGCCGGAGGCTGACAGCTTCCGGCTCATAGGCTTTGATGGCTTCAGGAAGCTTCTGGTAAAAGTCAACTGCCATGAAATCACTCCTTTTTTTAAAGATTAAGCATAATTATATATTAAAGGCCAGGATAACACAAGCGCACTCAGCCCCCCGCGGCCATTAAAAAAGATGACGTGTCAAAACGGCATGTCACCTCTTTCTGTTAAGCGCTTCGGATTCGCTCGATATGCAGGGCCAGGTAGCTGACCTCTTTTTCGGTAAACGGCTCGCCCAGCTCACGGGACAGCTTTTCACAGATTTCTCCGGCCACCTCAAAGGCGTAGGCGCATTTTTCCTTTGTAAACTCGATCATATCGCTGTTGAGCTTCTCGTTATTGTGCACCCGGGCCAGCATACACTTAATATGGTATAAAAGCCGGTTGTAGGCAAAGGAGCCCATGTCGATCCTGACGCCGCATTCTTTCTCGATCCGTTCGATGCTCTCCCGGATGATCACCGGGATTTTGAGTGACTGGGAAACCTGTGTGTCGCTGAGGGCCGAGTGAATGTACAGGGTAATGTAGCTGACCTCGTCGTCGGGAATGCTGTAGCCGGTACGCTCGCGGATGATCTCCCGGCCCTTTTCGGCTATGGCGTACTCTTCCTCAAAAAGCAGGCGGATATCCTCCGAAAAAGGGTTGGACAGATCCATCCGGCTGTTCATGCGGACAATGGAAAAGGCGATATGGTCGGCCAGCGGCAGCAGAATATTGGTATCCACGGCTTTGAATTTCTCCTCGGACAGGCGGATAATATCATTGGCGATCTCCAGATAAACCGGATCGACTGCGCTGATGAGCTTGTCTGAGGGGCCTTTGCTGGTTTCCTTTTGCAGATGGTATTTTTTTACGCTTTTCGGGTCCTCAAAGGGCTGGTTGACTTTTTTGTTAAAGCCCACGCCTTTCCCCAGAAAGATGACCTCCTCCTTGCGTCTGAGGTCAACGGCCAGAACCGCGTTGTTATTTAAAACTTTTTTGACACAGTACACTCGGTATGCCCCCCCTTCTGTATCTTCTCGCAGAGCTGTAAAAAGGAAGGCCTTTCCTATTATAAAGAGCCTTCCTTTTGTCGTTCGCTGATGGTCTTGTTTTAGCTTTCTATCCTATTATACACTTATCCGTCAATTTCGACAATATCCATATCGGTGGTCGCGTCGCCTTTTGCCAGAATCTTCATATCCTTGCCTGCCGGCAGGCCGGTAAAGATCATGGGCACGGCCGCGGACGGGGCGTTGGCCTCGATGAAGGGCAGGTCGATGGTCAGGAGCAGATCGCCGCGCTTGACTGTATCGCCCTGCTCAACGTGCGGGGTAAAGCCCTTGCCGTCGAGATTGACGGTGTCAATGCCCACATGGATGAGCAGCTCTGTGCCGTCGGCGGATTTCATTCCGATGGCGTGGCCTGTGGGGAAAAGCACCTCGATGGAACCGTCGCAGGGCGCGTGTACCTCGGAGCCGGTCGGGAATACCACAATGCCGTCGCCCAGCATTTTCTGGCTGAAGGCGTCGTCCGGGGTTTCCTCGATACTGGCAACGCGTCCGTCGATGGGGCTTGAGAAAAATTCGACAGTGCCATTCTTTTCAGCGGCTTCTGGCGTTTCTCCGGCCTTTGGCGTTTCGGCTTCGGCCACATCCAGCGACAGGTTATCCGCTTCCGGCGTTTCCAGGAATTCTTCAAGGTTTGACTTGATATTCGGTACGGTCGGTCCGTAAATGACCTGAACGCCCTGTCCCTTGATGACCACGCCGGCTGCGCCGCTCTGTTTTAAAAGGTCTTCCCTGACAAGGGATGAATCCTTGACCGTTGTGCGCAGGCGGGTGATGCAGTTGTCCAGATCCTCGATATTCGCCTTACCGCCGAGGCCCACAGTGATCATGGCTGAAACAGGATCGCTGACGCCTGCGGCAGGACTGCCTTCTGCGCCGCTGTTCTTTCTGGCGTCGACGTCGGCCCGGGTGTAGAGTTTGGTTTCTTCATCGTCATCCTCACGGCCTGGTGTTTTCAGGTTAAACTTCTTAATCAGGGTTCTGAACAGGATCCAGTAAATAAAGAAGTAAGCCACACCTACCAGCACAATATTGACCCAGTGGGTCTTGTCATTGCCCTGGAGAATACCAAACAGGAACATATCAATGAGACCGCCGGAGAAGGTCATCCCAACCCCAACGTTTAAAATGTGCATGAGCATATAGGAGAGCCCGCAGAGCACACAGTGAATAATGTATAAGAACGGTGCCACGAACAAGAAGGTGAACTCGATGGGCTCGGTAATCCCTGTCAGGACAGCTGTCAGGGCTGCGGATAACAGCAGACCGCCGACGATCTTGCGCTTTTCTGGCTTGGCACACTGGTACATGGCCAGAGCTGCGCCCGGAAGCCCAAAGATCATGAATGGGAATTTACCGGACATAAAGCGTGTGGCCTCTACGCTGAACTGGGTCACGTTGCCGCTGGCCAGCTGGGCGAAGAAAATATTCTGGGCCCCTTCGATCATCTGTCCGTCCACGTTCATCACGCCGCCGACGCTGGTCTGCCAGAACGGGATATAAAATACATGGTGCAGGCCAAAGGGAATGAGGGCACGCTCGATAAAGCCGTAGATAAAAGTGCCGATGTAGCCGGAGTTGATGACCACATTGCCGATGGCGTTGATGCCGATCTGGATATAGGGCCATACAAAGAACATTAAAACGCCCAACACCAGGTAAACCAGCGCGGTGATGATTGGGACAAAGCGGGTGCCGCCGAAGAAGGAGATCACAGACGGCAGCTTGATGTTATAGAATTTGTTGGTTAACGCTGCTGCGCCGAGCCCAACAATGATCCCGCCGAATACCCCCATCTGCAGGGATTCGATCCCGACAGTGCTCGAGATGGAGCCAGACGGCAGCAGGCGGCTGGCCACAATTTCCGTAAAGGGCTGGTTCGCGGCTAAGGCGGCTGCCCGGGCGGTTTCGTTGGCGGCTGCCAGGGTTTCCGGCGAATAGGTGCCGGTCAGGCCGATCAGGGTGCTGATAACTGTGTGCATGATGAAGAAGCCGATAACCCCTGCCAGCGCGGCAACAGCCTTTTCCTTCTTCGCCATGCCGATGGCCACGCCGATGGCAAAAATAATGGGCAGGTTGGCAAAAATAACATTCCCTGCCTCACTCATGACCGTTAAAATGGTATAGGCAACGGTTCCCTCGCCCATGACACCGGTGAGCCCGTAGGACTCCAGCATCACTTCATTTGTAAAGGAGCCCCCGATCCCCAGCAGCAGGCCCGCTACGGGAAGAAGGGCAATTGGCAGCATGAAGGCGCGGCCTACGCGCTGCAGAACACCAAAAATCTTGTCTTTCATTTGTTTCCTCCTCATTTTGTAATGGTGTTATGATTTGTACTTGTTGGAAATAGAGACCTTATGCTATCGGATAAAACGATAACAAGCTTCTCAGGTTATATACCCAATTTTATAAGCTGGTCTCATTTCAGGCAACAAAAAAGGCATTAACTCTCAAAAAACTGTAACAAACAGCTCTTTGACAGTTAATGCCTGCATAACCAGTAACACACCATCGGTACAAATTATTTAACTATCATTATCATACGGCACTGTTGAGAATCTGTCAAGCTTTTTTTTATGAAAATAATGTCTGCAAATTTTACATTATTTTGAATTTTTCTGTTTCTTTTCCTGTATACATCTGGTACAATAGGGATTACAAACTAATAAGTAAAGATAGAGGCGCGTTTTTAAAGAGTAACTGCCAGGATTACGACAGGGTAAGAGGAATGGCGGCCAAAGGGAAAAACGCCGAAGGGCCCGGTACTGTCAGCCGGCTTCCTGGGGTTATTGTGAAGAACAATAATACTGTCATCGAAAGATGGAGTGCTGTCAAAACTGCAAACTCGATACGTTTTAGTCCTTCCGGACTCTGGCCCTCAGGGCTTTTGCGCTTTCCGGAATCTGTAACTTTTTGCAATTTTATAGCTGGTATCTTTACTGGCTTTTTTTATTATATTTAATCAAAGGAGGATTTCTCGATGAAATCATACAACGTTGCTGTGGTCGGCGCCACTGGCATGGTCGGTCAAAAAATGCTTCAGGTACTGGAAGAAATGAAATTTCCAGTGAATAATTTATATCCTATGGCTTCTGCCCGCTCCAAGGGTAAAACCGTCACATTCGGCGATAAAGAATACGTGGTTGAGGAGCTCTGCGACGAGGCCTTTGACAAGGACATTGACATTGCCCTGTTCTCTGCCGGCGGCAGCACCAGCGAACGCTTTGCCCCTGCCGCTGCCAAGAGAGGCGTTATTGTCATTGACAACAGCTCTGCCTGGCGCATGGACCCGGAAGTGCCGCTGGTTGTGCCGGAGGTAAACCCAGAGGACTTAAAAAGACACAAAAACATCATTGCCAATCCAAACTGCTCTACCATCCAGGCCATGGTCGCTTTAAAACCCATCTATGACAAATACGGGATCGACCGTATCGTCTACTCTACCTACCAGGCTGTTTCCGGCTCTGGCGTCAAGGGCTACAAGGATCTGGAGGAAGGCGTAAAGGGCGCTGAAAACCAGTTCTACCCACACCCCATCGCCTACAACTGCCTGCCCCATATCGACGATTTTCTGGACAACGGCTATACCAAGGAAGAAATGAAAATGGTCAACGAAACCCACAAGATCCTGCATGACGACAATATCCGGGTGACCGCTACCACTGTGCGTGTTCCGGTTTACTACGGCCATTCCGAGAGCATTAACGTTGAAACCAAAAAACCTTTTGAAATCGAGGATGTCAAGGCGCTTTTCAAGGACGCACCGGGCTGTGTCCTGAGAGATGACCCGGCCAATAACGTTTACCCGCTGGCCCGTGAGGCCGAAGGCACCAACGACGTCTATATCGGCCGTATCCGCCGCGATTTCAGCATCGACAACGGCATCAACTTCTGGTGTGTTGCCGACAACATCCGCAAGGGCGCAGCTGCCAACGCGGTACAGATCGCTTTCGCCTTAATCGAAGAAGGCTTAATTTAACACTTTCCGGCCCCGCGCCGGATAAAATACTGAGGAGGAACTATTATGTCCACTATTTTTACAGGAAGCTGTGTGGCTCTCGTCACACCATTCAGGGACAACAAGATTGATTTTGACCGGTTCAGAGAGCTCATCGACTGGCACATCGAAAACGGCACCGACGCCATTCTGGTGGCCGGAACCACCGGCGAGACTTCAACCCTCACCGATCAGGAGCATCTTGATCTGCTGCGGGTTGCCGGCGAACATATTGCCGGCCGCGTTCCCTACATTGCCGGTACCGGCAGTAACGATACCGCCTACTCCATCATGCTCTCAAAATACGCTGAAGAGCAGGGCGCGGACGCGGTTTTAGTCATTAACCCCTACTATAACAAATCCACCCAGAAGGGGATTTACGTGCACATTAAGGCCATTGCCGACGCCATCAAGGTGCCGATCATTGTCTACAATGTGCCCAGCCGCACCGGGGCCAACATCAGCGTGTCCACCATGCAGAAGCTGGCCGAGATCCCCAATGTCCAGGCGGTCAAGGAAGCCAGCGGCGACATCAGCCAGATCACGGAGATTGCCCGCACCTGCGGCGACAAGCTGGATGTTTACAGCGGCAACGACGACCAGACCCTGCCCATCCTTTCTGTGGGCGGCAAGGGCATTATCTCCGTTTCTGCCAACATCATTCCAAAGGATATGCACGACCTGGTCGCTGCCTTTATGGACGGCGATGTGGACAAGGCGCGGAAAATGCAGTTTGACACCAACCTGATCAACCTGGCCATGTTCTATGAAACCAACCCGATTCCGGTTAAAACCGCCATGCGGCTGCTGGGCACCGATACCGGCGAAATGCGCCTGCCCCTGGTCGAAATGGAAGAAGCCAACGAGGCGCGCCTGGTTGAAGCCCTGAAGGAATACGGACTGCTTTAATAAAGCGGTTCATAAAATTTAATAAAAGAGGTACTCCCCTATGCTAAATATACTCTTATCCGGCGTCGGCGGCGCCATGGGGCATATGCTCCAGACCATTATCGGTGAAGATCCGGACTGCCAGATCGTGGCAGGCTTTGACATCAACACCGACCAGGACACCCCCTTCCCTGTCTATTCCGATTTAAGCCAGTGTGTGGAAAAGGCGGATGTCATCATTGACTTTTCCCATTACAAGGCCTTTGACAGCATCTTTGGCTATGCCAGAGACACCAAAACCCCCATCGTCATCGCCACCACCGGCCTCTCCGAAGCGAACCTGGCCGATATTGAAGCCGGCTCAAGGGAATTTCCGGTTTTCAGAACGGCCAACATGAGCCTGGGCATCAACCTTCTGGCAAAAGCCCTGCGGGATATGGCCGGCGCTCTGGAGGACGGCTTTGACATTGAGATTATCGAAAAGCACCACAACAAAAAGGCGGATGCCCCCAGCGGCACCGCGCTGCTCCTGGCCGACGCGGTAAACGACGGCCTTGAAAATAAAAAGGACTATACCTTTGGCCGACACGGCAGAGACTGTAAGCGGAAACCTCAGGAACTGGGTATCCACGCCGTCCGCGGCGGCACCATTCCCGGCGAGCACACGGTCTTATTCGCCGGCAACGATGAACTGATCGAAATCCGCCACACTGCCCTCTCCAAAAAAGTCTTTGCAAGCGGCGCAGTGACCGCGGCCAAATACCTTGTAGACCAGGCCCCCGGCCTTTACAATATGGAAATGCTGATTGACAATTAAACCACACGAAAGGATTTAACATGACAAACGAAGAACTGAAAAAACAATTTGATTTAAACGACCCCTACCAGATCGCAAAATACATTAAAGCCGTCGAGAAAGCCACACCGGTTAAGGCCTATGTCCGCGGCTACCTGAGACCGAGCGACCTGGCCGGCTACGAATATTACGGCGATCCCTCTGCCTGCATCATCATCGGTGAGGCCGGTGAGATCAGCGCCCTTCTGGACGCCAAGGCAGGCTCCATCTCCTCTGTCCGCATCGAATGTGACCGCCGCAACTCGGCCATTCCGCTGCTTAACTTGACCGAGGTGGACGCCCGCATCGAGCCCGGCTCCTTTATCCGCGAGGGCGCGCACATCCACAAAAACGCGGTGGTTATGATGGGCGCCGTGATCAATATCGGCGCGGTTGTGGGCGAGGGCACCATGATCGATATGAACGCTGTGCTGGGCGCGCGTGCTACCATCGGTAAGAACTGCCATATTGGCGCGGGCGCTGTGGTCGCTGGCGTGCTTGAGCCACCGTCAAAACAGCCGGTCATCATTGAGGACGAAGTCCTGATCGGGGCCAACGCCGTTATCCTCGAGGGCGTCAAAATCGGTAAGGGCGCTGTGGTTGCCGCTGGTTCGGTGGTGACGGAGGAGGTTCCTGCCGGCGTTGTGGTCGCAGGCTCCCCTGCCAAAGTCGTTAAAGACAAGGACGAAAAAACCGAGGATAAAACCGAATTACTCGACGATTTGAGAGGTTAAGTTTCCGATGAGCATCATTGTCCAAAAATACGGCGGTACCTCCATGGGCACCATCGACCGTATTAAAAATGTCGCAAGACGTATTATTAAGAAAAGAGAAGAAGGCAATCAGATGGTCGTGGTGGTTTCTGCCATGGGCAAAAGCACCGACGAGCTCGTCAAAATGGCTTACTCCATCAGCGACGCGCCGCCGAGACGCGAGCTGGATATGCTGTTAGCGACCGGCGAACAGGTCTCTATCTCCATGCTGTCCATGGCCCTCAACGCCATGGGCTACGACGCGATCTCCTTTACCGGCCCACAGGTGGGCGTCCACACCATGGGCCACCACGGGAAATCCCGGATCATGGATATTGAAACCCGGAAAATCGAGGATGCCCTGAACGACGGCAAAATCGTCATTATCGCAGGCTTCCAGGGGGTTAATGAAAATGACGATATCACCACCCTGGGCCGGGGCGGCTCTGACACCAGCGCGGTTGCCCTGTCCTGTGTGTTAGAATGCCCCTGCGAAATCTACACCGATGTGGACGGTATTTACGGTGTGGACCCGCGGCTGTACCCGCCGGCTAAAAAGCTGAACACGGTAAGCTTTGACGAAATGCTGGAAATGGCCAGCCTGGGCGCCGGCGTCATGCACGCCCGCGCCATCGAGCTGGGCAGCAAGTACAACGCGGAAATCTATGTGGCATCCAGTATTCACGACGTGCCCGGTACGCTTATTAAGGAAGGTGACAGCAATATGAGTCCTATGGAACAGCAGGCCATTACCGGCCTCGCCATCGACAACGACGAGCTGATGGTGTCTCTCAAGAACGTTCCCTTTGATATGAACATTACAGCCCAGTTCTTCTCAGACCTGGCTAAAAAGAGCATTAACATCGACATGATCAGCCAGACCGCTCCGGTCTACGGCGCCATCAACATTTCCTTTTCCGCCCCCATCGAGGACCTGTCCGAGCTGCGGAATATCCTGTATGATTTCATGGAAAAATACCCTCAGGTGGAAATGGACATCAACAAGGAAATCTCCAAGCTTTCTGTTGTGGGCATCGGCATGCGCAGCCAGTCTGGCGTTGCGGCCAAATTCTTCCAGCTTCTGGCCGACAACAACATCCCCATGCTCATGATCACCACCTCTGAAATCCGCATTTCCTGCGTGATTCCGACCGAGCTGCGGGATACGGCTGTCATGGCCACCGCCGACGCGTTCGACCTGTAGGAGGCCCTTATGACGACCACCTATATGGAGAGCCACAGTGTTGACGGTCTGACCGTCGACCACAAAAACCTCATGATCTCGCTGAAGAAAGTGCCGGTCAATTCCATTATCCTGACCCGCTGCCTCAGCGAGCTGTCAGACGCTGACGTCAATGTCGACATCATCACCCAGACCGCACCGGTCAAAAACGCCTTTGACGTTTCCTTTATTGTTCTCGAGCGTGACCTGGATAAGGTCAAGGACATCGTAAACGCCCTTGGTGAGGAATACCCTGAAATTAAAATCACCATCAATAAGGACATCACACGCCTGTCCGTCTCTGGCATTGGCATGCGCACCCAGTCCGGGGTCGCCGCCAAATTCTTCCAGGTGCTGGCCGACAACGACGTCCAGATTTTAATGATCACCACCTCCGAAATCCGTATCTCCTGCATCATTAAGATTGAGGATACCGAGAAAGCGGTCGCGGCCACAAAAAAGGCCTTTGACCTGGAGGACTGAAACGGCTTTGAGATGGCGTGCCAAAGCGACGCGCCGTCTCAGCGTGTAGAAACGTTGAAAGGTAACGACAAAGTTAAAGCAAGAGACTGTTTCAATGGAAAATTGAAAATGGAGAATTCACGAATCCTTTTTCTAACGAAAAAGCGATTCATACAGCGGCCTGCGGCCGCAAATCCAATCAAATGCGCAGCATTTTGTCCCTCTAATTCTTCATTCTCCATTAACTAATCTCTACTGAACGCTTTACCTCTTAACGATAAGTTTTTCAACAGCCTGAGATGGCGTGCCAAAACGACGCGCCGTCTTTTTTTATGCTCTCCGGACCAGTCCCTGTTTTTTTAAACAAAAGCGGGTTTTATCCCCGATTATTTAAGTTTTCCATTGTATAATAAAAAGCACTGTGAAATATTCAATAAAATCAGAGGTGAAAATAAATGCGTGAAAATTTATCTGCCAGAGGCAGTCTGGACGACTGGATTGACGCTTCTGAGGAGGCACTCTGGAACGCGGGCTTTGAGCGCGTGGAGGTGGATGAACATTTTGACCGCCTTGCCGCCGATATCGGCGAGAACGGTTATCTCGATATTAATTTTCTGATACAGAACGACGGGCGGGTACGCCTGGAAATCGACGCCTCCGACAAGGCGCTGATCGACCAGTTTAAAGCCTCGGTGGCCCGGGTCATGCAGGACGGCGGCCGCGGCGAAAGCCGTTCCGGCGGACGTGACAGCCGCGCAGGGAGCAGCCGTTATGCGGACGAGGCGGACGACGGCGATTCCGGCAGCCGGGGCAACAAGGGCAAGCGCGGTAAAAAGGGCCGTTCCGGCGGACGCGGGCTCCGTATGCCCGGCGGCAGACGTTCCGGCGATCCCTTTTACGCCCGCACCTGGTTCATCCTGCTCATGCTGGTGCTCATACCCCCGCTCGGCATTTTTCTAATGTACTACTATAAAAAGTTCAGCCTTATTCCAAGAGTCCTTTTAACCCTGATCGCTGTACTCTACACACTGCTGATCTGGCTCGGGCTTTTTGGCATCAACACAGGGATCAACCAGGAGACCATTAACAGCTGGATACAAAACGGCCAGTCCCAGATTACAAGGCTCATCAATAATCAGAAAAACAGCAGCTCCAGCCCGTCTGCCGCGCCGTCCGCAACCCCCGGCACCGGCTCGGACAGCGGCGCCACGACCTCTCCGGGAGAAGGTACAGACAGCGGCTCTGACTCCGGCGGTGGCTCAAACTTCATCAACGACGCCATCAATTCCATTCTTCCCTCACCCACTGCGGACGGGGAAAGCGAATAAAAAAACAGGGTCTCAGGGCGGCATTTATAAAACGGTATGGGTATTATTTTCGGGAAACGGCGCAGCTTTGTCTGCGCTGTTTTTTCGTTTTACATGTTTGTTTGGCCTGTCATGCGCGACAGCCTGCTAGCCTTCGTATATTATCGCTATCTCCTGTATTCTGCGCTTCATTTCTGCGCGGACATGCGGTGGCTCTAAGCACTCGCATTTGTCCCCAAAGCTGAGCAGAATACCGTAGTGGTATTCGTTCTCTATGAAAGGGAAGCTGACAATATAGTGCGCGTCACCGTCTGGTGAAAAGTCCTCATAAGCGCAAAAATCAAGTACCCTGTCCATCACAGATTTATGAATACGGATTTTGATTTTTGTCTGCATATTCGTCAGAAGATTATCAAAATCCAACGGCGGTTTTTGATACTCCCGCGGTGTGAAGGTTTCCTCCTGCATCTGCAGGTTTGACATCCGGGACAGCCTGAATAAGCGGTAGTCCTCTCTTTTGTGGCAATACCCCTGTAAATACCAGTGGCTGCTTTTTAAGACAAGCTGATACGGCTCGACGGTTCGTGTGGTTTTGTTTCCGTGATGGGCTATATATCCAAAGGTCAGCAGCCTGCTTTCCTGCATCGCGGTTTTAATAATTTCCAGGTATGGCTGTATGTTCCTGTTGCCCATCCACAGACTCAAATCGATGTTTATTTGATTTACTTTTAGTTCAATGTCCTTTGCGCTGTCGGCAGGGATAAAACTCCTGACCTTGGCAAGCGCGTGTACCAGCTCATCCCCCCGTACCATGCCCGAAAGACTGGAAAGCCCCATCAGAAGAGCTGAAAGGTCGTCCGCCGAAAAAACCTTTTTATCAACCTTGTATGCCGGCATGATTTCAAAGCCGCCGCCCGCTCCCGAGGTCGAACGAACAGGAATCCCCGCCATGTTGATCGCGTCGATGTCGCGGTAGATAGTGCGGGGGGAAACCTCAAACATATCTGCCAACGCCTGGGCGCCAATACGCTTTTTATCAAGGAGTATCATAATAATGCTGACAAGTCTGTCTATTTTCATCGAGCTGCCGCCTTTCTATTTGATTGTTGCCACACTGTTGTCAACAATGACATGGTACAATAAAAAAGCAGACAAATCAATAAGACAATGAAATTGGAGGAAATTTATGTTTACAATTTATGTTTATGTTCTTGATACTTTAGCGGACTGGGAATTAGGGCATGTTACTTCGGAGCTGAATTCTGGCCGGTTTTTTAAAAAGGACGCGCAGCCTGTATCGCTCAAAACAGTAAGCGATTCTAAAGCACCAATCCATACAATGGGCGGGCTCACCATTCTGCCCGACTGCTTAATCGAGGACATAGTGGTGGGCGAAACAAGCCTGCTGCTGTTGCCGGGCGCAGACACCTGGAACGACCCAAGGCATGGGGCTGTCATCGAAAAAGCAAGCGCGTTTCTCTCTTCAGGCGCTATGGTGTGCGCAATCTGTGGGGCTACCGCTGCCCTTGCCCGCTTTGGCTTGTTGGATAAACGCCCGCATACCAGCAATGGGCCGGGGTTTCTTGAAATGGTCTCTCCCGGCTATAAGGGGCAAAGCAATTACATCGACAAACCCTCTGTGTCGGAGGGCAATCTTATTACTGCCGGCTCTACCGGCGCTCTGCTGTGGGCAAAACAAATCATTGAGCATTTAGGCGTTTTTCAGTCAAACACGCTGGAAGCCTGGTATGAGTACTTTCGTACCGGAGAGCCTGAGCATTTCTTTGTCCTCATGCAATCTTTGCCGTCTGGCGATGGAAATGGAACCCTATAAAAAAGGCAGGCGTATCGCTAAAACAATACGCCTGCCTTTTCCGCCCTGTTTGGCGGCTGCTCTGCTTGAGTGCCTTATTTGCGGGGTCTGTTTTTATTCCTCAACCCTTTCCATGCGTTTATCGTAGATCAGACGGATGATGGCAGAGATAAAAATCGTCAGAAAACAGACCGCCAGAACCGCGTGCTCGCCGTAATCGGTAATGGCGCCTGCGGTAAAAAGGGGCTCGTTGTGGCTGATGAGAAGAACCACATTGGCGAGAGCCACCAGCCCAAAGACGACCACAAATAAAACCTGGCGGTCCTTACTCAGATAGACGCCCCGGATGTTCATCTCAACGGTACCGATGGTAATGGGCACCATGATCAGGATAATGCCAGCGATGAATTTGTCCGGCCAGGCAAAGCCCGCGTCCTCAATGATGCCATTGATTAAAACGCAGATGCCCATGATCACCATAATATGCTTGCAGATGTTTCCGCGGATAATCTGCTGCCGCTCGTCGTATTCCTTACACAAATCAAACATTTTATAATCCTCCTGTCGTTAAAGTTCTTCTTTCTCTTCTACAACCCGAATTCTCCAGTTTATAAGCTTACGAATGATCAAAGCAGCGGTCATGACCAAAATACAGAGTAAAATCACACAGTGCTCGCCTTTTGTTGTCAGGCAGCTGTTATTTTCTGAAAAAATTGGTTTTGTGTTCCCCAGAAAAAAGGGAAGCTGAACAATAAACATCAATGCAAATGCAACAATTGTCCAGAGTGGTACCCTTCCACTTCTCGAAAAGAGGTTTCTGGCTAACAGCTCAACGACGAACCAAGTCACGGGCAAAATCATGACCATTCCATTTTCCAGTTGCCGGCTTTCAAAGACAAAATTTTGATTCACAATGGCCGCATCGAGATAAATACATAATAAGGCTATTGCGAAAGAATGTTTATAAACCTTTCCCAGCAGCATTTCCTGTCGCTCGTCATATTCACCTTCACGGTAAGTCACTTGCTTTTTCATTACACTTCCTCCTTGGTTCAGGCTTCTTCCCAGAAAAGCTCGTCCAGTGTTTTCCCAAGCACCCTGCAGATCGCAACACACAGCTTGATGGTGGGGTTATAGTCCCCCTTCTCAATGGCGTTCATGGTCTGCCGGGTAACGCCCACCGCCTCGGCCAGATCCTTCTGGGTCATATCGAGGGCGGCCCTGGCGGCTTTGATCCTTAAGTTCTTCCCCATTATGTCACCATCCTTTACACCCTTATTCTAAACCTTATCCGACAAAAAGTCAAATATATTTTACTTTTTATCTTATAAATTTTAATCATACAACGAAAAAACCGCCTGCACTCTGGCGTGCGGCGGCTTGGTCTGTCCTGCTCACCGATCATTTTATCAGCATAGACCGGTAGATTTTCAAATCCTCGTCCTTATAGACGTTAAATACAACTTTTTTCAGGCTCTCGGCGCCCTGCATAAACGCTTTTACTGTCTCCACAGCAATGGCGGCGGCTTTTTCCGGGGGAAAGTGAAACTCCCCGGTAGAGATACAGCAAAAGGCCAGGCTGCGCAGGCCCTTTTCATCAGCCAGCGCCAGACAGGCCTGGTAGCAGCGCTGCAGCAGATTACAGTGTTCTTCTGTCAGTCCGCCGCTGACAATGGGGCCGACAGTGTGGAGCACCCAGTCCGCAGGCAGGTTATAGCCCGGGGTGATTTTGGCCGCTCCGGTGGGTTCTGGCGTCCCCTGCCGGATCATGAGCTCGTGGCAGGCCTGGCGCAGCTGGACGCCGGCGTAGGTGTGGATGGCGTTATCGATACAGCCGTGGCAGGGCACAAAGCAGCCCAGCAGCTGGCTGTTGGCCGCGTTCACAATGGCGTCGGCCTGAAGGGTGGTGATATCGCCCTGCCAGAGGTACAGCCACTCCTGCACAGGCGCCAGATCCCCGACCCGGGTAATGCCCTTGCGCGCTGTCTCGGCCTGCAGGAAGGTGTCCTGGAGAGCCAGAAAGTCCGGGCCTGCGGGCATGGGCGGGCGCACGTTCATCAGCGACCGGAGCAGCCGCCATCTTTCTTCCTCTGTCTCCGGGATTTTGATATTGCTATATTCCGGCTGTTCTGCCCGCAGGGCGGTGATCAGCCGGAGCATCTGCTCGTTTCGGTTCATATTGGCTCCTTTCTTCTTTCCTCTATTGTAATGCACAGAGGGCCTTTTGTGAAGCAGGCACAAAATAGTGGCCTGGTTTCCCGACGGATACCGGGGTTGAAATTTTATCCAAAAGCTGATATACTTTTTTATGCAAGTATCATTAAGATACCGAACGATTAATCTAAGGAAAGCAGGTGAAAAAATGAACGACCGACCACTCCCGGCCTGTCCTGTCGAAACCACGCTGATGCTCATCGGCAGTAAATGGAAGGTTTTGATTTTGCGAGACCTGATGGACGGCACCCGCCGTTTCAGCGAGCTTAAAAAATCCATCGGCGCCATTACCCAGAAGGTGCTGACCTCTAACCTGAGAGATATGGAGGACTGCGGCCTGCTCACCCGCACCGTCTATCCCGAGGTGCCCCCAAGGGTCGAATATACCCTGACCGAGACTGGCTACAGCCTGAAGCCCATTCTCGACTCCATGGTGGACTGGGGGACTGCCTATAAAAACCAGGCTGAGTCTGCCAGACCCTGAAACAAAAAAGAGATGAGGTGCCTTTTTGGCGCTTCATCTGAACGTGTAGACAAGCTTTGTTATGAAGAGACATAGCGTTCAAGCGAGGTCTGTTAATGGAAAATTGAGAATGGAAAATGGAAAATGAATGAACGCTTTTACTGACGTAAAAACGATTAAAAAGCGGCCATAGGCCGCCTCCCATCAAATCTGCCAGGCAGATTTGCACCATAATTTTCCATTTTCAATCTTCCATTTTCCATTATAGAACCACTTTTTGTTTTAATCCGGTCTCTGTCTCTCGACTTTATCCACACTCTGGGATGAGGTGCCTTTTGGGCGCTTCATCTCTTCTGCGTTTAGATTTTTGGGCAGGACTGGTTCAGCCCTGGGAGCACGGTTCTCGGTTTCTTTGTATATTTTCTGTCCTTCTGTTTTTTAAAGCTGACTTCGATTTTTCCGGTTTCCTCGTTGACAACAGCGGTTTTGAATATAATGGTGACTTTGCTTTTCCTGGTTTTTTCCACATTATTCATCACTGTCATATCATGCTCAAGCCGGTCTTGAAATTCTTCCCAGGTTGCATATTCCTTCTTGATCGTATTATCCGTTTTCATTTTAAACTAAAGGCTCCTAACATTCCAACATCACGCGGGACAAATTTGACCACCTGCCGCCGCCGTACTGGCAATCGCCATACAAACGAACTTTTTTCTTTTCTGTCAATATGCGCTTTGGCTGTGTTTATTATTATAGTCGGTTAATCCTTTAAAATCAAGGAATTTCAGATAAAAGTTTCTTTTGTTAGTTATCTGTTTAACGAGGAAATATTTCTGTTCACTCCAGGCCGCTGTCTGAGCGGGCTTGCGGATACTGCATCTTTTTACATACATTAAAGCTTTCTTAAACACCGGGAGCAGATTCGTCCATACCGGACACCGGCAAGGCCGCCAGAGGATGGCGCTCCCCTTCGGCACACCACCCCTATGAAAAAAGGACCAGCCGGTTTTGGCTGGTCCCTGTATGTTTTAGTTTTCCTTGTTGGTTCGTCTCCAGATGTGCATCTTTTCGGCTTCTGCGATGAGCTCGTCGCGGAAATCCGGGTGGGCGACGGAGATGATGGCGTCACATTTTTCCCAGGTGGACAGGCCCTTGAGGTTGACCTTGCCGTATTCGGTTACCAGGTAGTGGATGTTCGCGCGGGTGTCGGTAACAACGGAGCCTGGCTGCAGGGTCGGTACAATGCGGGATTTCATTTCGCCGTCTCTGGTCGTAAAGGTGGAGGAGCAGCAGATAAAGCTCTTTCCGCCGTTTGACAGGTAAGCGCCCAGCACAAAGTCGAGCTGTCCGCCGGCGCCGCTGATGTGCTTGATCCCGGAGGATTCTGAGCTGACCTGGCCAAAGAGGTCGACGTCAACAGCGTTGTTGATGGACATGAAATTATCAATGGCAGAGATGGAGCGGATATCGTTGGTATAATCGACCGGCGCGCTCATGCACTGCGGATTGTCGTGGATGTAATCATACAGCTTCTGGGTACCTGCGCCAAAGGCATAGGTCTGGCGGAAGCGGTCGATGTTTTTCTTGGAGCCGTTGATTTTGCCGGCTTTTGCGATATCGACAAAGGCATCGACGTACATTTCGGTATGAACGCCCAGATCCTTCAGGTCGGATTCCGCGATGAGTGACCCGACAGCGTTTGGCATTCCCCCGATACCAAGCTGGAGGCATGCGCCGTTCGGAATTTCTTCTACGATCAGCTCAGCGACTCTTTTATCAACGTCGGTTGCGGGACCGCCGGCGCCCAGCTCTGCCATGAGGGGATTCGGGCCTTCGACGATTTTGTCAACCTGAGAGATGTGGATGGCTTCTTCAAAGCCGCCAAGGCATCTCGGCATATTTTTATTGACTTCTACGATGATTGTTTTTGCGCGTTCGCACATTGCCATCATGTGTGAGGCATTGGGGCCGAAGTTGAAATAACCGTGATCATCCATCGGTGCGACCTGGAACATGGCCACGTCCACATCCTGTTTGGAATCTCTGTAGTATCTCGGCATTTCGGAGTAACGGATCGGTGTGTAGTAAGCGAAGCCCTGGGCAATGGCTTTTCTCTCAATACCGCTCATGTGCCAGGAATTCCAGGTGATATGGTCTGCCGGATTTTCAATTTTAAAAATCTCGGGCACCCACATCAGGATACCGCCGCGAATTTTAAGGTCAACCAGGTCGTTTTCGACCACATGGGCTGCCAGTGCCTTGTCCAGCTCTCTCGCTGTGGCGGAGCACCAGCCGTAATCCAGCCAGTCGCCGGATTTTACAACCTTGACCGCTTCTTCTGCCGTTACCAGTTTTTCAGCATATTCTTTAATAAAACTCATTTTTCCCTCCCATTTGGAATTGCTCTTAGTTAAACAATTGTCAATGTTTACTTATCCCTTATTATAACATACTATCCGCTGGTTTTTTAAAAAAAGCGAGAAATTACGTGGAATTTTTTGTCATTCGGGGTTTTTCGCTCATTTCTTTTTACTGCTCCTGCCGCCTTTTTTAATCCAGACCTCCGGCGCGCCCCTCAAAAAAGCCTTGAGAAGGTAGAGCCCCGAAAATACAGGCAGGGTAAGTGCCAGCGAAGTACAGGCGCTCTTGATGATTTGGGTGTTCAACTGGTCGGACAGCGTACTCAGAAGCCGGCTGAAGGCCGTATCGTCGAGCATCAGGTAGACCAGCAGGCCATAGAGCCCCAGGCAGAGCAGTCCGAAAAGCAGGTGCCGCACGTCAAAGGCTGGCCGCGGCATGCGGAACCAGGCCACAAAGCCGGCGCCAGCGGCCATGAGCAGGGTCAGCAGCGGGATTCCCAGAAAATTGTAGTACACGAGGGCTCTGCCCGTTACCCCGACTCTTTCCTCCATGCTCACAGCCGCTATGGCCCGTGTCATATAGGCCTGAATCTGGTCGTAGGCGACGACAAAGAGCAGGATCAGAATAATGGACAGAATCAGGTTCATGATTTTTTTGGAGACCGGCTCAGGGTTGGGCGCGCTGCGCAGCCCCTTATACAGGAAGACCCCGCCGAAAAGGAAAAGGCCGCTGGAAGCATTGGCGAGGGAGGCCCGCAGAGGGACGACAGCGATAAGGGTGGTGAGGGACGCGCCCAGCGCCACCATCACAATGCCCACGGTCAGGTTAAAGACCGACAGATGATTTTTCCGGCGTTTAAAATCATTGGCAATGCCGCCGACCAGCCCGCCTAAGAGCACCAGGTACACCCAGAACATTGCCTGGATATAGAGGGGCACTGCCACTGCGCCGCCGTTTTCTGCAAAATTCTGGCTGGCCGCGTTCATATACTCGACGTAAAAGGTCTGAATGGCCGCGTACAGCAGGATAAACAAAATGGCCAGCAGGCCGCCCCGTATGCGGTGAATTTCCTGTTTCATTGCTCACACCTCTTTCCAAAACAAAAAAATACTAAAGCAGCTTTTGCTTTAGTATAGCATTTTGCAATCGTTTTATCGAGGGTAAATATTTATCCCGGCCCTGTCCCCACCCATCAGATACGGATGGAGACATAGGTGCCGTCCTTAGCCTCGACATGGACGATCTCGAGGCCCTTATACTGCCTTAAAACAGAGACACAGTCCCGCACGACCATCTTAAAATAATCCTTTGTGAGCAGTTCCTGGAAGGGCTCGGGAACCGATTCCCGCATTTTGACAAAGGCCACCTCCGGCACCAGATTAACGGCCAGCGAGGCCAGCCGCAGCGGAATGGGCAGCCGCAGCCTCAGGTTGCCTTCGTGTACTACAACGCGCATGGGTTCATCCTCCCGGGTCAGCCAATGTAGACTTTAACGGTTGAGCCGTCGGATGCGCTCACATCCACAATGGTCCCCAGGGTTTCATTATCAATACATTCCAGAATGGCCGTGGTCAGGGCTTCCAGGTCAACTTTCTCAGAGCCTTCCCACTGGATCGGCAGCTTCCCGGTAACCTTGAGCATCTGCCGCACAATTTTAACGGGCAGCTGTACGTTCACCTTGTCCCCCTCCGGGGTGTCCACCACCACCCGCAGCATTTTGTCATCGTAACCTCCGTCTGGGGCGCTCACCGGCTCAACCCAGTTGCCCGCCGGGGCGTCGGCCGGGGCTTCTGCCGGGACTGCCTGGGTCAGCGCGTCTAACAGGCCCACTGCCTGCTCGGCGGAAATTTTGCCTTCTTCTACCATTTTTAATATTCTCATTTTTTCTTCCATTGTTATTCCTCTTTTCTGCAGCCCTGTCCGGTTCTGCGCTCTAATTTTAATGCCTGTTTTGTCTTGTCTTTGCTACTCGGTTTCCTTCATCTGTTCCAGCGCTTCCTCTGGCGTGATCTCCCCGTTTTCCAGAGCGTCCAGTATCTCCTTTTTCCGCGCTTCGGAAACCGGCGGCGGGCTCTCGGGTTTTCCGCCGAGCTTCTCGATGATCCCGTCCAGACGGGAGCGGACCGTCGGGTAGGAAATCTTCAGCCGTTTTTCCACTTCCTTGATATTGCCCCGGCAGACCAGAAAGGTCTCAGCGAAAAACAGATCCTCTGCGGAGAGATAATCGAATTTGCTCAGGCAGAAATCATTTTCGATGGCGGTATCACAATTTTCGCACTGGAGCTTAACGGCTTTAAGCCTGCCGCCGCACACAGGGCATCGGCTAATTACCTGGTACATCACATCACCTTCTCTCTTTGATATCTATAATATAAACCCAAAAATGAATATTGTCAATCATAACATTTGGGTTGTCACATTAAAAGATTCA
>CAUEUD010000031.1 GCA_959020865.1 Eubacterium limosum | reverse complement strand
CGCGCCCGGAAGCTCTGTCTTCCGGGCGCGCTTTTTTAAGTGGAAAGTTGTGGAAAGTTAATGAACACTTTAGCTGGCGCAAAAGCGGTTAGACGGCGGGGCGTGGTTCCCTACTGAACGGTTGCAGACCGCCATCCAATCAAATGTGCGGAGCATATTTGCACCTGACCTTTCCACCTTCCATTTTCCACTTTTAGAGCTGTCTGACAACAATAATGCCATCGCTGTTTTCATAATAGCTTTTGCCCGGTTCCAGGCGCATGCACTCCATATACTCCCGCGCGTTGGCACGGATGCTTTCAATCTCGGCGTCGGTAAGGGAGCGGACAACCTTTCCCGGGCTGCCGACCACCAGAGACCCCGGCGGGATGACCTTGTTCTGGGTAATGAGCGAGCCTGCGCCGATGATGGTATTTTCACCGATGACCGCGCCGTTTAAAATCGTGGAGCCCATGCCGACCAAGACGTTGTTTTCAATGGTGCAGCCGTGGATGGTACAGTTATGACCAATGGTCACGCCGTCGCCGATCTTTACGCAGTAGCCACCCGGTGCCACGTGCACCACGGAACCGTCCTGTACGTTGCTGCGCTCACCAATGGTAATGCTGTCCATATCCCCTCTCAGTACCGCCTGGTACCAGATACTGCTGTAATCGCCGATCCGGACCTTGCCCAGTACATCGGCACTCTTCGCGATAAAAATATTTTTTCCTGACATCGAATCCTCCACATTGTAAAAGTGTTTTTTCAAGCTGATGATTTTATTGTATACCCTTACGCGGCATTTGTAAACCGCTCACAAAATGTTGCATGAGGTCTGCAAAAAAACACTTTTATCAGGTGGAAGGAGAAAGGTTAAAAAAAGCCCGAAGCTTTTTTTAAACCTCGGACTTTTATTATGTTTCATATTTTCGTTAATCTGAGATTAACGGGTTGCCATTTCTTTCTTAACTGCTTCTGTGAACAGTGGTAAGATTTTGAAGACATCGCCGACAACGCCGTAATCTGCTACGTTAAAGATCGGAGCAGTTTCGTCTTTGTTGATTGCGATGATGACATCGGATTCTTCCATACCAGCTAAATGCTGGATTGCGCCAGAGATACCGCAGGCAATGTACAGGTTCGGACGAACGGTTTTACCCGTCTGGCCAACCTGACGGTCTTTTTCGACCCAGCCAGCGTCAACACAGGCTCTTGAAGAAGAAATGGTTCCGCCTAAAGCGTCTGCCAGGTCTTCGAGCAGCTTGAAGTTTTCTGGAGATGCCATACCACGGCCGCCAGATACAAGGATCTTAGCATCCTGGATATCCATTTTTTCAGCAACGGTTTTAACAATTTCCATCACTTCAACGTTTATGTGATCGCTCAGGCCCGCAATTTCTTCTTTAATTACTTCGCATTCTGCTGCGTCGTTTGTCGGAAGTTTCTGCATAACGCCAGGACGTACGGTTGACATCTGTGGACGGTGATCCGGGCACAGGATGGTTGCCATGATATTGCCGCCGAAAGCCGGACGGGTCATCATTAAGCCTTTGTCTTCTGGGTTGATTTCCAGTTTTGTACAGTCAGCGGTTAAACCGGTATGCACACGTGCAGATACACGAGGAGCCATATCACGGCCAATGGCGGTAGCGCCAAACAGAACCACTTCTGGTTTGTATTTGTTAATAATTTCAGTAAATGCATGTACATACGGTTCGGTTGTATATACTTCTAAGGCAGGATCATCGACCATGATCACTCTGTCAGCGCCATGACGAGCTAATTCTTTGCCCATCGCGTCGATTTTAGAACCTAAAACAACAGCAGTTACTTCTGTACCTAAATCATTGGCTAATTCTTTACCTTTACCAATCAGTTCGAAAGAAACAGGAGTAATAACATTATCTACCTGCTGTACAAAGACGAAAACACCTTTATAATCTTGTAAACTCATCTATGTTCACCACTTTCCATTAAATAATGAATTTTTCTTTCAATTTTTCCAGTAAGAAATCAGCAGATTCTTGTGGATCTAATTGAACAACAGTTCCGGCCGGTTTTAAAGCTTTCGGGAAGGACTTGAATACGCGTGTTGGAGAACCCTTTAAACCGATGTTGCTTGTATCAACTTCAATGTTTTCCAGTGTCCAGACTTTAACTTCGTCTGTTCTGTAAGCGTCAAAGATTCCACCTGGAGTCATGTAACGCGGTGTATTCATTTCGCCCAAAGCGGTAACTAAGCAGGGCATCTGTACTTTAATGGTATGGTATCTGTCTTCGTACTGACGTTTTACGATAACAGCATCGCCTTCCACTTTGATGTCTTCAGCGTAGCTGACATTTGGAATGTTCAGATGTTCAGCGATCTGAGGACCAACCTGAGCGGTATCGCCATCAATTGCCTGACGGCCCGTGATGATCAGGTCATAGTCTAACATTTTAACCGCAGCTGCGATGGTTGTAGAAGTCGCCCAGGTATCGGCACCGCCGAAAGCTCTGTCGGTTACTAAAATCGCTTCATCAGCGCCCATAGCGAGTGCTTCACGAAGAACGTCGTCTGCCTGTGGTGGTCCCATGGAAACAACGGTAATGTGCGCGCCGGTAGCGTCCTTCAGCTCTAATGCCGCTTCCAGACCAGCTTTATCATCTGGGTTCATAATACTTGGAACGCCATCTCTAATTAATGTACCTGTTACTGGATCAAGTTTTACTTCATTTGTATCAGGAACTTGTTTTACACAAACTACAATATTCACCTAAATTTCCTCCTTTTGAACTTCCTATTTCAGAACATCGCCAGATATAACCATACGTTGTACCTCGCTTGTTCCTTCATAAATTTCGGTAATCTTAGCATCACGCATCATACGTTCAACTGGATAGTCTCTGGTGTAACCATAACCACCGAGTAACTGTACACATTCTGTGGTAACAGCCATCGCGGTTTCAGCGGCGTAGAGTTTCGCGGTTGCCGCTTCGACAGAGAAGCGTTTCTGGGTATCTTTAGCGATCGCTGCTTTGTAAACCAGGTTACGGGCAGCTTCGATACGTGCGTACATATCGGCTAATTTGAACTGTGTATTCTGGAATTTGGCGATTGAACGGCCAAACTGTTTTCTTTCTTTAACATAAGCAACGGTTTCGTCGAAAGCGCCCTGAGCCAGACCTAAAGCCTGAGCAGCGATACCGATACGGCCGCCGTCCAGAGTCTGCATCGCGATTCCAAACCCTTTACCTTCTTTGCCAAGAAGATTTTCTTTTGGAACGATGCAGTCTTCGAAAATTAATTCAGTGGTGGAAGAACCACGGATACCCATTTTCTTTTCTTTTGTACCGATTGAGAAGCCCGGGAAGTCTTTTTCTACGATGAATGCAGAGATTCCCTTGGTGCCTTTGCTCTTGTCGGTCATTGCGAAGATGATATAAACATCTGCTTTACCACCGTTGGTGATGAAGATTTTTGTACCGTTTAATACATAGTGGTCGCCTTCTAAAACAGCTTTTGTCTGCTGTCCGGAAGCATCGGTACCAGCGCCAGGTTCGGTTAAGCCGAAAGCGCCTAATAATTCACCTTTCGCTAAACGCGGTAAGTATTTTGCTTTCTGATCCGGTGTACCGAATTTACGGATTGGGTCCATCCCTAAAGAGGTGTGGGCTGAAAGGATAACGCCTGTGGTACCACAAACGCGGGATAATTCTTCAACAGCCAGGATATAGGCTAAAGTATCACAGCCCTGTCCGCCGTCTTCTTTGGCAATTGGAATCCCCATAAAGCCATTTTTAACCATTTTATCAACGGTTTCCTGTGGGAAGCGTTCTTCTTCGTCAATTTCCTGGGCGATTGGTTTTGCTTCATTTTCTGCAAACTCTCTGTAGAGTGTGCGCAACATTTGATGTTCCTTACTCAGATTGAAGTCCATACTGTTCCTCCTAAATATATTTGTCACACAAGCTTATTTTGTGTAATCAAAGAATCCTTTTCCTGTTTTCATACCTAAAACGCCTGCGCGTACCATTTTGCGAAGCAGTGGAGCTGGAGCGTATTTGTCAGAACCCGTTTCAGCCTGTAATACTTCCATAATGGCTAAGACAACGTCCAGACCAATTAAGTCGCCTAAAGCCAGTGGTCCCATTGGGTGGTTTGCGCCTAATTTCATAGCGGTGTCGATATCTGCAGCAGAAGCAGTACCAGCAGCATAAACTTCGATCCCTTCATTGATCATTGGAACTAAGATTCTGTTTACAACGAAACCTGCAGCTTCGTTAACCTGTACCGGTGTTTTGCCGATATCTGTTGCAATCTTCTTAATGGTATCAACGGTTTCCTGAGAAGTATGGTAACCAGCGATGACTTCAACCAGTTTCATAGCCGGAACCGGGTTAAAGAAATGCATACCAATCACTGGACGGTCAACGCCCTGAGACATTTCGGTTAAAGATAAAGAAGAAGTGTTGGAAGCGAAAATACATTCTGGTTTACAGATTCCCTGTAAAGCCTGGAATAATTCGTGTTTCATTTCCATCTGTTCTAAAACAGCTTCAACAACCAGATCGCAATCTGCAACGGCATCTCTTAAGCCTGTTGTGATTTTTGCTAAGGTTGCATCCATTTTAGCCTGATCGATACGGCCCTTAGCAACCTGTTTTGCTAATGCTTTTTCGATTTTAGCTTTACCACCATCGGCAAATTCCTGTTTGATATCGCAAAGTACTACTTCATAACCATCGGTAGAAGCGAAAACCTGAGCAATACCTGATCCCATTGTACCGGCACCAATAACGCCAACTTTCATTTTAAGTCCTCCTAGATAAATTAAAAACTTTTTTGTATTCTTGTATATACAGATTTGTATATACAGGCGAAAAGCCCAAACTCAAGGGTATTTTTATACAAAAATACCCTTGAGTTATTGTCATATAGAATTGGAACACATTTTCCTCAAAACCCTCTCATCCATTTCATGGATGGGTTCCTTCGTAAAATGCGGACCATTTTACACCTTCGTTTCGCTTTCGCTTAACTTCATACCAAATTCTTTCAGAATTTGGGCAAAATAGCCTATTTGTTCTGGAAAGGTTCGTGTTTACGTTTTTCCAGGAAAGCAGCCATGCCTTCTTTTTGATCAGCGGATTCAAAACAACCGCCAAACTGTTTTGCTTCAAAGGCAATTGCGTCGTCCATACCCATTTCAAGGCCATCATTGATGGCTTTTTTGGTGTTTCGGACAGCAATTGGAGCGTTGTTCGCAATTTTACCAGCTAATTTCAGTGCAGCAGGCATTAATTCGTCTGCCGGGTAGACAGCATTAACCAGGCCCCAGCTCAAAGCGTCAGCTGCTTTGATATTGGTGCAGGCATAGAGCATTTCTTTTGCTTTACCGGTCGGGATCAGACGTGCAAGACGCTGAGTACCGCCGAAACCAGCCGTGATGCCAAGGCCAACTTCAGGCTGACCAAAGGTTGCATTTTCAGAAGCCAGACGAATATCGCAGGACATGGATAATTCGCAGCCGCCACCCAGTGCAAAACCGTTAACTGCAGCAATAACCGGGATTGGTAAAGTTTCGATCTTTCTGAAAACAGCGTTTCCTTTTTTACCGAAAGCTTCGCCTTCAGCCTGAGTCAGGCTGCTCATTTCACCGATGTCCGCACCGGCAACGAAAGATTTCTGACCGGCACCTGTAATAATCAGGCAGCGGATGGTTTCTAAATCAACACCGTCGATAACCTTGTCCAGATCTTCAAGTACTTCACTGTTTAAAGCATTTAAAGCCTTTTCACGGTCGATGGTGATAACAGCAACTGCCCCCTGTGGTTCATATTTAACAAAACCCATTGTAATTACCTTCTCTCCTTAAAAAATTGGAAATTTTTAATGGAGAATTGAGAATGGATAATGGAGAATTAAAGGACTTAAACGCGCCGCGTTTTGACTTTTAATCAAACCTGCCAACGGTAAATTTGAACCTTTAATTCTGCATTCTCAATTCTGCATCCTCAATTCAAGCCGCATCGACTTGAATCTTAGAGATCATCTTTTCAGATTTATCTAAAATGCTTAGTCCATTTCTACGATGGTGGACACACCCATACCGCCGCCTACGCATAAGGTTGCAAGACCTTTTTTAGCGCCGCGTTTCTGCATTTCGTGCAGTAAGGTTACCATGATACGGCAGCCGGAAGCACCAACCGGGTGGCCTAAAGCGATCGCACCGCCGTTTACATTCAATTTATCTTCAGGAATATTTAAAGTTTTGCCGACAGCACAGGACTGAGCTGCGAAAGCTTCGTTTGCTTCAACTAAGTCCATATCGTCGATGGTTAAGCCCGCTTTTTCTAAAGCTTTACGGCTTGAGAAGATTGGTCCAACACCCATGATGGATGGATCAACACCGGCGGAAGCACCGACAACAAATTTAGCCATTGGCTTAACGCCTAATTCTTTTGCTTTTTCAGCAGACATCACAACGATGGCAGCAGCGCCGTCATTGATACCAGAAGCATTTGCAGCGGTTACGGTACCGTCTTTTTTGAAAGCCGGACGCATTTTGCTGATGCCTTCAGCGGTGACGCCTTTTCTTGGGAATTCATCAACTTTGAATTCAACAATTTCTTTTTTAACTTTAACCGGAACCGGTACGATTTCATCGTCGAAACGGCCAGCTGCCTGAGCGGCTTCACATTTCTGCTGGCTCTTAGCGGCGAAATCATCCTGATCTTCGCGGGTTACATCATACTGTTCTGCGACATTTTCAGCGGTGATACCCATGTGATAGTGATTGAAGGCATCGGTTAAACCGTCTTTGATCATGGTGTCGATGAACTGGCCATCGCCCATTCTGTAGCCGTAGCGTCCCTTAGGAACAGCGTAAGCGGCGCCAGACATACTTTCCATACCACCGGCAACAATCACATCGGCTTCTCCGGCCTGGATCATTGCAGCTGCAAGGTTGATACATTTGAGACCAGAGCCACATAAATTGTTAAGGGTTAAAGCAGGAACCTCAACAGGAATACCAGCGTTTACAGCAGACTGACGCGCGACGCTCTGTCCCTGAGCCGCCTGTAATACACAGCCCATTAACACTTCATCTACGTCTTCCGGTTTAACGCCAGCACGGTTTAAAGCTTCTTTGATAACGATGGTTCCAAGATCGACTACCGGAACGTTTGCTAAAGAACCGCCAAAACTACCAATCGCTGTACGTACAGCACCAGCTAATACTACTTCTTTTGCCACTTAAATTTCCTCCATTAATTCTCACATTTCCATGTGAATATTTGAAACATTTATCTTATACTCCAACTGTCCATTTATAGAACAAAAGGAGTATCTGTTAAATATATAACAATACTACCACATATTTGGCGAATTTGCAATAGATTACAGGAAAATTCTGTTATTAAACGGTCTTTTTTTGTGAAATATGTATATACAGGTATATTGACCTCCTATAATCACTCCAATGCCACATAAGCGGTGTTTTATTGTATATTTATATTACTCAATAAAGCTTTAAATTAGCCTTATTTTCAGTTTTCTTTTTTCTTGGCACAATCTGTGTTAAAATAGCCCTTAAGCAAACTGCTAAAAGTTAAAAGAAAGAAAATAAAATCATGAACCTATTATCCGTCATCAACCTTAAAAAAACCTACGGTGTCAAAACCCTTTTTGAAAAAATTAACTTCAGCATCGAGGACAGCGACAAAATCGGCGTCATCGGTGTTAACGGCACTGGAAAATCCTCCCTGCTGCGCATTGTGGCCGGGCAGGATACTCCCGATGCGGGAGAAGTCCGCATCTACGGCAGCAAACGCATCGAGTATCTGGCCCAGACCCCCGAGCTCGACCCAAACATCACCGTCCTGGCCCAGATTTTTCGGGCCGATACCCCGGAGATGAACACCCTGCGGGATTATGAGCGCACTCTGGATCTCCTGGCGCGCTGCCCTGAGGATGAAAAGCTCCAGAAACACCTGCTGGCCCTGACCGATACCATTGACGCGGGCGGCCTGTGGAATCTGAAATCCCAGGTTGAAACCATCCTGACCCAGCTGGGCATCCGGGATTTTGACAAAACCATCGGCACCCTGTCCGGCGGCCAGCGCAAGCGTGTGGCCATGGCCTCTGTGCTCCTGACCCCCTGCGACCTCCTGATCCTTGACGAACCCACCAACCACCTGGACAATGAGACCATCACCTGGCTCGAAAAATATCTGGAAAACCGCAGGGGCGCTCTTTTGATGGTCACCCACGACCGCTATTTCCTGGACCGGGTCGTGAACAAAACCATCGAGCTGGACGGCGGCGCCCTGTACGAGTACACAGGCAATTACTCCGAGTTCGTCGAGAAAAAAGCCGCCCGCAAGGAGTTCGAGAGCATCATGGAACAGAAGCGCCAGAATCTGTACCGACGTGAGCTGGCGTGGATCAGGCGGGGCGCCCGCGCACGGACCACCAAGCAAAAAGCCCGGATTCAGCGCTTTGAGGATATTAAGAACAGCGCCGCCGACCTGAGCGAGGACATCCTTGAGATCAACGTTGGATTTACCCGCCTGGGCAAACAGGTGGTGGACATGGCGCATGTATCCAAATCCTTTAAAAACCAGTGTGTGGTGAAGGATTTCAATTATATTTTTGGGCCTGATGAGCGCATTGGCATCATCGGGAAAAACGGCCGGGGTAAATCCACGCTGCTGAACCTGATCGCTGGCAAAATCCGTCCGGACAGTGGGTCCATCGTCATCGGCGATACGGTCAAAATCGGTTATTTTTCTCAGGAATCGGAGGATATGGATTTAAACCTGCGGGCCATTGAGTACATCCGCGAGGGCGCCGAAACCGTGGAGAACGCCCGGGGTGAGGTCATCACTGCGGCCCAGATGATGGAGCTGTTCCTCTTTGACCGGTACGCGCAGTGGGTACGGATCTCCGAGCTGTCCGGCGGTGAACGAAGACGCCTGTACCTGCTCCGTATCCTCATGTCCGCTCCCAATGTGCTACTGCTTGACGAGCCCACCAACGACCTGGACATCGATACCCTCAAAATCCTGGAAAACTACCTGGACGATTTTCAGGGCAGTGTGCTCACCGTTTCCCATGACCGCTACTTCCTGGACCGGGTGTGCGATACCATCTTCTCCTTTACCGGCGGCGGTGAGATTCTGGTGCAGACCGGCAATTTCACCGACTACATGCAAAAGCACGCAGACCGGGATTCGGACAACGCCACCAGTAAACCCAGCGAACAGAAAAGCGAAAAGCCCCGGCAAAAGGCCGTGAAGCTGAGCTATCGCGAACAGCAGGAGTATGACCGCATCGACGCGGACATGGCGCAGATGGAGGCTCGCCTGGAGGCCATCGATACCGAGATGGCCGGCATCACCACCGACTACACCCGCCTCCAGGCCCTGACCGAGGAAAAGGAAGCCCTGGAGGATTCACTTCTCGAGAAGATGGAGCGCAAGGAATACCTCGAAGACATTGTTCGTCAGTCAAAGAAAAACCGAATCTGATTAAGCGCTAATTTAGCCCTTAATATAAATAGGAAGAAAACTTGAATTTCACTCACAAAAAACCCGCCGGCACTACCTCATGCCAGCGGGTTTTTTTCGCTTTATTTACGCTTTGTTTTCTGGTATACCATCACCCCTGCGGCAATGACCGCTGCGATGACGACAAACCCAAGACCAAGGAAGTCCATACTGTCCACACCTGTGTCTGCATTGGGCGTCGCGGTACCGGCGGAGTACCTGAGCTTAGAGGAGCGCCGGACATTGACGGCCTTGACCTCCATGGCTGCGGGCTCACCCTCTGCCTCAGAGGCCACCTCAAAGCTCACCGGGGTGGCGTCCAGATGATAGCCCGTGGGCGCTTCGGTTTCCATGACCTGATAGCGCCCGGGCGCCAGATTGCTGACCCAGATCCGGCCGTCCGAATCAGTGACGAGATCCTTCTGGAGAGTATAGCCGCCTGCGTCCAGAATTTTAAAGCGGGCTCCGGGAAGCGGGTCCCGCTCTTCGTCCATTTTCAGGATAGACAGACGTCCCTGGTAGCTAATATGGATACCCGCATCCACCGTTACAGGCTGAGTCTGGGCCGAATCGGAGACGGTAAAATCCAGGGTCTCGCGGTTTCGCAGAAAGCCGCTTGGGGCCTGGGTCTCGACCACCCGGTAGGTACCCGGTGCGAGGCCGTCACAGCGCACACTGCCGTCTGCGCCGGAGGTAACCGCGGCCACGGTCCGGTTGTTTTCATCGGTTTTCAACAGCTCAAACCGTGCGCCCTCCAGGCCATTACTGTTTTCATCCTGTTTTTGGAAAACAACACTGCCCTGGGGGCCGGTCTGGGTTCCGAGGGTCTGGATGACAGCCGGCTCGGCGCCTGCCGCCTCCAGCCGGTCCGCCACAGCGGCATCACCGGCCGCCTCCTCGGTCAGAGCGATAATGACCACGCCGTCGGTGCCCACATAAGCGGTGCCGTAAAGCTTGCCGTCCTTATCTGTCAGGGGCAGGGTCAGTTCCTCGGTGACGATGACGCTTTCCGGCAGTTTAAAGGTATAGTAATTTCCGGACTTCAGAACCGCGTCCTTTTCCGCAGTTGCCGTGCTGTCTGTTTCCGCTTTGTCTGCGGCCCCGTCGCTGTCTTTATCGGCAGACTCCGGTCTGCCCGCTGGTGCTGGGGTATCGGCCTTCGCAGGCGCAGTGGGCGCGGGGTTTGTGTCTGCTCCCTGTGCCGCCCAAACGGGTGAAAATGAGAATAATAAAACCATGATGAGAAGGACTGTCAAAGTGCCCGTTATTTTTTTCATGCTGCTTCCTTTCTATCCTACAATGCGTAAAGCTTCAAAATTTCTGCAATACATTAAAATATCCTATGTATTACTTACCCATAAAAAGGCTTTTCCCACATCTTAAGAGCACCGTGCTTTTTTCTTTTTACTTCCAGCTTAGGAAAAGGACAGTTGTCATTTCTTGCTCTCTGTCTGGAAAAATCGGATAGGTCCTGTCCAAAGCTTTGCCTTTTTGATATAATGATATCGTAATATATTTTGAATTTACAGGAGCAAAACCATGCGCAAGGACAATGATCAACGAATTTATTTAACCGATGATAACACTTCTGTGGTCTATCTGAAAAATGTCATCGACGATCCGGATATCCAGGTTGGGGAACACACCTACTACCACGATGAGCGAAACGACCCACGGGATTTTGTCAAGAATAACATTCTGTACCATTACCCGCAGTTTCACAAGGACACCATCATCATCGGAAAATACTGTTCGCTGGCCATGGGGACTACTTTCCTCTGTCCGATCGCCAACCATAATTTTACCTCCATGGCCAATTATCCCTTCCCCATCGCAAACGACCACTGGGATCTGCCTGAAAGCTTTGGCGGCAAGGTTTCTACCCTCAAGGGGCCGACCATTGTCGGCAATGACGTGTGGTTTGGATACGAGAGTGTGATCATGCCCGGCGTACACATCGGCGACGGCGCCATCATCGGCACCCGCAGCGTGGTGACAAGGGATGTTCCGCCCTACACGGTGGTCGGCGGCGACCCGGCACGCTTTATCCGCAAGCGTTTTGACGATGACACCATCGCGAAGCTCATGGCCTTAAAATGGTGGGATCTCCCCGACGAGGAGATCCGCGATTTCCTGCCCGAGCTCATCAACGGCCATATCGACGCTGCTCTTGAGGCGAAATGGCTGGGCGACACAGCCCGCAAGGTCATTGAACGGCTGGGGAAATAAGACTGAACGTAAATAGGACTGCCGCAGTGATCTTTTCATCACTGCGGCAGTCCTTTGTGTTTTTTGTAATCTTACTGGTCGCACTTCTCCAAAACGCCGCTAGCGTTTTTTCTTTGGTCTGGCCATCCTCCAGAGGACAATGCCGGCAGCGGCCAGCAGCAGCAGGGACGCACTGATGCCTCCAGGCCCTTGCAGGCCGGTTCCCGGGCTTTTTGTCACTGCCTCACCGGGTGTCTGCCTAGGACTCTGGGCATCTGACGGCGTTGTCACGGTGACTTCCGGCGGTTTTTCCTTTTGGTTGATCAGGTGTACCGATACAGGCGCTGGCGCCCCCGCCGCACGCGCTTCAATCTCGAAGCGCACCGGGGTGCTGTCGAGCGTGTACCCTTCCGGGGCGGCGGTTTCCACCAGCTCATAAACGCCGGGGGCCAGCCCACTGGCTTTGGCGGTACCGTCGTTTTCGGTGGTCAGCCCTTCCATCACCGTCACGTTGTCTTTTGTCAGCTTAAAGACTGCGCCTGCAAGCGGACGGCTGTCCGCATCGGTTTTTGTAATTTCAAGGCTGCCCTGATAATTGACTACCGGGTCCAGTGTCAGCGCTGGGATCACGCCGTCCGCATTTTTGACCAGGGTGAACTCTACGGGCTGAGTATTCAGAACATAGCCGTCCGGGGCCTGGGTTTCGGTAAAGCGGTAGGTGCCTTCCTCCAGTGCTTCCACGGTCAGACGCCCATCCTCGCCGGTTTTCAGCTCGGTTTCTTCCCGTATGGGTTTCCAGTTCTCGCCCTGTTTCATCTCAAGAGTGAAAACCGCGCCCGCAAGAGGATCGCTGCTCTCGTTCTCCTTGGCCAGGGTAACCCGGACCGGATCATTTTGCAAATGTTGTATCTGGCCTGTCTGGCTGCTCTCTGCATTGACAGTGATGGTGATGCCCTGTTTCAGAGCGCTGTCCAGGTTATAGCCGTCCGGGGCCTTCAGCTCCTTCAAAATGTAATTGCCATAGACCAGTTCTTTAAAAGCAATCTGGCCGTCGCTCCCGGTGGTCACCGGGGCGCCCAGGCTCACACCGTTGCTGTCGTACAGCCGGAACACAGCTCCAGCCAGAGGATTATGCGTGGTGGCGCTGTCCTTTTCCAGCAGGATGCTGCCTCTTTTGCCCACAACGGTTCCGCCGCCGTCATTGACGATGACGCCCAGCTCCTGGTTGTCGCCGCCTTCGACTTTTTCCTCATTATTGCCTTTTATAATCACTTCATTGCGCACCTTCTGCTCACTGCCTTCTTCCAGCAGCACCTTGGTGCGGTAGGTGATAAAGTAGGCGCGGTCAATTTCCTTCAGAAAGCTCACAGTCAGCTCCTGCTGACCGTTTTCCGGGTTGGTGGCATAGTCCGCAGTATAGTCGGTCCCCAGAGCCAGAACGGTATTCTCATCCAGTGTCAGGCCGCCCGCTTCATCCACCTGGGCGCCGTATACCCTCAGGGAGCTAAGGTCAATGAGCTGGTTGTCCGAGGGGCGGTCAATGACCTGGACATCGCTGAGCGCAGACTGACTGGGGTTCACGGTGATCTGCCATTTTACGTAGCCGTCGTCGTCCTGAACGCCGGATTTGGCGGCCAGCTTACCGCCGTTGGTGATGGACACCTCACCCTCCAGATAGTGGACATCACGTCCGTTGGTGAAGGTGGCGGTGTTTTTATAGGTCGCGCTGTCGTGGATGACCTGTCCATCCAGGGTGGTCTGGAACTCAATGAGATAACGACCTTCTGCGCTTTCCGGAAACAGGATCTTCAGGGTGTTATCCTGATCGTTCGGCTCCTGAATCCGAAACTGATCATACGCTTCAGGGGCAATTTCATCTCCCTTTACCGGCTCACCCTTACTGCTCACAGTATAGTGATAGATTTTGACGGAACCGGAGACATATACCTGATTGCCGGTGATGGGGTCCTCGATGGTTGTGGGCCGCCCGAGCAGGAGATCATTGTAATTGACGCCCACCGTCCAGGTGATGGTTTTATCAACCGCGTTGTAGCTGCCATTTTTAAAACCATTGTAGGCTGCGAAATCATTGGGCCGGTAGTCCGCCTCGTCCTTGCTGCTGTGTTCTCCGCCCTGGGTATCTGTCCAGGTGGAGACAGCGTCGTTTTTAAAATAGACGCTGCCATCCGGGAAAATTGTTGCGCCGGTGTCATAGTCTGTGGTGTAGGTAATCTTAAAGCTGTCGCTTGTGGGATTGTAATCCCCTGTCAGCGCAATGTCAAAATGGTTGTTACTCTGTTCATAGTTCAGGGTGTAATCCTTGTTTCGTTCCAGGGTCTTACCATCCTGGTTTTTAATCACCAGAGACGATTCGTCCAGAAAAAGGCCTGGGCTCAGGGTGTCTGTAAGGGACCAGTCTTTCATGGTATAGTTGTTCTTATTGACACTGATGGACCAGTTAATTCGCCTGTTTTCCTGGTCGGCGGATACAAATTTTTTGATGACGCCCTGTTGTTTGGCGCTGCCGCTTGCGCTGTCCGTCTGTCCGGTGCCGATTTCCACCTCATTTTTATATTTCTGATTTTCATCTAATATTCCGGAAACCTTGGTTTGATAGGTCATCTGGACCGCGTATTCCACATCTCCTAAGAATTGAATTTTAAAGCCATCAGCGGTTTTATCGAGCTGGTAATCCACGCCTTCCTCAAGGGTTCGGACAATCTTCACACTGCCGTCAGCGTTAAAATCCACTTCGTTCAATACAAGACTGCCATCCACATAGTCCATGCCGCTGCCGATTTTATCGGTCACCACAGCCTGTTTCTGCGGAATTTTGCCCTCGCTGTAGTTGTACTTGATCGCCCAGCTGAAGGTCTGAGTCTGGGCGTCGTAGTTTTCCCGGATTTTTTCCAGAATTTTTCCGTATTCGGCGTCCACCGTGGCACCCGCGGTAATCTCTGAGATGTTGTCCCCACTCAGAGCTGCCTCATTCTTAAAGGTGATGGTACCGCCGTCCGCAGGCTTCTTTTCCGGATCGATGCGGGTTGTGTACTCAATACGGTAGGCGGCGTGAATGGTGTTCTTGAAGGCGACTGTGCCGTCAGCCGCAACGGTATACTCGGACGTATCCACGGGTGTCTGGCTGCCCTCGACAACCTTGCCGTCAAAGTCAACCTCAATCTGATAAACCATTACGCTTTCCAGGGTGAGTCCGGCGGGCAGGGTATCGGTGACGGCCGCACCCGCAACGGTGTCCAGGCTTTTGTTGATGTCTACATTCCAGATGACTTTTTCGGGATTCATATTCCGGTCAAAATAGCCGTTTTTCTCAATGGCGCTTCCTGCGCTGGGCCTGACCACCACCTCTGCCGGGGGTAGCTTTTCCTCATTGGGGACCTTGATAACCGTATTGCCTGGGCCGGTCATGTTGTCCTTGTCAAATCCACCAGAAAAATTGAGGTTCCCACTGATGTCACTGTTTTTTGTCACTTCGTCGGTAAAGGTGATGGTGACTGTGCCGTCCTTGCCCACCAGTGCGGTAGCGTACTGGTTCCCCGCCGCGTCGACGAGGGGAATGTTCGTATTATTGGCGATTTTGATATTGTCCGGCAGATCAAACTGGTAGTAGTCACCGGCCTGCATCTGGGCCCGGACATCCTCCGGCAGCGCAAAGGTGATATCAAACCGCACTGTGTCGTCAATGGTGGGCTCTGCTACGGGTTTTCCAGCCGCGTCCTGATAGGTCACAGTCATTCCCGTCAAAATGGTGCTGTCCGTCTCGCTGTATCCCAGCGCCTGAAAAATTTCTTTGATATCCCGGCCGCCGGCTTTGGGCTGGTTTTCTGCCGCCGGCTGAACCGAAGCTTTCTCTGCCGCTTCGGGCAGTACGGCAACGGGCTCTGTGCCCTTCTCGGTCTGCCCCTCGGTGTCTGCTGACTGTTCAGGCTGCTCTGGCTCGGCGTTCTTCTGCATTGTCTGATCCACCACAGCCGGTGCTGCTGCCTCGTTTACCGCGTTGCCATCTTCCTGGGCAAACGCTGCCTGCGGCAGTGGAAACTGCAAAATCATCAACAGTGATATGACTGCACTCACGATTTTCTTCATAGTTTTTTCCTTTCTTAATTCAGATACTTTTACTTTTTATACCCAGTGGGCAGAAATATAATTGAATGACAGCGAAAACTTTTAAACTTTCCTGCTTGGAAGCACAAAAAAAAGCCCCGAAGGGCTTTATTCTTATTCCTCACATCCCTCATGCCCGTACCGGTTCAGGTAGCGCTCGCGTTCGGCATCGACCATTTCGTCAGGGATGACGGCCACGTCCACGCCGCCCTTGAGGGCCAGGTAGGATTTAGCGGCCTTCTCGGTGACCTTACAGCAGGTGAGGGCCTCGGTCATGTCGCGGCCAAAGCACATGGGGGCGTGGTTCCGGATCAGGATAGCGTTCTTCTGGCCAATGGTTTCGATGACAGCCTCGGCCAGCCTCCGGTGCTGGCCGGCGTTAATGTATTCAGGCGTTACCGGAATACCGCCGCCGATGAGCTGGCTCATCTCCTCAAAAATCGGGGGAATCCCCTGCTGGGAAGCACACATGGCAGAGGCGTAGGTGGGATAGCACTGGATGATGGCGTTGACATCCCCGCGTCTGGCGTAGATCAGGCGATGAATATGAACCTCAGAGCTCGGATACCACACGCCCTCAACCTTACAGCCCTCGGCGTCCACGACCACCAGATCCTCAGGGTAAATATCTGTAAAAGCCACCCGGCTCGGGGTCACCAGCAGCTTTCCGTCATCCAGGCGCGCGCTCACATTGCCCCAAGTGCCAATGACCATCTCATTGGCTTCCAGCCAGCGGCAGGCATCGACAATGGCTTTTCTCTCTTTTGCGTATTCCATAACATTCTCCTTTCACACATTAAAAGTAGGATAACCTTTTCATTCCAGATTCAGGAAAACCCGGAGACAGATTTGCGTCTCCGGGTAAGGTTTGTTTGAATACTATTATACTCTTTTAGGGAGAATTTATCAACCAAGCTTTTAAGGTTCTTAAGGCTGTGCGGACCGCTGCTTACTGCTCGTGACCGTAGCTGTAAAGGAAACGATGTCGCTCGGCCTTGACCATATCCTCTGGGATGGTGGTGATCTCCACACTGCCTCTGAGCGCCAGGTAGCACTTGGCGGCTTTCTCGGTCACCAATGAACAGGTCAGGGCTTCCTTCAGATCGCGGCCTACGCAGACCGGGGCGTGATTGCGAATCAGGACGGCATTTTTATCGCCCAATGCCTCGGCGGTTACTTCTCCCAGACGTACATGCTGTCCGGCGTTCACATACTCGGCCGTGATGGGGATCTCCCCGCCGATCATCTGGCTCATTTCCTCAAAGATAACCGGAATGCCGTGTTCGGCCGCGCACATGGCTGAGGCGTAAACCGGGTGGCAGTGGACCACTGCGCCCACATCGGGCCGGTCCGCATAAATGAGCCGGTGCACGTGCATCTCGGAGGTTGGGCTGTGTTCGCCCTCTACCTTGTTGCCCGCCATATCCACGATCACCATATCTGCAGGTGTCAGGTCTGCATAGTCTATCCGACTCGGGGTTACCATAATGGTTTTTTCGTCCAGACGCACGCTCACATTCCCCCAGGTACCGATGACCATACCCGTGTCCTGAAGCCACAGGCAGGCGTCGATGATGGCTTGCCTTGTTTCCATATACTTCATGTCATTCTTCCTTTCTTTCTCAGTTTCCAAAATGGGAAAACCCGGAGGCCGAACCACTGCCTCCGGGTTTTGATGGGGTTTACTCATTTAAGAAAATAGTCACAGGTTAATTCTTACAAATCCTTTTTTGCTTTACGCTGACCATAGGAGTTGTTGAAGCTGTCGATCATGCGGGTCATTTCATCGTGGTCTAAAAGTACGGGTGTGCCGATGGATCTGGCCTTGACATATACTTCCGCGCACTGTTCGATCTGTTCCACAATGTTAAAGGCATTGAGAATATCGCTGCCCCCGGCGATGAGGCCGTGGTTAGCCATAAAAGCGGCGTTGCGTTCTTTCATGGCTTCAAAGGTGTTTTTAGCCAGTTCTACTGAGCCGTAGGAGGCGTATTCGGCGCATCGGACATCGTAACCGGAGAATGCGACCAGATAGCTGGAAGCAGGCAGGCCTTCTCTCAGGGTTGCCAGAACGGTGCTGTAAACAGAGTGTGTGTGTACGACGGCAGCGATATCGTCGCGGTCGGTATAGAAAATGCGGTGAAGTTCATGTTCGCTGGAGGGCTTACGATCCCCATCCACAATCTCACCTTTCAGATTCATGACAACAATATCTTCGGGCTCGGTTTCAAAATAATCGATGCCGCTTGGGCTGATGGCAAACAAACCCTCTTCCCGGTTTAAAATGCTGATATTTCCACCGGTTCCCTTGGTTAATCCGTGGGTGATGAGCATCTGGCAATATTTAACAACGTCTTCTCTTTCTTTTTGCAGTAACATGTTTAATCTCCTCTTTATTATATTATTTTTTCAGGTTTGTCGGTTGAACTCTAACGGTATTCATACAGCATTCTGCGGCCTTCTGCGAAGCGTTTTACGTCAGCAACGATCTGTTTGGTATGGTTCACGAGGACATCGTCCGTGGCGCCGGCAATATGCGGTGTGATGACGACATTGTCAAGCTCAGTGACATATGGATGGTTGCTGGCAATGGGCTCTTTAGCGTAAACGTCGAAGGCCGCGCCAGCGATCCGTTTTTCGCGGAGCGCGTCGATCAGGGCTTCCTCGTCAAGAATCGCGCCTCTTGAGCTGTTGATAAAATAGGCGGTCGGTTTCATAAGGGCAATCATTTTACGGCTGATAATGCCCGTAGTTTCCGGGGTGATCTTCATATGGCAGGTGATGAAATCCGCATTTTTCATCAGGTCTTCCAGTTTTTCTGCTTTTTTAACGCCGACTTCCTCCAGGTCGATGGGACAAAGGAACGGGTCATAAATCAGCAGTTCCATGCCAAAGGCACGGGCAATTTTGCCCACGCGGCGGCCGATGCTGCCATAGCCCACGATCCCCAGCGTCTTACCGTGGAGCTGAGTCCCCTTAAAAACCATATAGGGTGAGCCGGGTTCCATATCCCAGACCATATCGACTTTCAGACCTTCCTTGGTTACCTTCTGCGCATTGGGGTCTGCGGTAAATTTTCCTTCCTTTAAGGCTCTGTAAGCCATTGGAATCTTTCTGGCGATGGAGAGCATGAGGCCTACAGTCATCTCTGCCGTCGTGTCGGAATTACGTCCCGGTGTATAGATAACAGGGATATCACGTTCTTTTGCTGCGGCCATATCAACGTTAACTGGGGTGGCGCGGGTACAGGCAATAAGCTTTAGGTTCGGAGCATTTTCAATGACTGCCCGGGTAATATCGTCGTAGCTTGTGATAATGATGTCCGCATCAGCGGATTTTTCCATGAGCTCCTCCTCCTGCATTTTGGGCAGGCCGATGGCCCAGCCATCTTTTACCACTTCACCCATTTCGTATAATGGCTTTAACTGTTCTTCATCATATTCTGCAGTAAAAAAAATTTTCATTGTGTTATCCTTCTTTCTGTCTCTAGTTTTCACGGGTACGTTTACTGATGGTTTTCATGACATCGGCACGGGCTGTCCACAGGCTCTCACAGGCGATACGGATGCCTTTATAAAGTGTGTAGATGTCTTCGTAAATCGCGTTCTGGTCTGGTCTCGGACGGTAAATGCGTTCGGATTTACAGGTTCTGCGGGCCGCGTCTACATAGCTCTCATATTCACCCACCGCGAGACCTACCATCATGGCAACTCCTTTGGCTCCGAATTCATTTCCGGCAGACACAACAACCTCCATACCGGTAACGTCTGAGATCATCTGCGCCCAGATCGAGCTCTTGGCTCCGCCGCCGGCAATAAAGATTTTGCTGTTTCTATCCGCGCCCTGCAGGCAGTCTTTAATGGAAAGGGTAATGCCTTCGTAAACCGCATGAACCAAATCCGCACGTTTGGTGTTCGCGCTGATACCAAAGAAGTTCGCCTTGGCGTGCGGATGGTAAAACGGAGCGCGTTCGCCCGCTGCACTGATGTAGGGGTGGTAAATCACACCGCCGCTGCCGGCCGGAACATCCTTGATCATGATATCGACTTTTGAAAAGTCTTTGGTCAGGGCAATTTCGTTGAGCACCCAGTCGATGTTTGGTGTCCCGTTCATGGTTGGCATCAGGTTGACAAACAGATCGCCCACCGCGTGCTTTTCGAGGCGGGTTCCCTCCTTGCCAAATTCGCAGTCTTCTTTTTTCATGAAGATTTCATTGGCGCAGGTGGTGCCAAGAATAACGCATATGTCCTTGTCTTCTACAGCTCCGATACCCACCGCAGCGGCAACAACGTCAATGGCGCCTGCCACGACCGGTGTCCCCGGGTTAAGGCCCAGATCCTTTGCGACTCGGTCAAGCACATTGCCGACAATTTTGTTGGAGATGACCACCGGAGCAATCAGATCCACATATTCGCCTAAATCCAGTGCTTTTAACAGATCCACTGCCACTTCGCCCTTTTCTGCGTCCATTAACGAGGTTCCTGTGTCACTCATATCGCCATTGATGGTACCGGTCAGCTTATAGCGCACCCAGTCCTTACAGAAGAACATGGTTTTCGCTCTGTCCAGTACTTCTTTGCGGTTGTTTTTCATCCACTTCAGCAGTATCAGCTGTGTTCCTGTGAGCGGCGGTGTCCCGGTTGTTTTGAAAATCATTTCGCCGAGTTTTGGATCCTCCTCTGTCACCTTGGCGACTTCATCGGCGGCGCGGCCGTCACACCACAGAATCGCATCCTGTACAGGCTCGCCATCTTCATCCATGAGCCAGATACCCTCACCCTGGCCGGTGACGCCGATGCCCAGAATATCGTCTGCCGTTGCCGGTCCGTTTTCCATGATCATCTTGATACAAAGGGCAACCTTTTCCCACAAAATGTTCATGTTCTGCTCCACGTCCGTATCGCCGATATAGATGGGCTCATTTTCCAAAGCTTCGACTAAAATTTCATTGCCGTCCACATCAAACAAAACTGCCTTTACATTCGATGTTCCCGCATCAATGCCGATAATATACTTCATGTTTTCCCTCCGAGAATCATAGTTTTTTCAGACAACGGCGTCCCCCTTGCTGTCACAATATAGCCGCTGTCCTATCTATTTAAACCACCAGGTGGTTCAAACCTGCCCTATAAACCAAGAGTTCTCACAATGCGTTCTGCCGTCATATCGGTGGTGATAAGCGTATCGATGACCCCGGAGGCCAGACAGCCGATAATGGCTTCCGTTTTATCCTCCCCGCCGGCAATGGCCACAACATTCGGAATGTTTTTCAGAATCTCCATGTTCGCGCTGATAACGCGGTCACGGATAAAACAATCCTGCCAGCGGCCATCAATGGTTACCGGGTTCACACAGACATCCCCGATAAAGCCGTCCTGCCGCAGCCGGTCAATGTCCTCGACCTTCAGCAGACCACGCTTGCACATGGTGGATTCACGGCTCACCTGCCCGATCCCAAAAAGCGCCACATCACAACGTCTCATGAGCTCATAGGACTTTTGAATGGTCCGTTCTTCCATCAGCATTCGCTTTGTCTCTGCATGGTCGACAATAACGGGCGCGTAGAGTATATAACACACGCTGTCCAGCTTGTCCGCCAGCGACCGGGCGATTTCATCCGACTTTAACATATCCATGTCAATATTTTGCGCTCCAACCATCTGCACCACCGTGCACTCACTCCGCCTCTTAAAAGAAAGATTTGAAATGGTTGCCGCAAGCGTTTCCCCCCAGGATACCCCGATGCTCATACCCGGCTGGAGATAATCCTCCAGATACTGGGAAGCTGTGTTTGCAAGCGACGGCAGGTAGTTGCTCTCACCATCATACGACTCCGCAATGATTACTCTTTTTAAACCAAAATGCTCCTCGATCGCCCCTTCATATGCCACATTTCCCTGGGCGTAGCCGTTAACTTTTATGGTGACAATGCCCATATCCCTCAGAGAGCTGATGATTCGGTTCACACGCTGTCTTGTAAAAGACAGCCGCTTCGCAATCTCATCCTGCGTCATACCCAAGGTATAGTACCAGTGCGCGATCTTGATATACAGATTTTTATCTTCCATGGCAACCT
>CAUEUD010000030.1 GCA_959020865.1 Eubacterium limosum | reverse complement strand
TAAAAAGTACAAGAAGCAAATCTGAGAAAGAGAATGATGTAAATTTATCAGATGAACTAGCATTCATAAATTTCCATGGTAAACAAATTACCCCAGCCCTGCACGAATACATCACCACGGGCCTTGCCTTCGCAAGAGCACTCCTCGATTACAATGGTTTCTGCCTGCATTCCTCCGCCATCGCAGTGGACAACCAAGCGGTTTTGTTCGCAGCTAAAAGCGGCACAGGCAAGTCCACACATACAAGACTGTGGCGGGAGTACTTTGGGGAAGACAAAGCCATTATGATCAATGATGATAAACCAGCGATCCGATGGATGGACGATGGCATTTTTTATGCCTACGGCACCCCTTGGAGCGGAAAAACAGATTTGAATACCAATGTGAAGGTCCCGCTGGCAGCCATTGTACTGCTGGAACGGTCCGATACCAACTGGATTAAGCCCATTGGCAGGCGGGAAGCAGTGATGCAAATCTATGTGCACGCTTTAAAACCAGAGGATGGCGATAAAGATAAAACCGAAAAATTAATGGATATTGTCGGAAAGACAGCAGAAAAAATTCCGGTTTACCGCATGGGCTGCACGATCAGTGAGGAAGCGGTAAAGCTGGCGTATGAAACCACCATTTCAGGAAAAAAATAAGGGAGTGATTAGATGAGAATCAAAGAAGGTTATATGCTGCGAGAAGCGGCGGGAGAGACCGTGGTTGTACCTTTTGGAGAGGAAGCCCTCAACTTTCAGGGCATTATCTCCCTCAACGAAACCGGCGCTCTTTTGTGGCGACAGCTGGAGCAGGGCTGTGAGGTCGACACTTTAGTAAAGGCACTTTTAAATGAATATGAAATTGATGCGGACACTGCCAATGACGATGTAAAAGATTTTGTCGAAAAAGTAAAAAAAGCCGGAGTGCTGGATGCCTGACAGAAAAATGCAGATGTCTGATATGCACCCCCTCATCACCGAAAAACTCGCCGCAGACGGCGAAGTCATCTTCACCATCACCGGCAACAGCATGGCACCCATGCTGCACCACCGCAGAGATCAGGTCTGCCTGACCGCTGCGCCAGAGGGGCTTTTGAAAAAATATGATTTTCCGCTGTTTATCAGGGAGCCGGAAGGAAAATACATCACACACCGAGTGGTGTCAGTAAATCGTGACGGTACCTATAACATGCTGGGGGATAACCAATGGCACATTGAGCGGAATATTCGCCCCGACCAGATCATCGGCGTCGTCAAGGGCTTCTGGCGCGGGGGCCGCTATATCGCCTGCGATGGCCCGCTGTACCGCCTGTACTGCCGGGTCTGGTGGCTTTTGTACCCCGTGCGGTACGTGGTGCTGCGGGGGCGCGGGGCCGCCTCCCGGCTGAGACGTCGATTTCATTAGCAGCCCCAGGCCTCTGCACCCATGCTGTCCCGCCCCTGATGATTCCGTTCTTTCAGGGATGGCGAGGGTGCACAGGCCTGAGGCTTTGGGACAGGAGATAACGTGAAGAGCAAGCGTACCTACACCGATAAAGAAGTTTTTTCCTGGCTTTACCAGAACGCCAGGGGCCAGATATTGGCCTGTGTGCTGCTGGTGTGTGCCAATATTGGACTGGCCTGCATGGGCGTGGCCTTCGCGCTGGCGTCAAAGAGCGTCATTGACGGGGCCATGGCAGGGGGAAGCAAAGTGCTTGTCTGGCGCAGCGCGGTATTCTTTGGCATTATCGCGCTTCAGGCACTGCTGCAGGCCTATTGCCGCCATGCCCAGGCCACCATCCAGGGCCGGCTGGAAATGAGCTTTAAATCCCGTTTTCTATCCGCCGTTTTAAAAAAAGATTATCAGGCCGTCATGGCCTACCACAGCGGCGATCTGCTCAATCGGCTCACCAGCGACGTGCAGGCCATTGCAAACGGCGTGACCGCACTGCTGCCCACCTTCTCCGGGCTCATCACCAAAATCGTGTCCGCCTTCTGGGTGCTTTGCATGCTGGACTGGCGGTTCTCCCTGGTCTTTGCCCTGGCCGGAGCCGCCATGTTTGTGGTCACCCGCTTTTTCAGGAAGCAGCTCAAGGCTCTGCACAAGCGCGTCCAGGAGACCGACGGGCGAGTGCGCGCCTTTTTGCAGGAGCTGCTGGAAAGTTTTCTGGTGATCCGCACCTTTCAGGCGGAGGGCGCCATGGAGGACAAAGGGCGGCAGCTTCAGCAGGCCAATTACAACGAAAAAATCCGTAAAAACACCATCAGCGTGGTGGCCAATACCGGCATCAGCTTTATTTTTAATCTGGGCTACCTCTACGCCCTGGTGTGGAGCTGCCGCGGGCTGATCGCCGGCACCGTGAGCTTTGGGACACTGACCGCCGTGCTGCAGCTGGTCAACCAGGTACAGTCCCCCTTTGTGGGCCTGTCCGGCATGCTGCCCCAATACTATGGCGCCCTGGCCTCCGCCGAGCGGATGATGGATATCGAAGCCCTGCCCGATGAGCCGGCCGTGGACAGCGCGCCCTATGACGCCGAGACCCTGTACACCCATCTGCTGGGCATCGAGCTGCGCAGCCTCAGCTTTCACTACGATCGGGCCCCCGTGCTGCACCAGGCCGATCTGTACCTTGAGAAAGGCAGCTTCGCCGTGATTTCAGGACAGTCCGGGATCGGGAAGAGCACCCTGCTCAAGCTGCTGCTGGGCGTTTTCACGCCCGATTCAGGGCATATAGGGCTGAGAATGGACGACGGCTTCCGGATCGCGGCAGACCGGCAGACACGCGGGCTTTTTGCCTACGTGCCCCAGGGCAACTTTCTGCTCTCCGGCACCATCCGGGAAAACATTGCCTTCATCCGGCCAGAGGCCACAGAAGACGAAATCATCCAGGCAGCCGAGCTCAGCTGCGCCATGGATTTTATTGACAGACTGCCAGGGGGGATGGACACCATCATCGGCGAGAAAGGGCTCGGCCTGTCCGAGGGGCAGGTCCAGCGTCTGGCCATCGCCCGGGCATTGCTGGGCGGCGCACCCGTGCTCCTCCTGGACGAGGTGACCTCCGCCCTGGACGCCCAGACAGAGAAGCAAGTGCTTGAGAACATAAAACACCTCAGAAACCGGACATGCCTCATCGTTACCCACAAGGCAGCCGCCCTCACCGTCTGTGACGTGGTGCTGCAGATCGTGGACGGAAAAATAATCATGGAAAAAAGATAGAGAGAAGTAAAATGATCAGAGACGAAAAAGATTACGTGGTAGAGCTGCTGGCAGCCGTTTTAAAAGATCGGCGGCCCAGCCCCCCAGCGCCCGGATGCGATTGGAACATGGTTTACAGAGAAGCCCGAAGACATTCCGTGGCAGGGATGGCCGACTACGGGCTCGAAAAGCTCGCGGAGGAGGAGCAGCCCCCGCAAGCCATCCGACAGGCCTTCCGACAGGCCAGGCTGACCGGCATTGCCAAAGAGGCCACCCAGCACGTCACCGTGACCAAGCTGCTGAAAACACTCGATGAACAGGGCATCCGGGCCCTCCCCCTCAAAGGCTTTGTGCTCAAATACGCCTATCCCAGGCCCGATATGCGGCTCATGGCCGATGTGGACATCCTGGTGGACGACGCCAACACAAAAGCCGTCGGGGAAATTTTGAAAAACAGCGGCTTTACCTGCGAGCACGAAGGCGGCAACCACGACGTCTACTACCGCAAACCCTACATGAATCTCGAGATACACCGCCATATCCTGCCCGAAAAATACACCTTCGGGGGATATTTTGACCATCTCTTTGACCGGGCCGTTTTAAACCAAGGGGCCCAGTGCGTTTACGCCATGACCCCAGAAGATTTCTACCTCTACATGATCGCGCACCTGACCAAGCACTACGCGCAGGGCGGCACCGGTATCCGCTCCATCATGGATCTGTGGGTATACCAGCGCTTTTACAGAGAAACCGCCGACTGGCAGGCCATTCACCAGGGCCTCCAAACCATGGGCCTGAAAACCTTTGGAGCCAACCTCATGCGCCTGGCCGAAGTCTGGTTTGACGGACGCCCAGGCGATGCCGTCACCGACGCGATAGGCCGCTTCATTCTGAGCAACGGCACCTACGGCACCACACAGAATATGGAACTTTCCGCCTTCACAAAAGTCTACGACCCCCACGCAGATTTCCAGACCGTCCAGCGCCGCTATCTCTGGCGCACCCTGTTTCCAGGCATGGACCATATGCGCCAGGTCTTTCCCTGGGTGGAAGGCCGGCCCGCGCTGCTGCCAGCAGCCTGGGCCCTGCGGGGCGTACGCGCCATGGTCAAAAGGCCAAAACGCACCCTGCACCGTGTGCAGACAGTGCGCAGCACCACCGAAGAAGAAGTGGCCAGAGCCAAGAATTTTTATGAGCAGTCAGGCTTACAGGAGCTGGAACATGAGAAAAAAAGTCATCTATAAAGCGGACGCAGCGGTCGAAGACCTGATCGAGGCACTGACCCTAAAAAAAGGCCGACCATTTACACCCGAGCAGTGCGGAGCCCTCCATTACGGCCTCAGCCTGGGCGCAGAGGTAGAACGCTACGCCGACCCCGCCTATGACGGCGGCCAGCTGCGCGAGCTTTTCGAAGCCCAGGCCGCCGGCATCGACACCCGGCTGATGGAAGATCCCACCTACAGCTTCGGCCAGATGCACGAGATCGCCATCGGCCTGAAAGATGGCGTAGACGCCAGCGTTTACGCCAACCCATCCTACACCAGAGAGCACATGTCCTGGATGAGACGCGCCATGAGCCGCGGCATCGACATCAAAAACTATCCCGACTTTTTTAAGAGCGTGTACGCCGCCACCCGCCAGTACAACGCCCTCTGCAATGGGCAGCCCGAGAGCGGCCAGCACCGCTACCGGGTAAAGGCCCGCAGAGTGGTTGAAACCGAGTATGAGATCGTGGTCGAGTGCAGCGATCCCCAAAAGCTGCAGGCAGCCCTTGAGGCCGTTAACGCCATGACCCTGGAAGGCGTCCAGGCAGTCAAAAATAAGTTGTATGAGCGAAAAGTGCAGATCAAAGAAAGCCGGTTTTCAGACCCCGTGCGCAAATCGGCCCGCATCGAGCTTTTCATGGAAGAGAAAACAGAATAGGGGGCCTGTGTCCCCGACAGGATTAATTGCACTGACACCTGAAGAACAGTAGGGCTATTTTCTGCCCGGCTGTTCTTTTTTGTGTAAAAATTTTTAGAAGGAGAGAAAAATGAAAAAGTTAATGGCGCTCATCGAAGAGGGGCGCGTTGAGGTGATGGATTTAGAAGTCTTTGACCGGGTGCTGACCGATTATGTGGTGTCCTTCATGAACCCCTTGTATCATGAAACCTATGGGGATGTGACGGCCGTGGCCTTTCTGGGCCGCGACCCGGTGCTGGTCCCTGCGTCCTACCGGGATGCGGTGCTTCCTGCCTATCTGGCCCATTTCTGCATGACCCGGGAACTGGTTATGGCAAAGACAAAGAAGCTTCTGTGCCTTGAGAAGGGCGGGCACCTTCCCTTTTATGTCCAGGCGACAGAGGATGTGATGGTTGAGACCAAATGCCGGACCGATAAAGTGGGGAGGGATACCGCCTATGGCTGCTACAATGCCACCCTGTACGAAAAGTGCGGCGGTGTCCAGAATGATGAGGGACTGGAGTACTGTGGTTTTTTCTTCCCCAAAAAGCGGGGCAGCCACCCTGAGCGTTTTAAAAAGCTCATGCGTCTCAGTAAAAAGCTTTTTGAAAAAGCAAAAGCGCATTTCTGGTATAAAAAAGATTAAATAAAAATAAAGACCACAAGATATAGCGGTATACGTCGAAACGGCGTATACCGTTTTTGGATTTTAGAAGAGCTTTTTAAATTTCAGGTAAAAATGGCGGAAAAAAACAGATCAGACCCTGTTTTTGCAGAAAATCACCACCGAAAAGCGCGGAAAGCAGGCTTTGTCACAGGCCCAAAGGCAGTAAAACGCCATTTTTACCCCTGCAGCAAACCGTAAGATACCGTATACTGGGAATCACTTAAGTACAGAAGCGCGCTTCGAAATCTATTTTCGGAGGAAACAATGAACCCACAATTACAGGAATTTATGAATGATGAATTTGGTATGATCCGCGTGATCGACGAAAAGGGGCACGTGGTCATAAGTGGTACCGATGCGGCCAGAGCTCTGGGCTACGCCCGGCCATCCGAGGCGGTGCGCCGTCACTGCCGTCACGCCCGGAAGCGCTTTGCCGTTCACCCCCAGAGCCCGGGCCGGCTGCTGGAAATGCTCTTTATTCCAGAGGGGGACCTCTACCGCCTGGTGGTATCCAGCAAGCTTCCAGCCGCCAGACGCTTTGAGGCCTGGATCTACGACGAACTGCTGCCCGCTGTGCGCATGAGCAGTGCTGAGAAGCTGCGTGAGGAAAAGCTGGCTGACGCGCTCATGCGGCAGACCCAGAGCCTCATCGCGCTCCAGGAGACACTGGCCGAAAAGAACAACCTGGCCCGGTTTGCCCAGGGGATCATGATGTCAGAGGCCAGCATCTCCATGAAAAAGCTCACCACCCTGATCCAGAATATACGTCTGAAGGATGGAAAGAAGATAAAGACAGGGCGAAACCGACTCATGGGGTGGATGCGCAAAAACGGCTACCTGTGCTACAGCGACAGGGAGAACAATATTCCCACCCAGCGGGCCATGGATATGGGGCTGTTCGAGGTGCGGGAGAGCAGCTTTGAGGCTGAGCCGGGCGTGGTATTTTTAGACCACACCACCTATGTGACGCCCAGGGGCCAGGCTTATTTTGTCCGCCTTTTTATGGACAAGGGCCTCGAAGTCGTCTGGTAGGTGCGCCTGTGGATTATTTCAGGGAGTTAGACGCCTGGCTTGAGTGGCTCACAGACCACAGACTCAGCCAGGGCGCCAGAAATCTTTGGCAGTACCTGCTGTACCGGTGCAGCCGCTGCGCCTATCTGGCGGCCAACGGCGATTGGCTCTGGCGCGTACAGTTTTTTGTGCGGCCCGAGCAGCTGGAACAGGTGCTGAACAATACCTACCGCAACATTGCCCGCCACCGCAGAGAGCTGGAGGACGCGGGGCTCATCCGCTATCAGAAAGCCGTGAAGGGCAAGTCCCAGGGGCTTTACACCCTCATCCCTTTTGCCGACAACGTTGCGCCTGCGGTTCGGACCACGGTTTCGGGCCAGTCGCTGGAGGTCTACGTGCTTGTCAACAGGGCTGTGGAAAACAACTGTTGATAATGTGGATAACTGCGGACAAATTTAAATGCCGGACAGGGCAGACACCTAAAAGGCCAAAAAGGTCAAAATTGGTGCGCCCAGGCTGTCACAGATGTCCACCATAAATACTTTATTAACAATACCTATATTATTCTTTTATTAATCAGGAGGCTAAAATAATGCAGAACAGATATGGTACGGGCCGTCCCGTACACCGACGAAAAATGAACTATATCCTTGAGGGAACCTGCAATTTTGAAGCAGAGGTTTACGCAGGAAGCCGTGAGGAAGCAGAGGATTATTTTAACGAATATTTTAAAAGCGTTCTGGAATGTTTTCCAGAGATTGAGGTCGACTGTACCAACATACGAGAGGTATGGATGTGAGTGAGAGTGACGCGCAGTACGCCATCATTGATGCCTTGGTACAGGCGTCCAAAATAGGCGATGCCGAAGCTCAGACTGAACTGCTCATCGCCTATACGCCTCTGATCAAAAGCATGGTTAAGCGTTATATCTATGATACAGGCAGCTATGAGGATGCTCTGCAGGAGGGTTTTCTGGTGCTTTTGACCGCGATCCGGTACTATGAGCCAGAGAGAGGCGTTTACTTTTCAGCCTATGTGAAGCGCCAGCTCTTTTACCATTTTGTCCAGAAGCCAAAGGAAGCCGAAAAGCAGGCTGAGCGAAATGCTCTGCGGCTGGACGATGAGGCCGGCGATGAGGCTCTGCCGCTTAACGAGCTGCTGGCCGCGCCCGGAAGCGGGGTGGAGGAGGTGATCGAAAACCGGGAAGCAGCCAGCTGCCGTATCCGACAGGCAGCTGGCCTTGACCGCATAATAAAAAAGCTGGCGCCGCGCCAGCAGGCTGCCATCCGTGCCCATTACCTTGAGGGGTGCCGGGTCAGGGATATGGCCGAAAAATGGGACTTGAGCGAGAACGCTGTGAGCCAGCTGATTCACCGCGGGCTGCGGCGACTGGCCAGCCTTATCAAAGAAATTTAAAAAAACTCAAAAACTGCCGTAAGATTCCGCGGAAACTGCCATTATACAACCATGAGCCGCAGCGAGCGGTAAAAAAACAAAGGAGGCCAGTGAATATGGCAGTTGAAAAAACGATTCGAGCAGTGGATATGAAAACCACACTGAACTTTGGAGAGATGGGTGGAAAGATTGTGAAAAAGACCAAGACCTATGGTGATCTGAGAACAGATGTCACCGACGAGGCCTTTGTGTCAACCGCGGAGGCCATCGCCAAATTGCAGGAGCCCATCATGGAGAAAAAGGAAAAAATTGTAGCCGAAGAGCTGACACGGACACAGGAATAAGGAGGAATAAAAAATGGCAGAAAAAACCAGCAAAGAATTAGTTGTAAGTTATGAACGCACAGACGGCAAGAATTTTAATCTCACCATTCCAGATTTGAGGGAGGACGCCACCGATGCCGAGATCAACACCGGGGCCAGGGCAATCCTGGCACAGGACGCCTTTGCGCCAGAGGGCTTTGGTCTGGCAGCAGTGACCAGCGCTAAAAAGGTCGAGACTAAAACCACCGATGTGCCCATCGAGGAAGCATAGAAAAAAGAAAAGAGCGGGAAACCGCTCTTTTTTTTATGTTTAAAGTCAGGCCCTGGCGTTTCGCATGCCGACCAGCTCGTTTACCAGGGTCGCACCCAATATGAGCACAGCCCCAGCGGCCTGCACCAGGGTTATGGGTTCGGCGAGAAAGAGGCTTGAAAGCAAAATGGCGGAGATTGGGTCGATATAGCTGAAGGTGGCGATGGTGCGGCTATCCAGCCGGGGCAGGGAGGCAAAATACAGGAGATAGCTGAAGCCAGTGTGCACCATGCCCACAAGAATCAGCAGCAGGACAGCGCCTGCAGAGGCCCCTGCGAGACGGATGCCGTCCGTGAGCAGAACATAAGGCAGAAGCGCCAGGGCCGCGATAAACAGCTGAGTAAAGGCGCTTTCAAAATCCGAGATATCCTTTAAAAATTTGTTGGTCAGGACAATGGCCGCGTAAAAGACAGCGCCGCCAAAGCCGTAGGCAATGCCGATCAGGTTTTGACGGTCCAGTGCGCCGCCGGCGCCGGATATACAGACCATACCAGCCATGGCAGCGAAGATACAGAGCACATTTGTGCGGGTCAGGGGCTCCTTAAACACCACAGGCGTCAGCAGCATGACGATGACCGGCGCGCAGTAATAGCTGACAGTGGCGTTGGCGATGCTGGTATACCGGTAGGCCTGGAAAAGCAGGATCCAGTTAAAGCCAAGCATGATGCCCAGCGGGAGCAGAACCTTCAGGTTGTTTCGGATACGTTTAAAGGAAAGCCCCTTTTTAAGAATAAAGCTGGACGCAAAAAGAAAGGCACTCCCGATGAGTCCCCGGGCCAGGGCGATCTGGCTTGAGGTGAAAGGCAGGGTGCGGACAAAGAGGCCAATGCTCCCGAAAATAAGCATGGCCAGGGCAAAGAGCAGCTTTTGTTTGTTCATGGAGTCTCCTTTGGTATCCGGCGGGAAAGTAGTGGTTCGTTCAGACCATTGTATCGGCGGCCAGAGCTTTTGTCAATCCCAAACCGTAAGAAATCACTTTTTATGCCACTATACAGACGTAGTGAGTCATAGAAGGAGGTTTACAAAATGCAGAAATTTTACAGGCGGATTTTGATTTTTGTGGTATTGACCCTGTGTCTGGTCATCGGGGCGGCTGTGGTTCAGGTGCATTGTCTGGAGGAGACAGCGCCGGAAGGGCTGCCGGAGACAAGCGCCCAGGACGAGACCGAAGCGAGAGAGGAGGAGCCGCAGCCAGAGGAACCGGCAGTCCCGAAGCCAGAGGAGACGCCCGTGGAGGAGCCCCCGGAGCCAGAGACACCCATGGCCTCAGAGCACTTTGGCCTGTGGGAATACGCTTGCGACTGCGCAGGCTACTGCTCAGGCTTTCCGGTGATGCCTGCCCCTGAGCTTACCGCCCGGGTGGAGGCATTGCGCTGCGCCTGCGGACGGCCGGTGATCCTCACCTCGGGGGTGCGCTGCGCGCCCAGAAACGAGGAAGTCGGCGGGGTTTCATGGTCCTTTCACAAGCGCGGCCGCGCAGCAGACCTTTACTGCCCCGGTGTGGAGGTTGGCGATCTGGCGGCCCTTGCCAAAGGAGTGGGACTTAATGTGCTGCCCTACTATAACAGTGGCTATGTGCATGTAGAGGTTGTGGAATAGCACGGGACCACGGGGCGTGGTTCCTTACAGTACTGCGGACGCAAAAAACGGCATCCGCAGTTTTTTTATGAAATTTCTGGTATAATAGGCGTAACGATTACAGCGCAAAGGGGAATGAAATGAAAGGGTTTGAATTTTTAGATGAAAAGTATACGCGCTATATGCTGGAGTGTTTTTCAAATGCCACAGGCCTGTATTTAAAAGGGATCGACCCCGAGGGTGAGACCTTCCTGGAGCTTGAGAACCTGCAGGAATGTGAATTCTGCGAATATGTCCGGTCCTGCAGCGGCGGCGCGTGTACAGCCTCCTACCGGCAGGCCTGCCAGGAGGCTGCCAAGTGGAAGGAGCCTTATTTTTTCAGGTGCCACGCGGGCTTAGTCATGTGGGCAGTACCCATCATCGTGGAGGACCAGAGCGTGGGCTGCCTGATCTGCGGGCAGGTGCTGCTGTGGGAGATTGACGAGTTTTTCATTGAAGAGCTGGAGGAGATGAACCAGGACATTGAAAACTTTGGCCTTTTGTGTGAGAAAGCCAAAAAGCTCAAGGTGCTCTCTCCCCACAAAAGCCAGTCCGTAGCCGATATGCTGCAGGCCATCCTCAATTACCTGTCCAAGGCTAACGCCGGAGGGTACGATGAACGCCTGAAAACCGAGGCCTGGCGCAATGTGATCCTGAACCATATGGACGAGCGGAAAAATAAGTTTCTGGAGGACCCCTTTGAGTACGACCACCATCTCAAAAAAGAGAAGATGCTTTTACAGGCCATCCGCACCGGCCAGCGGGATAAGGTGTCCCGGGCACTGCCCGGCTTTCTGACCGACATCTACGTGCTGTCAAACTACAGCCTGGATCGGGTCAAGGTGAGGGTGCTGGAGTTTATGGCGCTGGTCTCCCGGGCCATTGTGGAGGCAGGACTGGACAGCCATATCGCAGTCATGCAGAGCGAGAAGCTCTTTATGGAGGCGGCAGGTATCCGGGAGGTGGAGGTACTCTTTGACCGAGTCAGCACTATGGTGGGTGAGTTTATGGAGGATATTTTTATTTTGAGCGAGACTTCCCACCGCAGTGTCCTGAAAGCAGTGCGGGAGTATGTCGGCGTCCATTACCGGGAGGCGCTGAGAATCGAGGACCTCGCCGCAGAGGTGGGTCTCAGCGATTCCTACCTCAGCCATCTGTTTAAGGAAACCTTTAACTATACGGTGAACGATTATATCACACGGGTACGCGTGGAAAATTCAGTGCGGCTCATGGAAAAGCGGGAGCTTACCCTGAAGGAGATCGCTGCGCACTGTGGCTTTCAGTCGCCGGGCTATTTCTCAAAGGTGTTTAAAAAATACCTGGGGGTCACCCCGAGGGAATACCGTAACCGCTTTATCGAATAGAGAAAAAACAGAAACGAAAATAAAGGAGGGTAAATAATGGATTATTATAAAGCGATTAACAAAGCCATAGAGGAGGGCGAGACCCGGGATGTGGTGGTACTGACAAGGGAGGCGGTTGCCCAGCTGTATCCGCCGGAAAAAATCCTGAACGACGGGCTGATTCAGGGCATTGAGCTGGTGGCAGAGAAATTTCGGGAGGCCGAGCTGCTGGTGCCTGAGGTTATCCTCTCCACGCGGGCGGTGCAGGCCGGGCTCAAGACCATTAAGCCTTATCTTGAGGCCGATGTAAAAAACAGACAGGTCAAGGTCATGATCGGCACCGTCTCGGGCGATCTGCACGACATTGGCAAGAACATCATCAAAATTGTGGTGTCTACCCTGGGCGTGGAGATCATTGATCTGGGCATTGACGTGTCCGCAGAAAAATTTGTGCAGGGAGTACTCAAGGAAAAGCCTCAGATTCTCATGATGTCTGCGCTGCTCACCACCACCATCAACCAGATGCAGGCAGTAATCCAGCGCCTGGAAGAAGAGAATTTACGAAAAAATCTGATTGTTTTTGTGGGCGGTGCGCCAGTGACCGAGGCCTTTGCCGCAGATATCGGGGCAGATTACTACACGCCGGACTCTTCTGAGCTCAAGGAAGTGCTTGAAAAAATACTGAAAAAGCTGAAAACAGCCTGAAATTTTCCCTTAAAAAGCAGGTAAATCGAAATAATAGCAGGATCGAGCTATAGATAGCAGGATTATGCAAAAATCAAAGCTCTAAAATGGTGATATTATAATACCAACAAATCAAACAATTTACGAAAAGGGAGGGAAACAATCGTTGATCATTGTTGGAGAAAAAATTAACACCAGCCTGAAGGGGGTTACTGAATTTGTGCGGGAGCGCAACGCGGAGGCCATTCAGGAGCTTGCGGTTTCGCAGGCAGAGCTGGGGGCAGATTACATTGACGTGAACTGCGGTACGCTGGTCGATGAGGAGGTGGCAGCGCTGCCCTGGCTGGTCGAAACGGTTCAGCAGGCCGTCGACAGGCCCTGCTGCATTGACAGCCCGGACCCGGCCGCGCTGAAAGCAGCGCTGGCACTGCACAAGGGAGTGCCGATGATTAATTCCATCACCGCGGAGGCGGGCAGGTATCAGGAAATGATCGGTCTGGTGCAGGAATACCAGGCCAGGATCGTGGCGCTGCTCATCGACGACACCAACGGTATCAGCCCTGACGCGGAGGTGCGGATCGGCATTGGCTGCCGGCTCATCGAGCAGCTGGCAGAGGACGGCGTGCCCATCGGGGACATTTACATTGATCCGCTGATCCAGCCGGTGAGTACCGGCGCAGATATGGGCAATGTGGCGCTGCGGACCATCCGGGCGCTCAGAGAGCGTTATCCGGAGGTACACTTTATGTGCGGACTCAGCAACATTTCCTTTGGCATACCGGAGCGGGGGCTGCTCAACCGGACCTATCTGGCCATGTGCATGGCTGAGGGCCTGGACGGCGCGGTGCTTGACCCGAAGAACGCCAGGATGATGAGCATGATCACTGCCGGTGAGGCGCTGCTGAACCGGGATAAGGGATGCCGGAAGTATTTAAAAGCCCATCGGAAGGGCCTGCTTGTATAAAAATAAGGGAAAATAAGGGAGAGAAAAACATGGAAAACTATATTGAAAAAATCAGAGAACTGGTACTTGAAGGGGAAGATGAAGAGATTGTTGAAATGATCGACGAGGCCGTGGAAGCGGGCGTATCGCCCAGGGAGATCGTATCGGACGCGCTCATCGAGGGCATGAACCAGGTAGGGCCGCTGATGGCAAGCGGCGAGCTCTATGTGCCCGAGGTGCTGCTCTGCGCTGAGACCATGCAGCTTGGCTTAAAGCATCTGAAACCGCAGCTCCAGGCCGGTGATGTGACCACGCTGGGCAAGATTGTCATCGGTACGGTGGAGGGCGATCTGCACGACATCGGCAAGGATCTGGTGGCCATGATGCTTGAGAGCTCTGGCTTTGAGGTCGTGAATATCGGCATTGACCAGGCGGCGGAAAACTTCATGGAGGCTGGAAAGGATGCGGACATTATTGCCATATCTGCCCTGCTGACGACCACCATGCCAGCCATGCGTGAGACCGTGAAGGTGCTGAAGGAAAGCAATGCGGGCGCCAGAGTGATCGTGGGCGGCGCGCCGGTCAGCGATGAATTTGCAAAAGAAATCGGCGCGGACGGCTACGCCGAGGACGCAGGAGCCGCGGTGGTTTTCTGTAAAGAATTATTGAGTGCATAGGGGGTAAGAATATGCGACCGGAATTACGATATTTAAGCGATAAGGATCTGGAATACGTCCATAATCTGGCTCTGGAGCTTCTGGAGGACATGGGTATTGAGCTTTGCGCCGAGGAAGCCAGAGATTATTTCAGGCAGGCCGGTGCCACTGTTGAGGGTGAGATTGTCAAAATCCCGAGAAAGATCATTGAGGACGCCCTGAAAACAGTGCCTAAGCGGGACACCTTTACCCTTTACGGCCGAGACCCGAAGAACGACGTCAAGGTCAATGAAGCACTGCCCTCACTGGCGGCCATGACCATGGCTACCTCGGTCATTGACCCACACACCAGGGAAAAGCGTCCGGCAACCGATCAGGATTTGACCGACCTGACAAAGCTCCTCGAGATCATGGATAATGTGAGCATTGCCAGCGGCCTGATCACCCCTCAGAACGTGCCTCTGGAGAGCTCAGACTGGTATACCTGGGCGGGTACCATTAAAAATACCACCAAGCACATTACCGGCGGGGCTGTCGGCAAGGAGGGCGTGCGCGACGCTGTGGCAATGGCGCAGCTGGCTCTGGGCGACGACATCGCCTTTGAGGATCGCCCGTTTATTTCCTTCTGGGTGCTGACCTCGCCGCCGATGAAACTGGATGAAAACCCACTGAACGTTCTCATGGAGGCCAGCCGGCTGAACGCGCCGTCGGTCATCAGCTCTGGCGGTATCCTGGGCATCTCCTCGCCCATCACCATCGAGAGCGCCATCATTCATACCCACGCGGAAACCCTGGCAGGCATCGCCCTGACCCAGCTGGTGCGTCCGGGCGTATCGGTCCTCTACTCCAGCTATGTCCGCAGCATGGATATGCAGACCATGAGCGTGTCCATGTCCTCGCCGGAGACCGCCATCATGAAGAGCATTATGGCCGAGCTGGGCCGCTATCTGGACCTGCCGACCAAGATGCCCACCAACCTGCGCGACGCCAAGCTCCTCGACGCCCAGGCAGGCTTTGAAACCGGCATGGTCGGAACCGTCGGCGCCCTCACCACTGATTTTCTGGTATCCATGCAGCTGGATATCGACCTGGTGGTCGACTACGCAGACCTGCCCTACTCCAATGAGTGCATGTCTCAGCTCAGACGCCTGGTGCGCGGCCTGGATTTCAGCGACAAGCGCATCGCTCTGGACAATATCCGCAAAACCGGCCACGGCGGCAGCTACCTGAACGCCAAGCACACCGCCAAGAATTTCAGAAAAGAATTGTGGACCGGTGACCTGACTGAGCGCGGCAACTGGAAATCCTGGCAGAAGGACGGCGGAAAAGACATGCTTGAAAAATGTGCCGAGCGGGCGGTTGAGCTCCTGGAACAGGTGAAAGACGTCACGCTGCTGGACGCAGCCGTATGTGCCAAAATTGACGCCATCGCAGACGGCGCGTTTGAAAAAGCGAAAGCCATCAAACGATGAGGTGGCGTGATGAAAAGTAAACGCAACCTTGGCTTCATTGCCATGGCCGTGGTCATCATCATCTACGGCGTATCCTACATCGCGCGGGATGTCATTGTCAAGTACATGCACCCAACAGTGATCGTGGCCTTCCAGTTTACCATCATGACAGTGCTGTTCACGCTGTACAACCTGGTTAAGAAGATGAACATGCGCATCGAGAAAAAGGATATCCTCATGGTGATCCTCTCCGGCCTTGTGGGCTGTACCTTCTTCCATGTCTTTACAGTCATGAGCGTTAAATACATCGGCGCCACAGTCTCCTCGCTGCTCTTTGGCTTTGCGGCAGTGTTCTCACTGCTGATCGACTTTGTTTTTTTCAAGCGCAAAAAGACCAGGCTGAGTATCCTGGCTGTTGTGGTATCCCTGGTGGGCGTGTATATCCTCATGGGCATTAATCCCAGCGACCTGGCAGAAACCAATTTCATGGGCTATGCCATCTGCCTGCTGAGCATTATTTCCTGGGTTATCTACTGTTTCCTGGCCGACAAGGTATCGGACAAATATGAGAAAACCGTTGTTCTGAACTACCAGGCTGTGGTGGGCGCGGTGACGACACTGCCCTTCCTGTTCCTGTATCCGGTAGCGCTGGGCGATCTGGTGAACCCGGAGGTTCTCATCAACCTGGTGATCCTCGGCGTATTCAATTCGACCTTTGCCTATTTCCTGAACATCTACGCGATTAAAAACATTGGCGTTACCTTTTCCAATCTGTTTATGAATTTCCTGCCAATAGTGACCATCGTCGTGGGCATGGTGCTTTACGGCACCATGCCGACTCTTAACCAGATTATCGGCGGCGTGATCATCATCGCCTCTGTTCTGATTCTTAACAAGGATCAGAAAAATCTGGACCAGGGCGCTGGTGAAATGCGGGCAGAGACTGATTTGAAGGAAGTGGATGTGGAATAAAAACAAAAAAGACACACTGAAATTTTCAGTGTGTCTTTTTTGTGATAAATCCCAAGCTTTTGACAAAAAGGCACAAAACCATGATATAATAAAAGAATAAATCTTTTTACCATTGGAGGGTATGGGATGAATCGGAAAGAACAATCAGTGGATCGGGAGGCGCAGGAGCTTGACGCCGCGCTGCACCCGGCGCTTAAGCTGCGGCTGGCCAGAGAGCGGATTTTCTTTGGGCCGGGGCCGGCCGAGCTGCTCATGCAGATCAAGTGGACAGATTCGGTTCGGATGGCCTGTGAGCAGATGGGCATCTCCTACAGCAAGGGCTGGAAAATGATCAACACCATGGAGGAGGAGCTCGGCTACAAGGTGACAAAACGCCAGCAGGGCGGAAGAAACGGCGGCAGTGCCTGTCTGACCCCGGAGGGGGAGACGCTCCTGGCGAAGTATCAGGAGCTTGAACGCCGGAGCCGGGAGGCTGTGGAAAATATTTTTCAGGAGCTTTTTGAGCCTCTGGATTAATCGATAAAATTGATTAAGGTATCGAGAAAAATGGGCAGTCTGCCGGTATGGGCAGTCTGTTATAAGGAGAGGAAACCCTGTGACAACAGAAGAAAAAAGAGAAATTATCGCCTTTGCCGATAAAATACTCAGGCGTTATTTCTGCGAGTGTGATGTTGAGTTTTTAATATCCACCTTTGCGCCCAATATCGTATGGCTGGGCGGCGGTGAGATGCAGAAGGCAGAGGGCGCTGAGGCTGTGGCTGCCTGCTTCAGGGAGGGGCAGGGCGACTTGGTCCCCTGCACCATGACAGAAGAGGAATATGTGGTGGAGGAGATCTCAGAGGACTGTTACATCTGCGAGGGCGTCAGCCGGATCGAGACCGTGGAGGGCTCAGAGACCAGCATGCGGGAACAGCAGCGCTGTACCTTTGTGTTCAAGCGTATGGACGGCGAGCTGAAGTGCATGCATATCCACAACTCAATCCCGTTTTCGGCCATCGAGGACGATGAGCTGTTCCCGGTCAGGGCCGCCAAGGAGGCCTACGACAATTTGCAGGAGCTGCTGCAGGAAAAGAATCAGCAGATTGAGCTCATGATGTCCCAGCTGCCGGGCGGAATGGCCATCTGCCATCTGGACGAAGGCTACAGTATTAAATGGGTCAGCGACGGGCTCTGCCAGCTCTATGGCTACAATGGTCCGGAGGAACTGATCGAGGCTTCCGGCGGTCAGTCTCTGGCGATGGTAGAACCCGATGATTACGATCATGTTGTGAAGGATATTAAGAGCTGTCTGGCCAAAGATGAGACCTACTCGGTGGAGTACCGGTTCCGCCGGAGGGATGGCTCTATGATTTGGGTTTTAGATATTGGAAAGTGTGTGGTAGACCGCGACGGCGAGGTGGTGATCTACTGCATGGTAACGGATATCACCTATCGGAGAAACCAGGATATGCTGATCCAGCAGGCCAGCATTGAGAATAAGCGCCAGGCCGATTTTCTGACTCAGCTCTACAACACAGTGCCCTGCGGTATCATCCAGTTTACCACCACCCCCGAGCATAAAACCATCAACGCCAACCGCCGGGCCTGGGAGATCTACGGCTACAGCGAGGCAGAGTACTGGCAGAGTGTAGGGGACCCCTTTACCTCTGTGATGAAGGAAGAGCAGGACAAATTCCGGAAGATTGTCGAGGATATTTCCCGAAACGGCGGCAGAGTCTCCTATGAACGCGAGGGAAGGCGCAAAAACGGCGAGCAGTGCTTTGTGAGCGTGTCCATGGAACGCCTTGAAAACAGCAACGGCGAGGAGGTTATCCAGGCGGTTTTCAACGATATTACCGAAACGCGTATGCTCCAGATGGAACGGGAGCAGGAGCAGCTCATTGAGAACCGGTCGCTGCGGGCAGCTATCTGTACAGCCTATCCGCTCATCATGAGCATCAACCTGTCCCAGAACAGCTACGAATGTTTTATTCAGGAAAAAAACATTGTCAAATACAGTGAAAAGGGCCGCTATGACGACATGGTGGACTTTACCACGCGCAGGGCGTATCCCTCTTACCAGGAGGATTTCGTCCGGCGCTTCTCCAGGGAAGCGCTGATGCGGCGGTACGAGGAGGGTGAGCGTGAGCTCTATATGGAAATGCAGATGCTGGGGGACGATGGCGAATACCACTGGATTTCACTCTATGTGATCCGGGTTGACAATCCCTACAGCGACGACATGCTGGTCATCGGACTTATGAAGGTGCTGGATGAACAGCGGGCCGAAAAGGCCAGGCAGGAAAGGCTGCTGAGGGATGCTCTTGCCTCAGCCGAGGCGGCCAACAAGGCCAAATCAGAGTTTTTATCCCGCATGAGCCACGATATCCGCACCCCCATGAATGCCATCATTGGCATGAGCACCATCGGCCAGCTTAAAATCAACGCGCCCAACCGTGTGCTGGACTGCTTTGAAAAGATTGACTCCTCCTCGCGCTATCTTCTGACCCTGATCAACGACATACTGGACATGTCAAAAATCGAGAGCGGAAAGATTGTCCTGGCCAAGCGGAAGTTTGATTTCTCTGAGTTTATCAATGAGATTAATACCATCATCTATCCCCAGGCCAGGGAGCGCGGGATTGACTTTGTAATCCACCACCATGAACCCATGGAGCGTTTTTATATCGGCGATGAGCTGCGGCTGAACCAGATCATGATGAACCTGCTCTCCAACGCGGTAAAGTTTACCGCGTCCGGTGGGAGGATCACCGTGGATATCCAGGAGCTGAAGCGTGAAAACGGGCTGGCGTATATGGGACTCAGTGTGAGCGATACAGGCGTTGGAATGTCTGAGGATTTTATGAAGAAGATTTATCAGCCCTTTGAGCAGGAGAACCCCGGAACGGCCCGGAACAAGATCGGCACTGGTCTGGGGCTGTCCATTGTTTATAATATCATCCAGCTCATGGGCGGCACCATTGCGGTGACCAGCGAAAAGAACTGTGGTACTACTTTTGAGCTGAGCGTGCCTCTGGAGCCGGTCTATGATACCGAGGAGGAAAAACGCCGCCGCATGACCGAGGATGCCCTGAAGGATATCCGCGTGCTGGTAGTGGACGATGACGCCATGATCGGCGAGCAGACCGCTGCCATTATGTCGAATATCGGCATCTCGCCGGTTTGGGTCGATTCCGGCGCCCGGGCTCTCGAGGAGGTGCGAAAGATGATGGAGGCCGGCTGTACCTATGATGTGGCCATGATCGACTGGCTGATGCCGGATATGGACGGCATCGAGACCACCCGCCAGATTCGGAAAATCGTCGGGCCGGACACGACCATTATCATCATTTCTGCCTATGACTGGAGCGATATTGAGGAGGAAGCGCGACAGGCGGGGGCCAACAATTTTATCTCCAAGCCGCTGTTCCAGTCGGTGATCTATGACACCCTCATGCACCTCAATATCGAGCCTCACGAGCGTAGGCAGCGGCGGCAGGCTGTCTCCAGCCTGGATGGGCTCCAGGTGCTGCTGGTGGAGGATAATGAGCTGAACCTCGAAATCGCAAAAACTCTGATGGAGATGCAGGGCGTGTGCGTGGATACCGCAGAAAACGGCCGGGAAGCACTCGACAAATTCACAGACCGGCCCCTGGATTTTTATCACGCGGTGCTGATGGATATCCGGATGCCGGTAATGGATGGGCTTAGCGCCACCAAGGCTATCCGGGAGCTGGATCGCAGTGACGCCAAAACAGTACCCATCATTGCCATGACGGCCAACGCCTTTGAGGAGGACCGCCGCTTGGCCATAAAGGCTGGTATGAATGGCTATCTGGTCAAGCCCATTGATATCAATAAGCTTTTTGAAGAGCTTAAAAAGCTTTCATAAAAAAACGGAAGGCTGGAGTGAGACTCCAGACCTTCCGTTTTTAATTTTCTTTTAAAAGGAAAAGCGTGTTTTCTTCAAAGGGCAGCGCCGGTTCGGTGAATGGGAGCTGTTCCAGAATATCATCGACAATGCGCTCGGCTGAGTGGCCGTAATACATTTTGCGCAGGGCGCTCTTCATGGCGTACTGCTTGACCTCATTGTCTTTTAAGGCCTCAATGGCGACGAGCAGCTCTGTGGTGGTGTGGGTGATGATGGCGGCGCCGCATTTTTTAAACCATTCGGCGTTTTCGCCCTCCTGGCCCGGTACCGGATTGTGCAGGATCAGCGGCATACGGGTCGTCACCGCTTCACTTAAGGTGATGCCGCCAGGCTTGGTCATCATAAAATCACCGCAGCAGTAGAGCTCGTGAATGTCTGAGACAAAGCCAAAAATCTGTGTGTTTTTGAAAGACACTGCGGATAGTTCCTTATAAAGGGATTTGTTTTTTCCGCAGACTACAATGGTCTGGAGATTATGCAGGCTGTCGGCCTTCTCGCAGATGGTTCTGAGGTTTTTGACCACACCGTAGGTGCCGGCGCAGATAACCAGGGTACGCTTGTCTGGATCCAGATGGTATTTCTCCTGAAGGCGGTGGCGGTCGTAGTGGCCGTAAAAAGCTTCCCGGATCGGAATACCGGTCTTAAGAATGCGTTCTGCGGGAATGCCGTAGTCCACCAGATGATCCTCAACATTCTGACAGGCGACGTAAAACTTGTCGGTGTCCTCATGCTGCCAGGCAGCCGGTATGCAGAAGTCTGTGACCACTGTATAAACCGGGATGTCCGGATAGTGGGCCTGCTTCAGGATGGAGGATACCGTGTAGGGGTAGGTGTTGACAATGCAGTCGGGATGGATCTCGTCCACCATATCCAGAAGGGTTTTTTCGGTCAGTGTCCAAAGTCTGTATATAAATTTGCTGTGAGCATCCTTTTCCATATCGTAGTACATTTTTTTATAAAAGCTGCTGCCGATATTATAGGAAAGGAGATAGGATTTTTCGATGATGGTATTGACGAGCCGGTTGGTCTCATTGAACAGATCACGAACAACAGCAGTGTAGCCTTTCTGTTCAAAGGCGTCCTTAAGGGCTGCGGACACCATCTTGTGGCCTGATCCGTGGGAACAGGTCAGGATTAAAACTTTTTTGCTGCGATTCATCTGATTCAGCCTCCTTCTTCATAGTCTTACGTTTCGGTTAAGTCTATTCTAGCTGGCTTTTATTAGAGTTCCATTAGAAACAGTGAATCGTCATAAATTGTTAATATTTGTTCAGAATTTCGTCAGAAATACTCAGTCGTCATATTCGATACCCAGGAGGCAGACGTCGTCCATATCGTCGGTGCCCTCGGTAAACAGGTTGTACTCTTTCAGGATTTCCTGGCAGATAGTGTTGATGGGCTGGGTCGTATGCTTTTTTACAATTCCGGTCAGGCGTTCCATGGAGAAAAGCTCATTGCTGGTATTCTGCGCATCGATGAGTCCGTCGGTAAAGATGATAAACTTATCGCCGTTTTTAAACGGAACCGTAATGTCCTGATAGTTAATGCTGGACATGAGCTGATGCAGCCCCACAAGGGGCAGGCTCGGTTTGAGCAGCGTGATGTCGTCACCTACCAGAATTGCCGAGGGATGGCCGGCGTTTGCGTAGCGAAGCGTATTGGCGCCAGGGTCCAGAACCAGCGCAAAAGCGCTGAAATAGGTGGATGTCAGCTGTTTTTCGATGTCGCGCTCCATACGCTGCATGAGCATGCTGGGGTGCTCGCGTACCAGCTCGTTTTCCATGGCATAGGAATAAATCAGCTTGACCATACTGGTGATCATGGCCGCGTCGATGCCGTGTCCGGTAGCGTCGGCCAGAATAAGGCTGATCTTATCATCATCCAGATTATGGAAATCGTAAAAATCGCCGCCAACTTTGCGAAAGGGCTTGAGCATCGCGTAAAGGTGATACGTATCCGATATAAACTCGCTGGGCTGTGGAATAATTTTCTTTTGGATGTTCTGGGCAAATTGCAGTTGTTTATCGAAAAGATTCACTAGCTCACTGTACTCTTT